>CAYHNV010000007.1:0-30740 GCA_964358065.1 uncultured Elusimicrobia bacterium | reverse complement strand
GGCGTCGAGGCCGTCCTTGCCGCCGTCCAGCGCCAGCCTCGGCTCGCAGAGGACCTCGGGCTCGAGCGTGTCGAGGTCCCCGGTCGGGATGTAGGGCGGGTTGGAGACCAGGAGGTCGGCCCAGCCGTGCAGGGCCGGCTTGTCGCTGAAAAGGTCCTCACGCACGAAGCGGATGCGGCTGTGGACCTGGAGCGCGACCGCATTCTTCTCCGCCAGCCTGAGAGCCTTGTCGCTGACGTCGGTGGCGAACACGGTCGCCTGGGGCAAAAGCTGGGCCAGGACGATGGCGATGCAGCCGGTACCGGTCCCGATCTCCAATATCTTAATATGTTGGGGGGCGGGGACCTGGAGGGATTTCACCAAGCGCTCGCACTCCAGCGCCAATTCCTCGGTCTCCGGCCGAGGGATGAGGCAATCCCGGCTCACCAAGATCTTGAGGCCCAGGAAAGGCTGGCTGCCGATGATGTAGGCCAGAGGCACGCGCCGGGAGCGCTCCTTGACCCAGTCCCAGAAGTTGTAGGCCTGCTTCTGCGTGAGCTGTCGCGTCGCCTGGAACACGGCCTCTCCACGACCGACGCCGAGGACCTCGGCCAAGAGAAACTCGGCGCTGGCTCCGGGCTCCGGCACTCCGCGTTCTTTGAGCAGCGACTCCGCTTTCGCCAGCCACGCGGCGGAGTTCATTGCGTCGACTCCATCAGCAGGCGTTTCTGCTCCTCGCGCAGGGCCTCCAGCACGGGGGCGATGCCGCCTTCCATGATCTCGGAGAGGTTGTGCCAGGAGCGCTCCAGGCGGTGGTCAGTCAGGCGCGACTGCGGGAAGTTGTAGGTGCGGATCTTCTCCGAGCGGTCGCCGGTGCCGACTTGGCAGCGACGCGCGGAGGCGTTCGACGCGGCGGCCTTCACGCGTTCGGCCTCGGCAAGCATGGCGTACAGGCGCTTCATGGCCTTCTCGCGGTTGCGTCCCTGGGAGCGCTCTTCTTGGCACTCGACGATGAGGCCGGAGGGGATATGCGTGATGCGCACGGCGGTCTCGACTTTGTTGACGTTCTGGCCCCCCGCGCCGCCGGCGCGGTAGGTGTCCACCTTGAGTTCCTCGGGCCGGATCTCGATCTCGGCCAGCTCCGAGACCTCGGGCATGACGGCCACGGTCACCGTGGACGTATGGATGCGTCCGGCGGCCTCGGTGGCCGGCACGCGCTGGACGCGATGCACGCCGCCCTCGTGGCGCAGCCACGAATAGACATCCTTGCCGATGATGAAGATCACGGCCTGCTTGAGGCCCTTGAGGCCGGTCTGGGAATACTCATGGACCTGGACCTTCCAGCCTTTGATCTCGGCGAAGCGCGTGTACATCCGCAGGAGCTCCGCCGCGAACAGGGAGGCCTCCTCGCCGCCCGCGCCGGAGCGGACCTCCAGGAAGGAGTTCTTCCAATCGTCGGGGTTCTTGGGGATGAGGTCCGACTGGATCTCCGTGTTGAGCGCGGCGCGGCGCGACTCCAGCATCAGGAGTTCTTCTTGAACCATGCTCCTCATGGAGGAGTCGGACTCCAAAGCTTTCAAGTCCTCGATCTCGACGTCCACGCGCGCCAGTTCGCGCACCCGCGCGATCAAGGGACCCATCTGGGAGTGGCGCACCGCGAGCTGCTTCATCTCGACGGCCGACAGCCCCCCCGCGGCGAGCTTCTCTTCGATCTCGCGGTACTCGGCGTCCAGCTTGGCGGTCTTGGGGTCCAGGGCGGGGCCCGGAGCTGCGTCGGTCCGCTAGTCCTTCTTGGCGGGAGCTTTCTTCTCGGCCTTGGGAGCCTTCTTGGCGGCGGCCTTCTGCTCCTTGGTGGGCGCCGTGGAAAGCACCTTCTCGCGCTTGGCTGTGTGCCCGACGTGCGCGAGCTGTTTGCCGGCACCCTTAGCGGCCTTGCGCGCCACGGTCTTGCCGGCGGTGGCTTCGAAACGTTTCTTAAAGCGGTCGATGCGGCCGGCGGTGTCGATCAGCTTCTGCTGACCAGTGTAGAAGGGGTGCGAGAACGACGAGATGTCGAGCTTGACCTGCGGATAGGTCTTGCCGTCCTCCCAGGCGACCGTGTCCTTGGCGTGGACGGTGGAGCGGGTGATGATGGATTTATTCGCCGACACGTCGGTGAAGACGACGGGGCGATAGACGGGATGGATCGATTTTTTCATTTGAGAGATTGTAGCAAAAAAAACGCCGCCTTCATGTCCGCTTCAGGAAGGAACTCAGACGCTCGTTGAAGGCCGCGGGGTTCTCGACGCTGGGGAAGTGCCCGGCATCCGGGATGATCTGCGCGGACAACGGGAAGGCATGCAGGAGAACGACCGGCAGCCCCGTGGGAACGCCGGACTCCCGAAGGGAGAGTCTCACCTTCGTCCAATCGACGACTGGGGATTTTTGGCCTTGCCGTTGCGGTCGCGCACCTCGAAGTGGAGGTGCGGGCCGGTGGAAATGCCGGTCGAGCCCACGCGCCCGATCATGGTCTTGTCGCGCGTGACGATGTCGCCGACCTTGACCATGATCTTAGAGAGGTGGCCGTAGCGGGTGGACTCCCCGTTGGGATGACGGACCTCGATGATCTGGCCATAACCCTCGTGCCAGCCCGCCTGGGTGACGCGGCCGCTGCGCGAGGGATAGACGGGCGTGCCGTAGGGCTTGGCCACGTCCACGCCGTCGTGCATCCGACGCCGCTTAAGGATGGGATGGAAGCGATAACCGAAGCGCGAGGAAATGCGCCCCCATCCGGAGCTCGCGAAGGGGATATGGTACGTGTCGAAATTCACCCTGACGCCCGGAATGACCAGGCGGGCGCCTTTTTCCATCTCGTAAGGGGCCAGGAGCGCGACGCCCGGCAGGCCATTAATGCGCACGATGAGCTCCTTCAATTTCCGCGCGCCTTCCTTGTCTCGCTGATAAAGCGAAACGACCTGGTCCAGCGTCTGCGAAGCCTTCTTGACCTCGTAGAGCTTGCCGTCGCGGTTGAGGACCGTCATGCGCATGCCGGGGTACATCAGCAGGAATTCGTTGTCGTTGGTGGCTTGCAGCGCGCTGAGGGTGGTGCCGTAAGACTTCGCGATGGCGCCGGCCCAGAACTCGCCCTTCTGGACGCGATGCACGGCGTAGAGGAGGCGGCGGCTCCGCGCGAGGAGCGCGGGCGAGGGCTCATCGGACCCCGCCTGAGTGAGGACGGAGAAGCGCGCGAAATCCGAGGCCGCCGCAACCGCCGCGCAGGCGCGACCCGGGGCCAGAAGGACGGCAAGCGCCGCGACAACGAGCATCATCCGACCATGTTAGACAATTCCATGGCCTTCATGAAGTCCTTGTTCGACTTCGTGGACAGGATCTTCTCGCGCAGGAGGTCCATCGCCTCGACGGACTGAAGGGGTGCGAGCACCTTGCGCAGTATCCATATCTTATTGAGGTCGTCCTCGCTCAGCAGCAGTTCCTCCTTGCGCGTGCCCGTACGATTGATCTCGATGGCCGGGAACATCCGCCGGTCGGCCAGCTTGCGGTCCAGATATACCTCGGAGTTGCCCGTGCCCTTGAACTCCTCGAAGATGACCTCGTCCATGCGTGAACCCGTTTCGATCAGCGCGGTCGCCAGGATCGTCAGGCTGCCTCCTTCCTCGACGTTGCGGGCCGCTCCCAGGAAGCGCTTGGGGCGCTGAAGCGAGGTGGCCTCCAGGCCTCCGGAGAGCACCCGGCCCGACGACGGCGTGCAGGTGTTGTAAGCGCGGGCCAATCGAGTGATCGAGTCGAGAAGGATGACGACGTCCTTGCCCATCTCGACGTGGCGCTTGGCCTTCTCCAGGACCATTTCCGAGACCGTGACATGACGCTCGGCCGGCTCGTCGAAAGTCGAGGCGATTACCTCTCCCTTGATAGTGCGCTGCATCTCGGTGACCTCCTCGGGGCGCTCATCGATGAGCAGGACCAGGATGACCGTCTGCGGCTGGTTCGCGGCGATGGCATTGGCGAGCTTCTGGAGGATGATGGTCTTGCCGGTCTTGGGCGGGGCCACGATGAGACCGCGCTGGCCCTTGCCGATAGGACAGATGAGGTCCATCAGGCGCGTGGTGACCTCCTCACGCGTGGTCTCCAGGTTGAAGCGCTCATCGGGGTGCAAGGGCGTGAGGTTGTCGAAGAGCGGGCGTTCCTTCAGGAGTTCCGCGTCGACGCCGTTGATGCGTTTGACCTGCAGGAGGGCGAAGTAGCGCTCCCCGTCCTTCGGGGGCCGAACGAAGCCCGCGACCGTGTCGCCCTTGCGCAGGCCGAACTTCTTGATCTGCGACGGGGACATATAGATGTCGTCGGGGCCGGCCAAGTAGGAGTAGTCCGGGGAACGCAGGAAGCCGAAGCCGTCGGGCAGGATCTCCAGAACGCCCTCGTCGAAGATCATGCCGTTGGCCTTGAGCTGGCCCTCGACGATCTTGGCGATGAGCTCCTGCTTGCGCAGGCCGCCCGCACCCTCGAGCTTGAGCTCGCGGGCGATGGCGTTGAGCTCGGCGATCGTCTTCTTGGCGAGCTCCGCCGTCTCAAGCGGCTTGAGCGGAGCCTCGGGCGCGGCGGCCGGGACCGGCTCCGGGCTCTTGGACTGTTCGGGCGTCTTGATGGGCGTTTCCATTCTACTGTCCTCCGTATAAAAGCGTCAGGCCGGCGTGGAGCGACTTCACCCGGTCCCGCAGCTTCGACAAAGTCCCGTCGTTGTCGATCTCGAAGTCGCAGAGGCGTCTCTTCTTGGCGAGCGGCCACTGGACCGACATCCTCCGTCGAGCCTCCGCGGCGGGCAGCCTGTCTCGTTTGACGACCCGTCGTACCTGGGTCTGCGGACGGCAGCAGACCAGGACCGTCGCATCGAAGCGGTCCTGGAGTCCCTTCTCGAACAGGAGCGGAACATCAACCATGACCACACCGCTCAGTCGAGAGAGAAGTCGCTCCATCTCGCGCAGTATCGGCGGATGAGTGGCCCTCTCCAAGCGGCGCAGAGCGGCCTTGTCGCGAAAAACGATCGCGCCGAGAGCACGCCGGTCGATCCTCCCCTTCTCATCAAGGATGCCTCGGCCGAAGGCGCGGACGATGGCGCGGAAACCCTCGCGACCGGGACGCGCCTGCTGGTGCGCGACCTGGTCCAGGCTCAGGGCCGCAGCCCCGAGACGCTCGAACTCGGCCAGGACCGACGACTTCCCCGTGCCGATGCCGCCGGTCAAGCCCACGATGAAGCGTTTCGGCTTCACGAAGGCTTGTTCCTCTCGGAATAGCGGCGCATGAGCGTGCGCTCGTTCTCCGTCAGCGACTCCAGCCCCGTTTCGAGAATCTTATCGAGGATGCGGTCGATCTCGGCCATATGATCGTCCTCGACGGGAGGAACGGCCGCGACGCGGCGGCGCGCGGGACGCGGGCGCGGGACCGCGACCTCGTCGTCCTCGTCGCGCGAGATCAGGCTCTTGAAAGCTGTTTTGGCTTTGAGCTTCCAGACCCACCACCATCGGATGTAGAGATAGCCCGTGACCATGCCGCCCAGATGCGCGAAGCGGGCGACTCCCGGCGTGGCGTGGCTGGCCCCCATGAAGAATTCGATGGCCCCGAAGAGGATAGCCACATGGGCGGCCTTCACCGGGATGAGGAAATAGAGATAGACCACCGCATCCGGATAGAGCATGGCAAAAGCGACAAGCAGGCCGTAGACCGGCCCCGACGCGCCGATGATGGGAATCGTCGAATGCGGGTCGAGGGCCACCGAGGCCAGGGCCGCGCCCAGGCCGCACAGGAAGTAATACTTCAGGAACTCCCGCCCCCCCCACTGCGACTCGACCGGCACGCCGAACATCCAAAGCGCAAAGAGGTTGAAGACGAGGTGCCAGAAGCCGCCGTGCAGGAAGAGGTAGCTGACCAGGCGCCAGAACTCGGGCAGGGGCCACTGCGCCACGCGCTCCGGGACCAAGCCCAACATGCCGATGAGCGGGTAGCCCAGGAACTGGATGAGGAAGACCCCCGCGTTGAGGAGCACCAGGGCCTTAATCGTGGGCGGTAATCCGCGGAAGTCGATGGGGTCGTGCCGAAAGACGCGAGTCACTTGATCTTCTCCGGGGCCCAAACGCCTTGCATGTCCTGCCAGTTCGCTCCCGCCTTCACGTCGACGACCACGGGAACCCGGAGCTTCACGGCCTGCTCCATCGCGCCGCGCACCCAGGAGGCGAAGGCCGGGACCTCGGACTTCTCCACCTCGAAGATGAGCTCGTCGTGGACCTGGAGGAGCATCTGGGCGTGCCTCTTGCCCTTGGACAGCTCCGCGGCGACCCCGAGCATGGCGAGCTTGATGATGTCCGCCGAGCCGCCCTGGATGGGCGTATTGCGCGCGGCGCGCTCCGTGAACTGCCGCAAAGACGCATTTTGGGCCGCGAGATCCGGCAGCCAGCGCACGCGGCCCAGCAGGGTCCGCACGCAGCCGTCGCGGCGCGCCTTCTCAAGATTACGCTCGACCCAGGCGGAGACGCCGGGGTAGCGCTCGAGGTAGCTCTTGATGTAGGCCCCGGCTTCCTGCTGGGAAACGCCGAGCTGGGCGGACAGGCCGAAAGCGGTCTGGCCGTAGACGATGCCGAAGTTGACGGCCTTGGCCGCGCGGCGCTGGTCGGTCGTCACATCCCCGACGGGGACGTGGAAAATCTCCGACGCGGTGCGCCGATGGATGTCGACGCCCTGGACGAAGGACTCCATCAGGGTCGGGTCCTCGGACTCGTGGGCCAGCACGCGCAGGTCGATCTGGGAGTAATCGGCCGACACCAAGAGCTTCCCCTTCGGCGCGATGAAGGCGCGCCTGATGCGGCGGCCCGCCTCGCTGCGGGCGGGGATGTTCTGCAGGTTCGGGTCGAGACTGGAGAGGCGACCGGTCAAAGTCCCTGCCTGGTCGAAGCTCGTATGGACCCGGTGAGTCGCCGGGTCCAAGCGCTGGAGCAGTCCCTGGACGTAGGTGGACTCGAGTTTGGCGATCTCGCGGTACTCCAGAACCTTGCCGGGCAGGGCGTGCGAGGCGGCCAGGACCGAGAGCGTCTCCTCATCGGTGGAGCGCCCGCCCTTGGCGGTCTTATGCACCACGGACAGGCCGAGCTTGTCGAAGAGTACCTCTCCTAATTGCTTGGGCGACTGCGGGTTCAGGGATGAGCCAGCCAGCACATCGATCTCCTTCTGGAGGCCAGCGAGGCTCAGGCCGAACTCCTTCGAGAGCTCCCGCAGGTAGGCCTCATCGAGCAGGATGCCCAAGCGCTCCATGTCGCGCAGAACCGAGCACAGCGGCGTCTCCACCTTCTCGAAAAGATCGAGAACCTTGGTGCGGCGCATCTTGGCGACCAGGGCCTCGCGTCCCCGGGCGGCGGCGACGCGGGCCAGCGTCGCGGCTTCGGCGTCGAGCTCCTTCGGGTCCTTGGCGGCGCCGGGGTCCAAGCAGTAGGCGGCCAGCTTGCAGTCGAAATCAGGGCCCGCCAGCTCGAGGCCCGCGCGATCAAGCGCCGCGCGGGTCGCCTTGAGGTCCCAGCCGACCTTCAGCGCCGTGCCTCCCAAGACGGCCGCGACGGGCTTCTCCCGGGCCGCGGACTCATCGAAGACGGCCGTGCGGCCGTCCTCCAGGCCCAGGGCCAGGCGCACGCGGGAGACGGTCAGGAGCTCCCCCTCTCCGGCGGCGTCCGGCACGGCGGCGACCAGCACGACCGCGGCCCTGGCCAGGTCCTTGGCGATAGATCTCAGATCGACTTTCTCCAGCTCGCGGGCGGGCACGGCGGCGGGCGGTTCCTCCGAGGGCTTGCCACCCAGTTCCTTGATCAGCGCGCGGAACTCGAACTTTTCCAGCCCCGCGGAGAGCTTGATCGGGTCGGCCTGCTTGACCCGGCAGTCCTTGAGGGAAGCGTCGAGAGGGACTTCGCAATCGAGCGCGATGAGGCGCAGGGAGAGGTCCGCGGCCTTCTCTCCATCCTTGAGGGTCTGCGCCAGCTTCGGAGTCAGGGCCTTGTCTGCCTTGCGGGCGGCGGCGATGGCCCCTTTGAGCGAACCGTAGGACTTCAGGAGCTTCAACGCGCCCACCGGGCCCACGCCCTTGAGTCCTGGGACGTTGTCGGAGGCGTCGCCCACGATGGCCAGGTAGTCGACGACCTGTTCCGGAGATATGCCGAACTTCTCCTGTATCTGGGGCGGGTCCATCCAGGTGTTCTTCGAGACGTTGAAGACCCGCACGCCGGGGCCGACCAGCTGGAGGGCGTCTTTGTCTCCCGTGACGAGAACGGCTTCCCAGCCCCCCTCCACGGCTTTGCGCGCCATCGTGGCCATGATGTCGTCGGCTTCATAACCCGTCTTCTCGACGCAGTGAAAACCCATCGCCTCGGTCAAGGGCTTGGCCTGGGAGAGTTGGGTCAACAAGTCGGAGTCGATCTCCTTGCGCGTCGCCTTATAGGCCGGATAGGCCTTGTGTCGAAAGGTCGGGCCGGGGGTGTCGAAACAGACGGCCAGGGCCTCGGGCTTGTCGCGCTTGAGGATCTGGAGAAGGGTGCGGGCGAAGCCGTAGAGGGCCCCCACCGGCTCCCCCCTGGAGTTCGTCAACGGCGGGAGGGCGTGGTAGGCCCTGTGAAGGTAGGCATGTGCGTCAATGAGGTAGAGACGGGGTTTCATCGGCGGAAAGCCGAAAGGAACGGCGGGACGAGCGAAAAATCGTTTAAGCCAGCAGGCCGTCGAGGATCTTCTTGATGTCGGCCTTCGAGAGCACGCCGACGCGCTGGTCGGCGAGCTTGCCGCCCTTGAAGAAAAGGATCGTGGGGATGGCCGCGATCCGGAAGCGCCCTGGAGCGTTGGGATGCTCGTCGGTGTTCAGCTTGGCCACCTTGACCTTTCCGGCGTACTCCTTGGCGAGTTCCTCGATGATCGGGGTCAGCATCCGGCACGGACCGCACCAAGGCGCCCAGAAATCCACCAGCACGGGCTGGGCGGACTCCAAAACCTCTTTGTCGAAGGTGTCGTCGGTGAGCTGGATCTCGGCCATCGGGAGAGTCTCCTAGAAGAATCGGTTCATGGTAGCAGGACGGCCGGAAACTGTCAAGAGAATACGGTTAGAAAGTGGGCGGAACGAAGGCCGGCTCTTCGCGGGGAGCGGTCTTGCGTTCGCGCTCCAGCCGCCGCTTCTCCGATTCGAACTGGCTCTTCTGCTCGGCGGCTTTCTGCTCGTTCTCGCGCTGAATGCGGGCCAACTCTTCCTGATGCCTCAGGTTTGATTCGCGTTGGGCCGTTTCCATGCGCTGCTTCTCTTCCTCGAGGCGCTTCTTCTCGTCGGCCAGGCGCTGCTCCTCGGCGACACGCTTCTGCTCCTCTTCCCTCTTGGCGGCCTCCACCTTCTCGGCCTCGACCTTCCTCTGCCTGGCAAGAGCGATGTCCAGGTCGGCCGCGAGCGCGAAGGGGTGCGGGCTTGCGGAAGTGCCCAGCACCAAGCTGGGACTCTGCGTCACGCCCAAGGCGTGGGCGTCGTCCTCCACGGAGGACTTGATCTTTTTATAGATGGCGGCGACGCCGCTCGTGCCGTCGCGCAGCGCCTTGAGGAAGTGGTAGGTCATGATGCCGTGCTTCCTGTCGGGAGACGAGGTTGAGATCTGGTTGGGCTGGGTCGCCGTGAGGACCGCCATATTGCCCGCGATCACGCCGACCGGGACGATATTGCTGATGAGCGGGCGCGCGCCTTTGGCCAGGACCGAGCGGCCGCCCTGCCCGGAGAAGCAGGAGTCGAGCACGACGATGACCTCGGAGGCCTTCAGCTTGCCGAGATGGTCATAGAGACGCTCGATCGAGTAGCCGGTGCTGCCCAGGTCGTTGGGATCGCCATCGTACGGGAGCAGGAAGGCGCGCGGGCGCGCGGCGTCCGACAAGTCGGGGGAGCCGTGACCCGAGAAGTAGAAGAATACCTTCCCGTCGGGCTTCGCGTTGTCGGGGAGCCATTTTTCGATATTCTTGATGAAGTCGGTGCGGGTCGCGCGGTCGTTGGTGATGAGGCGGATGTTGGATTCCCGGAAACCCAGAGACTTGAGGTAGCCCTTCACCAACGTCGCGTCATCGGCGGAGTAGGTCGACGCCGCCTCGATGTCGCGGTACTTCTCGATGCCGATGACCAGAGCGACATCGCGCTCGCGCGTCTCCAGGCCGAAGTCCGGAGGCTGGCTGATGTCGTCATTGGCCGGCTCCGCGCGGGCGGCGGCGACCGAAAGGAGAGCCACCAAGACGAAGCCCCCAAGGCCCGCGGCGATCGTCCTCGTGAACTTCATCGGTGGGCGATCAGAAGCTCAGGTTGAGGCCCATGATGTAGCCGCGCGAGACGTCGGCGGCATCGATCGCGCCCCGCGAGGTCAGGTACTGGAACTTGTAGCCGAGGGAGGCAGAGAACACGGAGGGCGCCCGCCAGGCGATGCCGACTTCGCTGGCTTCGTAGACGGCCGCGTCCTTGCTCGACGCGGGCGTATAAGTCTGGTCCATGTAGCCGAAGGCGCCGTTGCCGTACAGGGCGAAGCCGCCGCCGAGCGCCGCACTGCCCCCCACGCCGACCGTGAAGCCGTTGTAGTGCGTCTTCGTGGTCGGGTAGGTCGTGGCGTTGATCTTCTCGGTGTACTTCTGCTCCACGTTCTTGTAGCCGACGGTCGTGAGGATGTTCGGCGTGATGTAGTAGCCGAGGTTCACGTCCGTCTCGGTGCGGCTGGCGGTGAAATAGCGATCGTACGTCGTGTACCCGACCCCCGCAACGACGAACGTGTCTTTGAAGGCCGGGAACTTGTAGTTGCCGGTCGTCATGTAGCTTCCCGACAGCAGGAAGCGCTTGTACTTGAAGGACAGGTTCGGGATCGACGCGGCGACCGCGGGCGCGGTGATCGCGTTGACGTGCGAACCCCCGTTCGTGTAGGACGGGATGGCCGTCTCCCAGACATTCAGCCACAGCTTGTAGCCGACGGACATGGTGAGGTCCTTGCTGAGCTTGGCGGAGCCGTCGTCTTCGGCGCGGACCGGGCTCGCGGCGGCGAAGGCGATCAGGCACGAGAGCGCGGCGAACATGAGATTCTTCCTCATTGGTATGATCCCCCTAGAAAACAAGATTGAGCCCGAGCATGAGGCCGCGAGTCACTTCGTTGCGCGGCAGATTCGCGTAGTTCGTGGAATTCTTCGCGCTGATCTTCGTCTGAATCAGCTGGAACTTGTAGCCGAGCGACGCCGAGATCGGCGCATTGGGCGCCTTCCAGGCCAGGCCCAGCTCGCTGGCCTCATACATGGCGGTATCGTCGTATTTCTCGCGAACCGGGCCGTAGTTCACCCGCATCCACCCGCCGACGCCGTTGCCGTACACCGAGAAGCCGTTGCCGATCGGGGCGCTCCCCGCAATGCCGAGCGTCATGCCGTTGAGATAGACCTTGTTTTCGCTCGTGCCGGAGAGGGAATTGACGACGCGGAACTTCTCCGAGATCCCCTTGTAGCCCATGGTCAGGACGACGGAGGGATGGACGTAGACGCCGACGTTGAGATCCGACTCCTGGCGGCTGCCCTTGATCTTGAGGGTGTATAATGTGCCGGCCCCGTTGTAGAAAGACTCCGTGGGGAACTGGAAATCGGGAGTCATCATGAAGCTTCCGGAGAGCAATAGCTTCTTGTGCTTTAAGGAAATGCTCGGGATCACGCCGAGCTTGGGCCCATCCGTCAGCATGGTCCAGCCCTTGCCGGAGTTGCCGGTGAGGTTGGTCTGCCAGGTGGTGAGCCAGGTCTTCGCGCCGATGGACATGAAGGTGTCCTTGCCGACCTGCACGGAATTGTCGTCCTCGGCATAGGCCGCCCGCGGCATCGCGGCGCCCACGGCGAGACACGCGAGAACGGCGATGGAGAGAATCTTCCTCATTTAAAGCCCCCTAAATTCAGGATGCGATAGTATACGCGAGACTCTAGCATTTGAGCCGGCGCGATGCAACAAGCAGTTCTTTAGTTCGGATGGCGAGAGCGCATGACGCTCTCGATCTCGGACCAGAGCTTCTCGACGGCGATCGGCTTCGGGAGGAACTGGGAGGCCCCGGCAAGGAGGCCCTCGGCGCGGTCTCGTGGGTCGGCGTACTGTGTGGAGGCGGAGACGAATATGACGGGAGTGTCCCGGTGGCCCTCCAGGCGCTTGACGCGGCGGCACAGATCGAAGCCGTGCACGTCGGGCAGCTGCACGTCCATGATGATGACGGAGGGGCGGGACTGCTTGAGGGCCTTGATCGCGTCGGCGCCGTTGCGAGCGCCCGTGACTTCCACGCCCTTCAGCGACATCACGTCGATGAAGGTTTCGCGGAAATGCTCGTCATCTTCGACGATGAACATCACGGAATCGATCTTGGCCTGGGTCTGCATGATATCCTCTTTACGCCTTCGGCCCGCCGAACAGCTCCAGGAGCTTCTGAATCAGCGGCAGGGCAATCGTGCCGAAGAAAGGGTCTCCGCCGCGCCCGCCGTCCGGGTCGGAGGCATCGTCCGGACCACCCCCGCCGCCGGAGCGCCGAGGGTTGCCGATCTCGTCGATGCCGCCGTCGTCCTCGACCGACCGGCCCGAACCGTCGTACGTGTCGCCGTAATCGGGGGTGCGGTCCGTCTTCGAAGACTTGGCCAGGAAAGAACGGTTCCAGCCCAAGGCCGCGGCGGCCACGGAGAACGCGCCCGCCGACCGGACTTGAGACGAATCATAAAGCCGGCTAATGACCATCTCGGGCCGCGCGGTCGGCACGGCAAGAGACTGGCTCGTCCGCGTCAATTGGCCCGAGGCGTCGATGATCGTAGCGCCTGCCGCGACGGCGACGGGAGCGGCGACCACGGGCAGTTCGGCATGGCGGGCGATGGGAAGAACGGAGATCGAGGGCATCAGCGCGGAAATCGAGAGGGACGCGGCGGGAACGAAGGCGGAGCCCTTCACCGCGCCGACGGCGCCGAGTCCGGAGGTCGCGGCGCAGACGCGCGCGCCGGCGGCCTCGGCGAACTGCGCCCAGGCGCTGCCTCCGGGAGCGAGAACGACAAGGGAAAGGGTGATCGCCGGAGAGAGCGCGGAGCGCATGAGCTTCATGGGGTTATTCCTCGGGTGCGTCATCTATCCAGATTATAACGGCGCCCGCGGAGACTATGCCGGGTCCTAGGGCCCAAGCCCCCCCCGGCATTGGTCCCAACGAAGCGAGGGACCTTGGCCTGCCCTCGTGGGCCCTCCATCTCCTGGGCAGCCTGGCGGCAATGGGAAATCCTGCTATAATCTAAAGGCATGAAGGTCATCGGCCGCCGCCGGCAAGCGCCTCTCTCTTTTGCCGCTTCAGGCGAGCTTTTGGCGCAAGGGGCGCGCTTCAACGATGATTTGCGCGGCCTGCCGACCGGCGACGCGGCTTTCATCCCGAATCGCGGCACGGCGCTCGTGAACGACGAGTACAGCCGGCCGACCGGATCGTCCTGGAAAAAGTCCTCGAAGCGCTGAAACGGCGCGGTTGAGGCCAGCCGTTCGCTAAACGGATTTCACGGTTCTGACCACGACAGGGAAGTCCCCGAGGGTCACGGGGATAAGGTGGACGTTGCGCTCATCCAGGTACGCCGCCTTGACAAGGACGACGAACCGCAACCCCTGCATCGCGCCGTCAACGGAGACCACGCCGGGGATTGAAAGGATCTCGGCGCGGTGAGCGGCCACCTCGCGCAGCAGACGATCTGTCGTGGAGAGCGGCCCCTCGACCAGCGCGACCTTGCCGGGGAGTGGGGTGTTGTCGGCGGAGCCTCCGGCCTTGTCGGCGCTCGGGGTCTCGGCCGCGACGGAGGGCTTGGCGGCACGCTGTTTCAGCAAGACCTCGGCGTAGGCGACGAAGAGACCGCTCGTCAGCAGCAGCGGGACGCTGACGGCGAGCGGAGCGCCCAGGAACACGAGGGCGAAGGAGGCGCCCATGCCGACGATCCCCAGCGCGAGAGCGGAGACCTCACGGGACAGCCCCGTCTTCTTGGACACGAACCGCGTGAGGCCGGTCACGATCCGCATCGGAATGGAGAGGACGGCCCCCATCGCACCGAGGATCTTTTCAGCCGCCGTCTTCTGAGGTGCGGGCTTGGGCTGAGCCGACGGCCCGCCCGGCGCGCCGCCGTTCTTGGCGGCGCGCATCTCCTCGGCCTTGTCGGACAGTTTCTGGATGCGGACCAGCGTGTCGGGATGCGTGATGAACAGGTTGAACATGAAGTCGTCGCCTTTGCCCACCACCGCTGAGGTGAGCGGGTCCAGCTTGGGCAGGACCCCGGCCGTCTGCATCTGCTGGAGCGGATTGACGGTCATGATCGGAGAGATGGCCGCCAGTTTCGGCAGTTCGGCCGAGCTCAAGGAGAACCCCTCCTTGGGCCGCCAGGTCGTCAGCATCCCCAGCGCCAGGGCCAAGGACTCGGGGTCCTGGCTCAACAGCGCGCCGTCTTCGTCGGCCATGCCCTCGTTGTTGCGCGTGGAAGCCATCTGCACGATCTGGACAATGACCGGGACCCATAGCGCCGCGAAGATCTTGAGCAGCGCGCCCAGAGACTTCGCCGCCACCCCGATCGAGATGGGCTCAACGATCTTCTTACCCGCGTCGGTCGGCTCGGAAGGCCGACCGAGGATGCGGTCGAAGGCCTTCTTGACCACGACCTGGGCACGGCTTACGGCCCACATGACGCCGTAGGAAGCGAAAGCGATCGAGGCGTTGATTGCCCCGGCGATGGAGCCTAAAAGCATGTGACGATCCATGACATGAGAGAACTCGTGAGCGAGGACGCCGCGCAGCATGCGCACGCCCAGGGCCTTGATCTCGGCACGGTCGGCCTGAAGCAGGGCGGACTGAACCTCGGTCGGGGTCGCTTCGGGCGAGACGCCCGAGACGGAACCGGCCACGGCCAGCCGGAAGACCCGGAAGGCCTTGGGGTCGGCCGCCATCGAGCTCGAGATCAGACGAACCGTGCCGGCGCGCACGTTCTCCACGTCCAGGGTCATCTCCCTGATGGCCGCGGTCACGCCGACTAAGGCCGCAAAGGGGCTGCGGCCGGTCGCGTAGGCGTTGGGCACCGGCATCGGATCGATGACCATCTCGGGCATCGGGATCTCCTTCTTGCCCGCCGCGCGGCGGCCCGTGTTGATGCGCTCGCGCAGGTCGCGCATGATGGAGAAGAACTCGGGGTCGGCGGCCTCGTTGGCCGGCTTGGACTTCATCACGAGCTTGATGATCTTGTGCGCGAAGAAGAACGGCAGGAAGGAGAGGAGCACGGCCGGGATCATGCTTTTAAGAAGGCTGGTGAACCCGAATACGGTGAAACCCATCATCGCGCCGATACCGGCCATCGCGGCGAGAAGCGCGCCGGTCTTGGCCCGATAATGGTACTGCGGCCAGCGGGCAGGCTTCTCATCGGTCAACGGGTCCGAGACGGGTTCGACCGCCGTCGAAGGCGCGGGTTTGGCGCGCGGCAGAACGCGGGTCAGAAGCTTTTCCGTCCAGACGGCGGCACGCTCGACGGAAAAAGCGCCGACGAGGAAGGTCAACGCGCTGGTGAAGCCGGTGGCGGCCGTGAAGACGAGAAGGCCGAGGTAGAGCACATTAAAGTCTGCGGCCTTGTTGAGGATGTTCTTCCAGAGAGCCTGCGTCTTGTCCCATTTGGCCGGAGAACGCATGCCCAGGAGGTTCCAAGCGAGGAACGCCACGTTTGTGTACACGGCTGAGTAGCCGGCCAGGAGCATGTAGACCACGCCGGTCATCACCCATGGCAGGGATGGGAAGCGCATTTTCTGAAGGGTGCCGGGCACCGAGAAGGGCGCGCCGCTCTCGGCCGAGGCGATGATGCCCCCGCGCCCGAGGAAGAAGGAGATGGTGGTCATCGCCGCCACGGCCATCATGCCGAGGATGGGGCCCAGGGCCAGGCCGCCGGTCGCGGCCGCGGTCACAAAAAGAGGAGTCAGACTCAAGGCGCCCCAGACCAAGACGGAATTAAGGAAGGGCGAACCGCGCGCGGCCAGCCCCGCAAGGAAACCCGCCGCGGGCAAGGAGGAAGCGAGCAGACCCGCGCCGGCGAGCGCGACGGCCAGGTTCGGGGCCGCGATGAAGAGGGCTCCGGTGTACGCGCCGAGAGCCAGGTCCATGATGATCTTGACCTTAGCCAAACGCGGGGAGTCGCGCAGGCTCAGGCGGTAGCGGGCGTAAAGAGCGGCCGGGAAGAGGAGGAGGCCGCCGCTGACGGCCCAGACCGCGGCCGCGGGCACGACGGCAAAGAGCGCCGGGGCGAGAGCCGCCGCGCCGATCTGAAGACCGATCGCGGCGCCCGCGCCGAGAGCGAAGAGGCCGAGGGCCTTGGCGGCGCCGAAGAGCTTTGAGCCCCGGGGCGCGTTCGGCGCCCCATTGGGAGACGACGGGACGGACTGAGACGCATCCCCCTCGCGCGGAGCTGAGCGTTCCAGGCCGGACATGGCCGCCGAGCGGGACGGCAGGGCCGCGACGGGATCGGCGTCAAGGATGCGGCGGCCGAGGGCACCGGAGAAAAGACGCTCGAGCGTGCTTTCGCTCTTGGCGGCCGGAGCGGCAAGGGCCTTGCCGGTCAAGACAAGCTGGCCCTGGGCGGCGACGATGGGAGCGCCCGCGACGACTACGACAGGGACCGCGGCACCGGGGACGGCGGCGACGACGGCGGGCGCGGCGGTCTTGACGGCGGCCGTGACGAGGACGGCGGAAACCGCCGAGGCCGGGGCGGCGACGGGCAGCGCCGAGGGCGCGGCCGCGAAGACCGCGGAGCCCGAGAGGGGTGCGGCGGCGGCGCTCAGGCTGGGGAGCTGGACCGGTCCGCTGACGCGGACGGTGCCGGATTGTGCGCCGGGGGCCACGGGCGCGGAGGCTCCGGGGCTGACGAGCGCGGCGAACTGCGCCCAGGCCGCGGGCGCGGGGGTGACGACGAGCAGGGAAAGGGAGACGACGGAGGCGAGGAATCTTTTCATGCGGCATTCTACTGCGGAGCGCCGCGCACGCGGACGAGGCCAAGGTCCTAACGCGCCCGTGGCAAAGGGCCCCCCGGCCGTTGGGCCGAAGGACGCAGGGAACAAAATCGTCCGGCTCTACCCCTATCTCGACCAGGACAACAGCCGCGATCTCCTCGACCGGGCGTCGGGAGCCAACAAGAGGGAGGTCTTATCCCTGGTGGCGCAGCTGCAGACCGAGCCGGGGGCGCAAAGGGATGTGATCGTCCCAGTTCCGGCGAGCGAACCCGCCCGCGATGGGACCGGACCGCGCTTGTCCGCCCCGAATCCCGCAGGGGAACCCCAGGCGGCCTCGGAGATCATCCCCTCGCCCCGACATCGCTTCCATTTCACCGCCGATGCCGAGCTGTTGGCTCTCGTTGAAAGGCTGCGCGGCCCCGAGGCAGCCGCCGGGTGCCGAGGGCCATCAGACGCGCCCGACAACATCCGGCTGCTGTGCCGCACGCACAACCAGCGGCTGGGGCGGCGCAGGTTCGGGCCGCGCCGCCGCAGTTAGGGATGCGCGGCCTGGAAGGCGTCGAGGATCTCGGTGAGGGTCTTGCGCGGGGTGTCGTAGCGGCAGAAGAGCTGCTCATCAACCTCCGCCATGCGCGCGGCCGCGCGCTTGGCGTGCGCGGCATCGAGTTTCTTGACGAAGAGGACCATGGGACCGTAGTAGAAGCGCAGGCTCCGGCGCAAGGGTTCAGTGCGCCACCAGGACGGCGTGGCGGCGAGGATGGAGAACTCGCGGCCGTCTTTGAGAATGGTCTCGACGACGCCGCAGCCGCCCTTGACCAGGTCGGTCCAGGCCTTGCCCACGCCGACCAAGGACGGCACGCCGGGTGCGGCGCGATAGTAGCGCAGCCAGTAGCCGCCCAGCTCCACCGCCATGGCCTCCACGGCGGCGCGCACCGTGAGCGTGTCCAGGCGCCGGACGTAAAGGACGGGCTCGTCGAACCAATGGTCCAGCTTCTTCTCCTTCATCCACGCCTCGGGCCGGTCGAAGGTCGCGGCGAGGAAGACCGATTCGCGCCCCCCCTCCAGGCCCACGCGCACGCGCGCCTGGCCGGAAGCGGGATCGACCCGCTCCAGGGGATCGAGGAAATCGACGAAGTTGACGCGGGGCGCGGACATCGGCGGGATTATAGCCTATCGCGCGTTACTTCTTTTCGGCGGGCTTTTTAGGCTCAAGAGAACGCAGGCTTTTTTTTGGGCAGGCCCGGCAGCCAGCGCGGAGCGAAGAAGAACAGGACCGCCGCGGCAATGAAAACCCCGATGATCGGCGTCAGCACGCCGGGGAAGGCCGGATCGCCGTACGCTTTCGTGCCCGCCGTCATCATGCCGTAGCCGAAGGAGGTGAACGTATTGAACAGCGAGCTGCTCACGCAGAAGGTCGGCGCGGCCATCTTTGGGTCCAAGTTTCCACTGATATAGGCCATGATCGCCGAAACGAACGGGCCGACGAACAGGCCCAGCAGCATCACGCTCGCGAAGATGCCGGGGTAGAAGCCCCAGGACAGGGCCACGCCGATCGCGGCCATGAGGCCGACGCCGAAGAACTTGATCCAGCCGCGGTCGGTCAGGCGCGAGGTCACGGCGATGACGGCCATGCCGATCGCGACGGCTCCGGCGGCGGCAAGGAGGCTGCCCGGGAAGAGTCGCACGCCGGCCCAGATCGCGGCCAGCGCCAGCACGCCCGCCTGCATCAGCTTCTCGGCGGGAATCTTCTTGTCGATCAGCGGGATGCGAACCTCGGGCAGGCGCGCCATGCTCGCATTGGAGAGCAGCTGGCCGAAGAAGAACGCGCCGAGCAGCTGGCCGTAGATCAGGGCCTTGGCGCCCAGCGAAGCGGCGATCAGCGGCATCGCGAGGTTCTGGAAGGGGTAGATCAGGCCGGCGGCCAGCGCCGACAGCAGCAGGGCGTTGCGGATCTTGGGCTTCGCCATCACCGACTTGTAGGTGTCGGTGCGGGATATCCAGTACATCAGCGCGCCCGCGATCCACAGCGGCGAGCCCAGGCCGGTGCCGATGAGCGGCAGGGCCAGCGGCAGGCCCCACGCGTACACGCCGACCGAACCCGCGAGCAGCGCGATCTCCTTCCAGAACTTCCTCAGGAAGGAGGCGGCCTTCTTCGCGAACGGCTCGACCGCGGCCTTCGCGGCGCCGGCAGTGTTCGAAACGAAGTTCGCGATCTTGGGGATTTTCCAGTAGTTGAGGCCCACGAGACCCACGTTCACCGCCGCCGCGATCCAGAACGGCATCATCGGGCTCATCGCGTCGATGAGCCCGCCGATTTGACCGATCGAGCCGAGCAGGACCTGGAGGACGAAGTAAATCGAGAAGCCGATCGTGGTCAGGTTTCCGATGTGCAGCCAGCTGCGCGACCGCTTCGGGTCGGTGATCGCGAAACGGCGCGTGTAGGCGCTGCGGCTCGTCATCAGGAGCGAGAACTGCCAGCCGTTGGCGATCGAGGCGATCAGGAGCGGCCAGAAGCTGATCATGCCGGTCAGCGCCATGATGGGCAAAGCGACGCTCAGCACGGCGCGCAGGCCGGCGAGGATCGCCAGGCCCTCGCGCGGGGCGAAGCGGGTCGCGATCATGCCGCTGAGCGGCCCGAGCGCTATCGCGGCCAGGGGTCCAAGGGCCATCAGCACGCCGTAGGTCACGGCCCCGACGGCGGGAATCACGACCATCGGGTAGGCGATCGAGGTCAGGATGAACACCGACATGCTGATCGCGTCCTGGACATACATCCACTTGAGAGCCTTGGCGCCGGTCGCGGCGTCGGGCGCTGCGGGCGTGGGCGCCGGAATCTGCGGCTTGTCCTCCATCGCGGCGGAGGACAGGAATTGATCGCCGGGCTGGAGGCCGGTCCCCACGAGGATGACAGGCGTCGGCGCGACGGCGGACGCGACGACCGGCGCGGCGGATGCGGCGGTCGTCACTCGGGAAGGGGCGCTGTCGCCGACGAAGTTTCCGTGGATTCGGCGGGCACCGGTGAAGAAAACGTCGAGCAGCCCGGTCTTGGCGCCTTCCTCGCGCGCCTCGGAGATGGAGCGGACGGTCTCGGAAAGCTGGGCGCGGACCCCGACGACCGGCGCCGCGGCGGGGTAGGCGGGCGACGGAACGACGAGCGAGACCGCCGAGAGGGGAAGGGCCGGCAAGACCGGCTGAGCGGCGACGGGAGAGAACACGGCGGCGGACGGCGCCGCCGAGAATGAGAAGGAGGTATTGAGCGACGGGACCAGGACCCCGGCGGCGGCAATCGCGGAAACGCCGCTCTGGGCCCCGGCGCCGGGCAGAACGACGGGGGCCGGGCCGTGAGAGGCGGAGCCGACGGCGGCACCGACCGTGAACTGGGCGGCGGCCTCGTAGGGTGCCAGGCCCGGGGCAAGGGCGGCCAGCACGAAGGCCATCGCGGCCGCGATGGCGGATCGCAAGAGGCGCGACGCTTTGGCGGTGCTCATCTTCACCTTTATCATAGCCTTCAGGCGCTCGGAAGGACTGGGCCCTCGGGTCCCGCCCCCGCCGTCAAGAGTCCTAGGCCGCCTGGGACCCCTGTCAAGCCCCGGCGCGACCGACGGGGCCGAGCTTCTCGCGGTCGAGGGATTTCAGCAGTTCGAGCGCGAGAAGGAAGGCGTTGCGGTAATGGTCGAGGCTGAAAGCGGCCATCGTGTCGTTCTCGGAATGGATGATGTCGAAGATCACATCCTGCGAGGCGCCGAAGATGGTCATCGCCGCAATCCCCGCCCGGCGGAAGGTGGAGGAGTCCGCGTCGCCGCCGTTCAGTGCGGCCTCGGTGAGGTCGTGTTTGGACGCGGCCGCGACGGTCTTGATGCGGTCGAGAAGGGCGCGCGTGGAGTTGTTCTTCCAGGAAAAGGTCCCGTCGACTGCAAGCGTGTCGAGGTTGACCATCGCGTCGATCTTGGCGCGCTGCGCCTTCGAGAGCGATTCAAGGTAGCGCGCGGAGCCGATGAGCCCGTCCTCCTCGCGGCCGAAGGAGATGAAGACGATCGTCGCGTCGGTGTCCTGGTCGCGCAGGGATTGATAAAGGTTCGTGACCAACGTGGCCCCGGTCCAGTTGTCGATGGTGCCGGCACCTTGTCTGACCTTGTCGTGGTGGCCGCCCACCACGATCACGCGGTCGGTGCGGCCCTTCTTGACGACGAGGATGTTGTTCTGGCCGCGGCCGAGGTCCGAGACGACGATCTCCTCGGGCTTGGCGCCGCCCAGCTTGAAGAGCTCGATGATCACCTTCTCGCGTTCGGCGTTCGTCAGAGGCGAGCGCGCCATCCGGTCGTAGAGCTCCTTGTCGGTGGGGACCATGCCCAGCAAGTGTGGGGCGTCTTTCCAGGCGACCTGGGCGCGTTGTCCCGGTGCCAAGCGTCCGGCGGTAAAGAGCTCCTCCGCCTTCCGCGCGAAATTCTCGGGCGTGCGGGGTGCTGCGGGCGCCGCCTCAACGGGGACGCTCGGCGCGGAAAGACGGCCGTCGAAGGCGGCGGAGAGGGCCGGCGCGGCGTCGTAGCGAAAGATGGAATCCGTGAGAGCGCGGACCGACTCGAGCGCCGCGGGGACGGCCGCGACCGGGGCCGCGACGGGCGCTGCGACCATGACGGGGGCTGCGGCGGCTGCAGGCAGAATCGGGATGGCCGGGGCGGAGTTCGCACCCATGACGGCCGTCACGGCGGCGGCGCCGAGGCCGGCGGAGGGGGCGCTGGGCACATAGGTCATCGCGCGAATCTGAGCGGAGGCGACGGTCGCTGAGAGGATGGCGGCGGCGATGAGGAAGAGCGCTTGGCGTTTCATTGGTGGAAGTCTATCACGAGCCCGCGCACGCCCTGGAGGTCCGAAGGACCCGAAGGGGCGGAGGGAAAAGGCCCAGAGCCCTCGACCCAAAAGGCTTAGCCTACTTGATATCGAGGATGAGCTTGGCCTTGAGCGCCTTGAGGTTGCGCGCGGCCTCGGCGCGCGTGGCACCCTTGGCCACCAGCATCCCGGCGCGCTCGTAGCCGTCGGGCGGAACGGCGATGCGCTCGCCCACCGTCTTCTTGACGCGCAGCTCATGGAAGCCGGGGTTGTCGCGCGCCTGCTTGGGCAGGCCGAAGGCGGCGACGACGCCGGACTTGGTCGGAATGATGAAGTCGCCGTCGAGATGGACCAGGGGCTCGGCCGGCATGAAGGGCTTGACCGGGATGCCGGCCGCGGCCATCAGATTCTCTTCGACAAGATCGACCCCCCAGACAGCCCGGACCCAATCACGCACGTACTCGCCTCCCATTCGGCCGTTCGCCTCGATGAGGCGCGCGCCTTCGGAGGTGTACTTGCCCTCTATATGAATGACGCCGTCCGTCAGGCCCAGGGCCTGGGCGGAGCGGATGGCGAGGTCCATGGATTGCTTCCTCTGATTCTCCGCAAGCAGGCTCGGCAGGCGAGAGCCCGTCGCCAGGAAGTACGGCTCGCGAGTGGGCTTGTTGTCGGTCACCGAGGCGAAGACGGCCTTGCCTGCCTGCATGACGAGGTCCACGTCCCACTCGGGACCGTCCAGGTACTGTTCCAGGACGAGGCCCGTGCCCTGGGCGAAGATGGAGTCCGTCTTGACGCTCACCATGCGCGCCATCTCCTCGAAAGCGGCAAGAGCCTGCGCCCGGTCATCGACGCGCTTGACGCCCATGGCCGCGGCGCCGAAGGCGGGCTTGATCACGGCGGGATAGCCGACGAAATCGGCGGCGGCGAGGAACTCTTCCATGAGGCGGGCGCGCTCCGCGGAATCCTTGGCCATATTGAGGTTTGTCACGCGACGATGGCGCGGGGTGGGAACGCCGGCTTTTTCCAGCACGTCTCGCGTCAGCGCCTTGCTGCGCACGGACCGCGCCGCCGCGCGGGTGTGGTAGGGCAAACCCAGCGCCTCGGCCAGCCCGGCGGCCAAGGGCACGTCGTCTTCCCAGAAAGTGGTCAGGCCGTCGAGCTTGCCGTTCTTGCGGGCGGAGGCCAGCAGCTTCTTGCGCGCCTTGACCAGGGCCTCCTCGGGCTTCGAATTGTCCGAAGCGATCAGCTCCGAAACCATGCCCTTGGCGAAGGTGGAGGGCTTGTCCACCAGGATGATCTGCACTCCCAACTCCTGGGCCTTCTCGAAGATGAAGCCCTTGGCCTCGTAGCCCGCCCCGACGATGACGATGCGCTTGCCGCGCAGGGCGTCGCGCCGGGCGCGCTGGAGCATGGTGGCGACCCACTCCCGGGAATGGCGGCCGATGCGGTCCACGGCGATCTGCGCGTCCATGTTGTACTGCCCGCCGGAATCGTGGTCGTTGACCTCGATCATGACGGGCACGAACTCGTCACCGCGGCGCTCCACCATGACGTCGAGGCCGATGAGGTCGGTCTGTGCCTGGTAGGGTTCGCCGGGAGCGCGCTGAAACGTCTTCTCGCGGGCCATCAGGGCCTTGAGGGCGTCCTCGCCCATCTTGTCGAGGCGGGCTCGGAACTTCCGCGCTTGCGCGCCGCGCAGGCCCCACTCCTCCATCAGGCGCTCCACCGGCTCCACGCGCGCGTTGTCGCGCGGGTCCGCGGCCTCGGCGGTGGTGGGCCGGCCCCAGGGCCCGACGCGGGCGAAGACCTCCATGGTCTTGGCCCCGCCGGAGGGCGTTCGCGCGACCAGCACGCGCATCGTGGTCTCCATCTTGCGGCCGTCGCGCTCAAGCGGCGCCGACATGACGCGGGCGTCCACCAGCACCGCCCCGTCCTGGGTCATCATCGGGTCGCGGGACAGGGCCAAGGCGTGGGCGACAATCTCCGCGCGCTGCTCCTTGCGGAAAAACTTCACTCCGCGGCCGGAGTGGAACCGGGCGCCGGAGGGCTTGACGACAATCTCCGTTCCCTGATATCCGGCCAAGAACTCGCCGACAAGGCGCGCGAGCTCGGCCACCTGCTGCGCCCCCTGGGGCAGGGGCGAGACGGAAACGCCCGGGGCCTTGACGTATCCGCGGCCGGCCAAGGGATGCTCGGGCATGAGTAGGGCAAGGGTGTCCGGGACGTCGACGCCGCCGGCGGCCAGCTCCAATCGGGTCTGGAGCTTGTCGTTGACGAAAGCCTCGAGCTTGAGGGAGTTCGACTGCGGCAAATCCAGGTTGCGCTCGAAGGCGACGCCGTCGTCACGGTCGTTGGCTCCCAGCGTGAAATAGTCGGCGAAATAGCGCACGACGCGGGGAACTCGGTACTCCACGATGGCGGCCTGGCCCTTCTCGTCGAAGGTCACTCCCTTCTTCAGGAGAAGGCGTGTGCGTCCGTCCGGGCCCTCCTCCTGGATCAGCCAAGAGGCATCGAGGGCCAAGTGGACGTCCCCCTCCGACTGGCGCCCGCCCTCGCGGGCGATGGCGACCTTATGGCGGGAGGCGGGAGCGAGGATGACGACGGTCGGGCGGTTGGAGTCGACCGCTTCGGTGACGACCCTGGTCTGGACGGGAGGCAGGAAGTTCTCGGCGAGGCTGGCGTCCAGGCGCTGGAGCTCTCGGGCCTGCGCGCCCTCGGGGCTCTTGAACTCCCGGCGGATAGTCTGAGCCGCGGGGGCCGCGGCCTTCTTGAGGCCGGAGGCGCCGCGGCGCGTGGGTCCTTCCGCCGGGGCGGCGGCGGCATCGACTCCGGCGGAAAGACCGGAGGGCGGAGCGACGGAATCGTAAACGCGGGACAGGTGCTGGGCGGCGTCGACGCCGGGGGCGGCGAGCGGGGCCGCGGCCTGATCGGCCAGAGCCCGGGCGGAGACCGGAGACGGCGCGGCAGACAAGACGGGAGAAAGGCTCGTGGCCAGGGCGGAGACGGGAAGGACCGGCAGAACGGAGATGGACGCAGCGGCGGGAGCGGAGACGATCTTGGGAGCGACGACCTTCGCGGCCCAGACGGGCGTCGAGAGCAGCAGCGAGACGGCGACAAGGAGGCGACGCTTCATCGCTGACTATTATGGGAGAAAGAGGCCGCCCTGACAGGGGTCTTAGGTCCCAGAAAGAAAGGGACCATTCGCTCCAACGTCATGCGAGATCGAGCATCAATACTCGCGGTGCGAGTATTGGTTCAGCCGCCCATTGCCGCTACGACAGCATCCCCGCCGCCGCCAGCAGGGCGACGGCCACGCCGACGAGCGACTCTCCCGCGATGAGGCCGGAACTGACGGTGATGATGTAGCGCTCCGCGAGCGCCGGCCTCTTCTTCTCTAGGATAAGCGCGATCAACGCGCCGATGAACATGGACAGCGAGTTGAAGAAGGGGATGACCATCGCCAGCCCCAGGCCCGTCGCCGACGGGATGAACTTCTGGTATTTCGGGAAGGCCTTCTCGATGAGCGGGATGAGGATGCCCAAGAGGCCTCCCACGATCATGCCGTTGCGGGCCGTCGGATGCAGGGCGTGGATGCCGCTGGCCAGGAGCTTGGCCACGGCCGCCCATACCTGCGCGGACGGGGCCGGCCACTGGTTGGTCCCCAGGGACGCGGCCGTCGGCACCAGCAGGTAGAAGGCCGGGACCACGATCAGCGTGCCCGCGAAGATGCCCAGGAACTGGGCGATGAACTGCTTGCGCGGGTTGGCGCCCAACAGGTAGCCGCTCTTGAGGTCGGTGAGCAGGTCGGCCAAGGCGCCGGCCGCGCCCGCCGTCACGCTGGCGGTCATCAGGTTCGTCGTGCTATTGGCGGGGGCCAGGAAGCCGAAAGCCAGTTGGGTGATCTTTCCCATGGCGCCGATCGGGGTGGTGTCGCACTCGCCAGTCACGCGGCAGGCCACGACGGCCAGAAAGAAAGTCATCAGCACGGCGATGACTCCCATCCACCAACTCGTGCCGAAGGCAAAGTAGAGCACGGCGATGCAGCCGAGCCCCGAGGCGACGGTGCCCGACAAGAACCAGGAAGTCGGGACCTCGATGGCTTCCATCCTGTCCTCGATCACGGTGTTCTTCTTGGCGCGCTTGGGCGCGAACAGAGCCGTCACGCCGCTGAAGGCGCGCACGATGGTGCGCCACTGGAGCAGGAACATGAACAGCCCGGAGGCGACCATCATGGAAGCCCCCGTCCAGGTGCTCCAGGTGACGATGGCGCGGTAGCCTATCTTCGTGCCGTCGATGGCGCCCAGGCTCACCATCCAGGGGGCGAGCACGCCGTAGTTGATGCAGGCGCCGAGGAGCAAAGACCACGCGATCTTCCAGCCCATGATGGCGCCGGCCGCGAGGAGGATGGTGCTCATCTCGAAGGAGATGGTGTACTTCGCCAGCGGGACGGCGCCGATGGCTCCCGGGAAGCTCAACATGCTCGGGATGGCGAATGGCTTGCCCGCGTCGCGCAGCCAAGCGACGACGCCGCCAAGCGCGGCCGCGATGCCCAGCGACCTGGCCTTCAGAGCCGCCTGCGCGCCCTTGGAGTGAAGGCTCTTGAGGGTCTCGGCCGCGGCGATGCCGCTGGGGAACTTCAGCTGCTCGATGTTGATCATCTGACGCTTCATGGGAATGGCCATGAACACGCCCAGCGCGGCGAGGCAGAAGGTCCAGGCGGCCAAGGTGGGCCAGGGCATGTGGTGCCCGGTGATCATCAGGTAGGCCGAAATGGCCGAGACCATGGTGCCGCCCGTGGAGTAGCCGGCCGAGGAGGCGGCGGACTGCATGCAGTTGTTCTCGAGGATGGACATCTCCGTCGGAAACCAGCGAGGAAAGGCCGCCATCATCGTCTTGTGGATGGCGTAGGAGAGGATGCACGCCGTGATGGCCACACCGAGTCCCCAGCCCGTCTTGAGGCCGACGTAGAGATTGGAGAGGGCCATGAACGCGCCGAGGCACGAGCCCATCAGGACGGCGCGCACCGTGAGCTGAGGCATATCATCGCCCTGGTAGACCTTCTTGTACCAGCGCAGCTCGAGCTGCTCGGGCGTCAGGCGCGACTTGAGGTCGGGATGGCCCTCGGGCAGATCGAGGAACTCCTCGCCCATCACGTCCACTTTGGGGTCGTTCATGCAAGCGTTAGGCTTTGACGAGCTTGATCTCGATGGGCTTGGTGGCGGCGTTGCGCACGCTGACTGCGGCCGCCACCTGACGGGAGGCCTCGCGCAGGGCCTTGGCCGGCAGGCTGTCGGGATGGGACAGGACGATGGGGGTGCCGTTCTCGCCCGCCTCGCAGACGCGCGGGTCGAGAGGCACACCGCCCAAAAGTTTGATGCCGTATTTGCCCGCCAGGGTCTGAGCGCTGCCCTCGGAGAAGATCTTGCTCTCCTTCGAGCAGTGCGGGCAGATGAAGCCGGACATATTCTCGATGGCGCCCAGAATGGGAACCTTGAGTTGATTGAACATGGCCACGGCCTTGCGTACGTCGGAGAGGGCGATGCTCTGCGGCGTCGTCACGATGACAGCCCCCACGATGGGCACGGTCTGGCACAGGGTCAGCTGCACGTCGCCGGTACCGGGCGGCAGGTCGATGACGAGATAGTCGAGCTCTCCCCACTTCACGTCCTTAAGGAACTGGGAGACGGCGCCGTGGAGCATGGGGCCGCGCCAGATGACCGCTTTATCGGGATCCATCAGGAAGCCCATGGACATCACGCGCACGCCGTGCTGATAGGCGGGCTCGATCTTCTCATCCGGCCCGACGACGGGCTGGAAGCCCTGCACGCCCATCATCTGCGGCTGGTTGGGCCCGTAGATGTCGGCGTCGAGCAGACCCACGCGCGCGCCCTCGAGCTTGAGGGCGACGGCCAGGTTGGCGGCGACGGTGGACTTGCCCACTCCGCCCTTGCCGGCGGCGACGACGACGATGTTGCGCACGCCCGGAGGCATGATGCTGCCGATGCGCGCGTCCTTGTTGACGTTCGCGGTCATCTTGATCTTCACTTCCTCGACGCCGGGAACCTTCTTGACCGCCGTCTCGGCCTCGAGCTGCAGCATCGCCTTGAGAGGGCACGCCGGGGTGGTGAGCACGTAGTCGAAGCTCACCCTCCCCCCGCAAACGGCGAGGTTCTCGATCATGCCCAGCGTCACGATGTCCTTATGGAGCTCAGGCTCGATGCAGGTCGAAAGGGCCTTTAAAACATCGTCTTTGGTCGGCATGGGTCTCCTCACATCAGGAACAGCATCTCTCGATACTTCGGCAAGGGCCAGCAATCTGCGGGCATCTGGATTTCGAGGGCGTCCACATCGGCGCGGACCTTGTCGAACCAGGGCTTGACCTTGCCGCAGAACGCCCCGGCGCGGGCCACGGCATCCTCGACCCCGTCGGCCTCCGCAAAGGCCTCGTTCAGGAAAGCAACGCTGCGCAAAACGCCTTCAACATGGCCGGCAACCTCGTGCAACAGCGCGGCCTGGCCCGGCGCCGCCACGCCCAGCGACTTCTGCGCCGAGACGGCCGCGGCCAAGCGGTTCTGGTAGTCCACCGCGGCGGGCACGAACAGCGTCATCGTCATCTCGCTGATGAGCTTGGCCTCGATGGCGATGTCCTTGGCGTACTTCTCAAGGAGGATATGGTAGCGCGAATGAGATTCCGCCTCCGTGAGGACTCCCAGCTTGGCGAAGAGCTCGACCGACTTCTTGAGCTCGAAACCCTTGAGCGCGGCCGGGGTGGTCTTCTCGTTGGGCAGGCCGCGCTTCTTGGCCTCCCGGACCCACTCCTCGGCGTAGTTGTTGCCCTCAAAGCAGACGGCCTTTGACTGCTTGTACTGCTTGCGCACGATCTCGAGCACGGCCTCCTTGAGGGCCTTGCCCCCCTTCATCGCCGCGTCAATCTCCTTCTTCGTCTTCAGGAGCTGATCGGCCACGATCGCATTCAGAGTCGCGATCGGCACCGCGCTGTTGGCCGACGAGCCCACCGCGCGGAACTCGAACTTGTTGCCGGTGAAGGCGAACGGGCTGGTGCGGTTGCGGTCCGTGTTGTCCTTGAGGACCGGCGGGATCTTATCGATGCCGAAGGAGATCCACATTGGATCTGTTCCCTTGGTGGTCACGCCCTCCAAGAGGTCGTCGAGGACCTTGGTAAGCTGGGCCCCCAGGAACACGGACATGATGGCCGGCGGGGCCTCGTTGGCGCCCAGGCGATGATCGTTGCCCGACGAGGCGATGGACGCGCGCAGAAGCAGGCTGTGCTCGTGCACGGCCTTGACGATGGCCGTGAGGAAGATGAGGAACTGCAGGTTCTCCTGAGGCGTGGCGCCGGGCGACAACAGGTTCTTTCCCGTGTCGGTCCCCAGAGACCAGTTGTTATGCTTGCCCGAGCCGTTGACGCCCGCGAAAGGCTTCTCATGAAGGAGCGCGGCCAGGCCGTGACGCGCGGCGATGCGCTCCATGAGGTCCATGACCAGTTGATTGTGGTCGACGGCGACGTTGGCCTCCTCGAAGATCGGCGCGCACTCAAACTGATGCGGGGCGACCTCGTTGTGGCGCGTCTTGAGCGGGATGCCGAGCTTGTAGGCCTCGCTCTCAAAATCAGTCATGAACGCGAACA
This sequence comes from uncultured Elusimicrobia bacterium, assembly GCA_964358065.1. GTDB lineage: Bacteria > Elusimicrobiota > Elusimicrobia > UBA1565 > UBA9628 > GWA2-66-18. The sequence continues at coordinate 1,275 of CAYHNV010000007.1, read as the reverse complement.
CGCGGTCCTTGATCGACCCGAAGTAGTGGTCCTCAAGCTGCTGGCCCTTGGGGCTGGGCGCGCCGAAGAGCGTGCGGCCCGCCAGGAGCAGGTCGGGACGAGCCTTGAAGTAATCCTGATCGACCAGGAAGTACTCCTGTTCCGCGCCCAGCGTGGGGAATACTTTTTTCGCGCCGCTCTTGAAATACGACAGGATGGCGAGAGAGGACTTGTTGAGGGCATCGATGGAACGCAGAAGAGGCGTCTTCGTATCCAGGGCGTGCCCCGTGTAAGAGACGAAGCAGGTGGGGATGCCGAGGGTGGCGCCGCCGGGGCTCTCCAGGATGAAGGCCGGTGAGGTCGGGTCCCAGGCGGTGTAGCCGCGGGCCTCGAAGGTGACGCGCAGGCCGCCCGACGGGAAGGAAGACGCGTCCGGCTCAGCCTGAACAAGCATCTGACCCGTGAACGTCTCGATGACGCCGCCCTGGCCGGTCGTGTCGATGAAAGCGTCGTGCTTCTCGGCCGTGGCGCCGGTCAGGGGCTGGAACCAATGGCAGTAGTGGGTCGCGCCCTTCGAGATCGCCCAGGTCTTCATGGCCGAGGCCACGGCGTTGGCGGCATCGATATCGAGGGTCTCCCCCTTCTCGACGGCGTCCTGGACCCGGCGGAAAGTCTCGCGGGGGATGAGCAGTTTCATCGTCTCCAGGCCGAAGACGTTGCAGCCGTAGTAGTCGGAGACCTTCGGGGTGGAAGAGGTCGCGGGCAGCGGCTTGGCATGCTTGCTGGTCATCTCGGCGTGGGCTCCATGGGGCATATGTTGATGTCTCTCCATGCGTCATTCTCCGTCGAGCTGATGATAGGATTTACGGCGGCAGCCTGTCCAGAGAGCCCTCCGCCCATTGACGGAAACGCGGAAAGAGGCTACAATTATTGAGACTTGATTTCAATAAGAAAGAAAAAGAGGCTCCATGCCGACCATCACCCCGAAGGCCGCCGAGAAGATCGTGGATTTCATGAAGCTCGAGAAGACCTCCGCGGGCAAATCCCTGCGCCTGAAGCTGACGCCGTCGGGCTGCGCGGGCTACGAGTATAAGGTGGTTTTTGATGATAAAGCCCCCGGAGACAAGGTCCTCCCCCAGAAGGGTTTCGACCTGGTCGTGGACCCCGAGAGCTTCCCCCTTATGGAGAAGGCGACCATCGACTACGCCGAGGACGAGGCCAGCTCGGGCTTCCGTATCTCCAATCCCCAGGAAAAGAGCTCCTGCGGCTGCGGCAAGTCCAAGCAGTTCTGAACAT
>CAYHNV010000006.1:0-31041 GCA_964358065.1 uncultured Elusimicrobia bacterium | reverse complement strand
ATGATCGGTGATAATTAGAGCGCGCGCTTCCGGAAACGGAGTGACCTCGCAGCTCATCATCGAGACCGGCCTCGACTGGGCGCGCCTGAATCTGGATACGCGGCCGAAGCAGACGAGTTCAGCGCCGTCAGCCGTTGCTCGAAGCGCCCTTCGACTCGAAGCCGGACCGGACGCCAGCGGCCAAAGCGACGGCCATCACCATGCAGCCGAAGACCTGGACGGCCGCGCCCAGGCCCACGTCGTGGATGAGCAGGCCCGTGGTCTCGAGCAGATAGGTCCAGTCGTGGACGCCCCCGGCGACTAGGTCCAACTGCTGGGCGCGCGCGTCGGCGACGTAGTGGCCGATGCCGAGGAAGTTCTGGCCGAACCAGAACAAGGCGACGCAGGCTGAGATTTTCTCCCCGCGCTTCAGGAAGTGGAGCATGGCCGCTCCGGGCAGAAGCAACTGCATCAAGGTCCCGCCCGCGACCATGATGAAGCGCGCGCCCAGCAGGCCGAAGATGCGGCGCGACCACCACCACGCGATATCGCGCGACGCCCCCGGGCTGTCGCAGGGCGCATGACCCAGGTCTCGGAAATTCCCCCCGAGAATGAAAAGCCAGCGGAACTGCCCTAACAACGGCAGCGGCACCGTCGTACTGTCGGTGCCGGGGTTTTCAGCCCGCCAACGGCCGCAGGCTGAAAACCTGCAACAACGGCACAGAAACCATCAACGTTAATCATGGCGCACGCTGGGCTGCGCTCGCCTGCGCCAGTATTCTTGCCAGCGTCCGTCTTCGCTGCGATGAAGCGCGCATAGCGCCAGCATTTCTTCAGCTCCCGGGCCGAAACCGAATCCGTTCCAGAATTTCTCGCTTCCCTTGAGCCGCATTCCGAACTGCTTGACCGCGCCCTCCGCCACGCCCGAGCCGATCGGCCAACCCTCCGCCCGGAAGCGCGGGTAGTCCATCCCGTCGCGATTGTCGCTGAAATAGCCGATGTTCCTGTGCAGGATCACTCGCGCTGAACCCTCGTGCTCCTTGGGTTGAGGCCGGCCGACACGCACCGACTCCTTCTCGATGCTGGCGATCACGCCGTCAAGATTGCCCAGCCACAACTTCTTCTTCACACGCTTGTACCACACGACTTGCTCCTCGGTCGCCTCGCCGAAGGCCGCCTTCGAGCAGGCCGAGATATGCTCCGCGGCGTGATACCAATCCAGGATGAACGTCGCTTCCGGGAAATGGGTCTGACGGAAGGTCTTCAAGCTTTGCGCTCCGTCGGATATGAAGAGCTTCTCTTTGGCCGTCACGTAGCCGCGTTTGTGCGCTTCTACGCGCAGCATGTAGCCGAACTCCTCCCACGACTGCATCGTGGCCGCATAGGTTTTCGTGAGTGCTGCAGCACCGTCGTAGTCCTCAGTGTCGCGGGCGGCGGGGTCTTTGCGCGGGCTCGCGTCGTAGATGGCACCCACCTTGTCCTCTTTCCAGACCCCGCCTTCCTCATCATCGTCGCGCTGGCGCGTCTGGACTCGCCCGCCGTCGGCCGTCACCACGATCAAGTCGGCGGCCGCGCCCGCCCCGGAGATCTCCGCGCCCTTGCGAAATGACTCCACCTCAATCGCGCGCGCCGCCGCCACCCGCGCGCCTTCGGCCTCGCCGTTGACCCGCACCTGCTTGGCGCTCATCTCGATTCCCGCGTGCTCTTTGAGAATATCCGCCGCCATCCCAAACGATCTGGCCGTCGCCGACGCGTGGCTGATCTTGCGCATCACCTCGACGCTCGGGCCAAACGACGGAATGCCCAGCGCCTCGTCCAATGGTGCTGCCGTATGCACCGATCGCACACCCCGTAAGCACGCTGATATTCGATCTCGCCGATGGCCGTGTTGAGCACTCGCCGTTGCGCGTGCTCTTGTATCCGCAGCTTGCCTTGGCATTGACGGCACGCAGGCTCCGGCGGGTCGGTTCGTGGATCTTCCGCCAAACGGGATTTTAGCAGCGCCTGCGCAAGCCGCTGGGCTGATCCTTCAATGAGGGCCACAAGTTCGGCCATGTTCATATCTTTGGTCATGGGATAACGTGTTCCTCCAAATTCTTCTCGGCTTGCAGCCAAGAACTCCTGCTCATCGAACGCCCTCATGGTTGCTGAGTACGGATCTTCCCGATGGCGTCGATCAGGCGCAGCATGGCGGCTTGGCGTTGGACGCATTGTTTGAGAAAAGCGGCTCGCGCTTTGCGGAATTGCCGGTACGCCTCAGTCCGCTCGCGGAGTTCCTCAACGCGGTCCGCGGCAATCGTCCATAACCTGGTTTTGCCTGCGATGTTGGCGGTGAGCACGATCGTCGAGTGCCGCTTCCCCTGGGCGCATCGACAGGCGGGCTTGGAGCACTTGCGCCTCAGGGTGTAGACCGTCCCTCTGACCAAGGAATGATCTGAGAGGAATACACCCAGGTCATCACGGGGGACCTGGCAGTGCTCAATGAGTTCCTGGCGGAGTTGGGTGAGGGCGTTCCGCTTATTCTGCATGCTCATTACATAATATAAGCATACAGATTAGGAAAAGTCAACGAGATGGTGGTTCTGCACCCGCTGTCGCAGCACGGCTTGACGCGCGCCCTTTTGAGCGCTACCCTCATCGGCATGGATAAGAAATCCGTCTTGCTCGGCTTCGCCGTCGTGTTCGGAATTGGAGCAGGGGTGGGGATGCGCCTGCTCCTGCGCCGCGAGCCGTCCCCTGTCGCCGTGGAAACCGCCCCGGCCGCCGCCCCCGCGCCGCCCTCGGCCCCAGAAGCGCCCCTGCCCTCGCTGGAGGAAAGCACGGATTTCTTGCGCGCCAAGGCCGCCGCCTGCTCCACCGACGCCCGTTGGGGAGACTGGCTCAAGACCGAGGACCTCCTGCGCCGGGCCGCCGCCGCCATCGACCTTATCGCCGCCGGCAAAGTTCCACGAGACGCCCTCTCCTTCCTCTCCCCGCGCAAGACATTCCCCCTCCAGCGCATCGGCGGGAATATATTCGCCGACCCTGCCGGCTACGCCCGCTACGACCGTACCACCGAGGTCCTCGCCGCCATCAACGCCCCCGCCGCCGCCAAGATCCTCAAGGACCTGAGCCCCCTCTTCGAGCAAGCCTGCCGCGAGTTCGGCGGATCTTCTTGCGCGTATCCGGGGTCTTTTGCGCGTGCCGCCGGTCGCCTGCTGGAAACTCCCCCCGCCGAGGAGCGGCCGCGCCTCAAGCCCGCGGAAAAAGGCATCGTCTTCGCTTATGCCGATGAGCGCCTGGAGCGCCTGAGCCCCGCGCAGAAACAACTCCTGCGCATGGGCCCGAAAAACCAAGCCCGCATCCAGGCCAAGCTGCAAGAGATCGTCCTGGCACTCGGCACGTCGGCCCGTTAGCGCGCATGCCGCTCAAAGACATGCCCTGGCCGCAGACCCGCTCTGTCCTGCGCCTGGCCGTGCCCATCGCGTTGACTCAAATCGGCATGGTCCTCTACAACACCGTCGACATGCTCTTCGTCGGCCGTCTGGGGCCCGAGGCCATCGCCTCCGTGGGACTGGGCAGCATGACTTACTTCACCGTTTTCGTCATCGGCATGGGTGTCGTCATGGGCATCGACAGCCACTCCTCAAAAGCCTTCGGCTCGGGGCGCCCGGACCTCTGCGGACAACTGCTGATCCACACCTTGGCCCTCGCCCTGGCGATCGCCGGAGCGCTCTTCTCTGTCTACCTCCTGGCAGAACCCCTCTTCCGCTTCATCGGGGTGGCGCCCGAGGTCGCCGCCGGAGCGGTCGGCTACCTGAAGATCCTGCGCTGGGCCATCTTCCCGGGACTCTGCTTCGTCGCCTGCCGCCAATTCCTCCAGTCGATGAACGTGACCGCTCCGCTGGTGGCCGCCATCGTGCTGGGAAACGTCGCCAACGCCCTGCTCGATGCGGCCCTGGTCTTCGGCCTCTTCGGCGCACCCGCCTTGGGCATACGCGGCTCGGCCTTCGCGACACTCGGCGCCAACGGCGTGATGCTGCTCATCGCGGCGGTCGCCGCACGTGGGAGACTGCAGGCGGTCTCCTTCCGCTTCCACGGCTGGCGCCGGCGCCTGTTCCTTGACATCTTCTCTCTCGGACTGCCGGGCGGCCTCCAGATGCTCGTCGAAGTCGCGATCTTCTCGCTGGTGACAGCCCTCATCGGACGCCTCGGCGCGCAGACCCTGGCCGCGCATCAGTTGGCCCTGAACCTCGCCAGCTTCACCTTCATGATCCCGTTGGGGATTTCGCATGCGGCCGCGGTGCGCGTCGGCCAGGCCCTGGGCCGCGGCGACCCGCAGTCGGCCTCGGCCTCGGGTCGCGCCGCGACGTTGCTGGGCGTGGCGTTCATGGCGCTCACGGGCATCTCGTTCGCCGCGGCGCCGGGCTTCTTCCTGGGCCTTTTTGGAGCCGGCGAGGCCGTGATCCGGATCGGCACGCCGCTGCTCTACTGCAGCGCCGCCTTCCAGGTCTTCGACGGCGCGCAGGCGGTCTTAAGCGGCGCCCTGCGCGGGCTGGGTGAGACGCGTCGGCCTCTTCTCATCAACCTGCTCGGCCATTGGCTGATCGGCCTGCCCATAGGCGTCGGCCTCGGCTTCGGGCTGGGCTGGGGTGCCACGGGGCTCTGGATCGGGCTCGCCGCCGGCCTGGCCGTCGTGGCGGTCCTGCTCTGGCACGAGTGGCGCCTGCGCGTCGCGGCGCTGATCGTTTCCTAGATTGCGACACGGAAGGTCAGGAAGGCGTAAGCGAAAACAAGGCGGGTCGGCAGTTCGACGAGAAGCAAGAAGGCGAAAGATGAGCGAGGGTCTTCCGCTCCGGTCCCCCAAAGGAGAAGGACCAGCATGGCGCCGACCAGACGCCAGAGCGCCACCCCCAGCATCAGAGGCGAAACCCGGCGCGGCGTCGTGTCGGCGTGCCCACGCTCGACCCATAGGCGCCAGGTCCCCCAGCCGACGACCGCGGCCCAGCCAGCGACCAGCGACAGGACGAAAGGCCAAGGCCAGAACTCCACGAGCCGTCCCAGTCCCTGGACGCCCGGCAGCCAGACGCAGAAGGCGGCGAGGAACCAGATTGGGCGATCTCGCTCTCCGGGCTCGTCTTCTTGGGCGCGCGCCAGGACGCGGTGGACCAGCAGGCCGGCGGCGATGAGGAAAAGGATGTCGGCCAGGAGCCAGGTGTCGCCGATCATGCGCTCGAAACGATAGCGTCCCGAGAGGGTTCTGATCAGGCCGCCGCAGAGGGCCATCGCGGGAAGAAATACAAGACCGACCAGCTCCGGCATCTTCAGGGTGCGCTGCGTCTCCTCGCGCGGCAGGAGCGCGGCGGCCGCGTGCAGGGCGAGGACCGCGACCATCCCCCAATCGAAGGCCGCGCAGAACGTGCCCAGCCAATCGATGCCGAGCAATGAAGCGCCTTCCTGGAGGCTTTTGGCGTAGACTCCGTCATGGATGAGACCAACGGCCGCGCCGACAAGGAAGGCCTCCGTATCGTGCAGACGTCGGCGCGCACGGAAGGCCTCGAAGGCCATGAAGAGCCACAGGTACGGAAACAGCCAGCGCCAGAGGTCGAGCGTCTCCCAGTATCCGCGCGCGGCCAGATCCCCCCCGATGAGCATGGCCAGGGCCGCGGCAAGGGCGGGGCGGAGTCTTTCCTTCACCGGACGGCGATGGCCTCGATCTCGACCAAAGCGCCCTTGGGCAGGGCCGAGACCTGCACCGTCGCGCGCGCCGGGAAAGGCGCCTGGAAGCGCTTGGCGTAGACCTCGTTCATTGCCGCAAACTGACCGAGGTCGGTCATGAAGACCGTGGTCTTGACCACGTCGTTCATGCTCAGGCCGGCCGCAAGCAGCACGTTGAGCACGTTGTTCAGCGACTGCTCGGTCTGTTCGGCTGCGCCCCCTTCGACCAGCGCGCCGTCCAAGCCCGCCGGGATCTGCCCCGAGACGAACACGAACTCTCCCGCGGAGACTCCCTGGGAATACGGGCCGATGGCCCCCGGCGCCTTCGCGGTGGTGACGGGTTTTTTCTTCATCGGTTCATTTAAGCGACGCCAAGAGCGCCGTATTGGTCTTATAGGTGCGTAGCATCTCCGTCAGGGCCTTGATCGCCTCCAAGTCGCCCAGGGGAGCCAGCGCGCGGCGCAGTTTATAGACGCCCTCCAGATATTCCGGCGTGAAGAGCTTCTCTTCCTTGCGCGTGCCGCTGTCGCGGACCTTGAGCGCGGGGAAGATGCGCATATCGGCCGCCTGCCGGTAGAGCACCAGCTCCATGTTGCCCGTGCCCTTGAACTCCTGGAAGATGATCTCATCCATCTTCGAGCCGGTGTCGACGAGGATGGTGGCCAGGATCGTCATCGACCCCCCCTCCTCCAGCTTGCGCGCCGCGCCGAAGAACCGGCGCGGAATCTCCATGGCCCTTGAGTCAAGGCCTCCCGACATCGTCCGGGCCCCCGTGGCGAACTGATTGTGCACGCGTGCTAAACGCGTCAGCGAGTCAAGCAGGATGAAGACATCCTCGCCGGCGGCCGCCTTCGCGATGGCCACGCGCATCATGTCGTCGGCCAGGCGCTTGTGCTTGTCGTAAGACTGATCCGATGAGGAAGCCCATATCTCGGCCGGAATGGAGCGCTTGAAATCCGTGACCTCCTCGGGACGCTCATCGATGAGCAGGCAGTATTGGCGGATCTTCGGGTCCACGGCATGGACCGCGTTCGAGATCTGCTTAAGGAAGGTCGTCTTGCCGGCCTTCGGGGGGGCCACAATCAGGCCGCGCGTACCCTTGCCGATGGGGGCCAGCAGGTCGAGGGCGCGCATGGAGGGGTCGGTCGAGCCTTTCTCGAGCTGGATCCACTCGTGAGGATCCACCGGCGTCTTCGCGGCAAACAGGAGTTCCGCCTCGGAGCGTTGCGGCTGGGAAGGGGTCGAGGGCGGACGCAGGCCGTTGGATTGAGGAGGACGGCTGCCGCCGTGCTGGCCACCCTGGCGCTGGCCGTGCTGCTGGCCTCCTTGGCGCTGCCCCTGGTTCTGGCCGCCGCCGTTGCGATGGCGCCGACGCCGACGCCGGCCACCACCGCCATGGCCCTGCGCATGCTGACCTCCCTGGCCTCCTCCCTGCGGGGGAGTCCCCGATTGCCCGCCCTGTCCGGCTGAGTCCTGCTCGTTCATCATGTCATTGACCTCTCGAAATCCGCGCGCCATCACGCATCTCGGCAGCTCCGGGAAATTCCCCCGGCCACCTCCGATCTAACGCCTCCAGCACCAAAGACAACCACACGGCCATCGCCGCGAGGACCTCCTCGGGCTTGCGACCGGAAAGCTGTGAGCCGCTGAAGACATGCCCCCAGGGCAGGCCCGCGGCGTTGCCGCGCGCGAAATCCTGGGCCGAGCCGAGTGCCGCATCCGCCGCCCACGCCGGCACGCCGAAGGACTGCGCGCGCTCTTGGGCGCGCGTCTCGGGCCAGAGCGTCTCCCAACGCGCGGTCTCCAGTCCCGTCCAGGCCGCCTCGGCGCGCCCGGCCGCATCAGCGGAGACCCAGCGCATGGAGAGAGCGCATTCCGCCGCGGCGCGCAAGAGCGGCAGAGCCTCGTTGGCATGCCCCTCGCGACAAAGGACCATGAGGGCGTTGCCTGAGGAGATCGCGCGCGCGGCCAGCGTCATCAACACGCGGTCGGCAGGATCCGTCGACGACAAGCGCCGCCCGACGCTGGAGAACCCCGCGTCCACGCGGACCTTGGCCAGACCGATGCAGGCAAGGAGTTCTTTCATGTGAGCAATTCCATCACGAATCGAAAGCGTGAAGCTTCACCTGGGGGACGGCATAGCCCAGCATGCGGCGCGCCAGGCGCCTGAAGCGCTCGGGCGCGTCGGAGGCGTAGAAATCGCGGCGGCCGCGACGTCCCGAAGAAGCGCGCAACCCGATCTTCTCCAGCGCCGACTCGGTCTGTAGGGCCGTCTCCTCGGCCGAGTCGATCAGGCGCACCCGCGCGCCCATCACACGAGCCAGGACAGGCTTGAGATACGGATAATGCGTACAGCCCAGGATCAGCGTGTCCACCCGCGCGCGGCGCAGGGGCGCGAGGTAGCGGCGCGCCACTGTCTCGGTGACCCGGCCCCGCCACCAGCCCTCCTCGACGAGCGGCACGAAGAGCGGGCAGGCCTGTGAGACGGTTTTGACGCGCGCACCGAGAGCTCCGAGCGCCCGGGGATAGGCGCCTGAACTCATGGTGGCCTCGGTGCCGATAACGCCGATGCGTCCGCCGTGCGTGACGCTCAGGGCCGCGCGCGCACCCGGCTCGATGACGCCCACGACCGGAACCTCCACGGCCCGACGAATGGCCGGAAGGGCTACGGCCGAGGAGGTGTTGCAGGCCACGACCAGGAGCTTGATCCCCTTGGCGGCCAAAAAGCGCGCGACCGCCACCGAGTAGCGCGTCACCGCCTCCGGAGACTTGGAACCGTAGGGCACATGCGCCGTATCGCCGAAATAGACGAGGGATTCCTCCGGCATGCGCCGGGCCAGGGTCTTGAACACCGTCAGCCCACCCAAGCCCGAGTCGAAAACGCCGATGGGAGCGGTCTTCCTCAATGGAGCCATCCTTTCTTGCGCGCGTAATCGGCGACTCCGGCCGCCACGCCCTCCGCGACCTTCCGGCGGAAGCGCCGCGAGCCGAGCTTCGTCTCGTCCTTCGGGTGGCTCAAGAAGGCCATCTCGATGAGGATGGCGGGCGCATGAGTGCCGCGCAGGACATAGAAGCCGGCCTGCTTGGCTCCCCGGTCTTCGAGCTCCGCGTGCTTGGCGATCCCGCGCTCGGCGAGCACCGCCAACTGGGGAGACTCGTTGATCATCTCGTTCTTCGTCATCGCCAACAGTATCTGCTTGGCGGCCTCGTCCTCCGGCTTCTTGCCTTCCAGCTCCAGGGCCGCGTTCTCGGCCGCCGCCAGCTCCTCTGCCGCGGGATCGGAAGCCGTCTCCGAGACCGAGTAGACCTCGAAGCCGTTCTCGCGATGGTTGCGATGGGCGTTGCAGTGAAGCGAGATGAAGATGTCAGCCTCCAGCTCGTTGGCCTTCGCGGAACGCTCGGAGAGCGGGACGAAGACGTCGTCTTCACGAGTCAGCACGACCTCCATGTCCCCGCGCTCGCGCAGGACCCGGGCCAGTTCCAGGGCCACGGCGAGATTGACGTCCTTCTCCTTGGTTGCGCGCCTTCCCGTGGCCCCGGGATCCTTGCCGCCGTGCCCGGGATCGATGACGATCATGCGTCGGCGGGGTTTCTCGGCCTGCGCGGCAACGACAAGGGGCGCGGTCTTGGCTTCGGCCGAGCGCGGAGGGGGCGTTTCGTCGGCCGGCTCAATGCCCGGCCCATAAACGTCCACGACCAGACGGCGCGGGTCGGCGAGTTCAACAGCGCGCCACCGCAGGCCCTTCTCGGCGAAGCGGATGCTCAGGCGAGCCCGCGAGACCTCCTGCTTGACCGCGTAAGAGGCCACGATGCCGTCGTCCAGGTCCACGCGATCATCGCCTTCGACGACACCGTAGGGCAGCGACACTTCCAGCGCGCCCACGCCCCGCGCGACGGCCTGATAGGAGGATCCCGAAGCCAGGGATAGCGCCAGGCGCGTGCGCCCTTTGTAGGAGAACGCCCGCACGGAACCCACGGTGGTCCGGCGCTCGACTTCCAGCGTACGCGTGCCCTCGTCGTAGCGCGCATCGAAGCCGCTCCAGCGGCCGAACGCCTCCGACTTCAGAAATGAGATCGGCAGGAAAGCCCGACTGGCGCGCACCCGCACGGGCGCGGGGAGCGTGAGGGTTTGGTCAGCGGACGCGGCCTTATCAGAATCCACCACAAACTGGAGGGTCCGGCCGCGCATGCTCAGCTGCACGCGCCCGGAAACAGGGTACCAGTAGACCTGTCCGCCGTAGATGGATCCCACGCGCTTGGCGTCAAGGTACAGCTCGGCACCGATCTTGAAGGAAGTCACGGGATCGGAAGGCTTGCCGGAGACGACAACGGCAACCTCCTCGGCCGCACGCACGGATGCCGCCGGAAGGACGAGAAACGCCGCCGTCAGCAAGGAAATGAGGCTCATTCCAGGATGATCTTGTAGTCCTCCCACATCAGCTGTGGGTCCGACTGTATCTTCACCGAACGTTGAACGTTCTTCTCGATGACCGCATGCTGGAAACGGAAAGCCTCGGCCACGTCAGGGTGCAGGAGGACACGGATGGAGCCGCCGGGACGACCGCCGGTCAGCTCGAAAATCTCCCGCTGAATCTTGATGCGCAGGGTCTCGCTGGACAGGACACGGCCAGAGCCGCGGCACTCGGGGCACTCGCAACTGAGAAGCGCGGCCGTAGACATGCGCTTGCGCTCCCGAGTCATCTCGATCAAGCCCAGACGCGTGATGGGCAGGATGCGGATCTTGGCGCGATCGGCTTTGCACGCGTCGGCGAAGGCTTCCATGACCTTCTGTCGGTTGGAGGCCTTGCGCATGTCGATGAAGTCCACGACTATGATGCCGCCGATGTTGCGCAGGCGGATCTCGTGGGCAACCTGATGGGCCGCCTCGATATTTGTCTGGGTGACCGTTTCTTCCTGGGACTTTGAACCGGTGAAACGGCCGGTATTGACATCGATCGCGCAGAGGGACTCGGCCTCCTGGATGACGATGGACCCGCCATTGGGCAAGGCCACCTTGGTCTCGCGTATGCCGGCGATCTCGCGCTCGATGTTGAAGGCCTTGAACATCGGGGTCTTCGATTCGTAAAGGCGGATGCGGTCTTTGAGCTCGGGGGCAAAGCCCTCCACGAAGGCGACCACATCATTGTAGGTCTCCTTACTGTCGACCATATAAACGTAGACCTGCTCGGACATGATATCGCGTGCGGTCTGCAGGGCCAGGCTCAGGTCCTGATGGAGAAGGGCCGGCGAAGAGGTCTCCTCGTACTTTTTGGAAATCTTCTGCCATAGATCGAGAAGGTACTTCACCTCGCGCTTAAGCTCCTCTTCGGAAGCGCCTTCGGCTTCGGTGCGCACGACGAGGCCTTTGCCTCCCAGATGCTCGGTGACCATGCGGTCCATGATCTTCTCCAGGCGCCGGCGTTCCTCGGGCTCGGAGATATGCTTGGAGATACCGACGTAGTTCTGATAGGGCGTGAACACCAGGTAGCGGCCAGGCAGGGTCACGTCCATCGTGACCTTGGGGCCCTTGGTGCTGATCGCCTCCTTGGCGACCTGGATCATGATCTGCTGCCCCTTCTTCAACGTCGCGTCGATGGCCGCATTCTTCTCGCCGAGCACGTCGGAGATGTAAAGATACGCGTTCTTCTCAAAGCCGATGTTGACGAAGGCCGAGGAGATCCCCGGGAGCACGTTCTCGACCGTGCCCTTATAGATGTTTCCCACGATGTTCTGGGAACTCTTGCGTTCCCAGTGGAGCTCTGCGATGCGGCCATCTTCGAGGATGGCGATGCGCGTCTCCTCGAAGGAGGTGTTGGCGAGGACCTCGCGTTTGACCGGCCGACGGTTGCCGCGCGCCTGGTTGGTGAGCTCCTGGCTGTGGCCGGGGTCTTCGCGGCGGCCTTCGCGACGCTCGTCGCGGCGGCCGTGTCCTTGCCCGCGATCCCCCCCTCCCCGGCTCTGTTCACGGCTCTGATCGCGACGCTCATCGCGCCGGCCATCGCCGCGGCGCTCCTCGCGTCTCTGTCCGGGTTGCGGAGCGGCCGGCGGCGGCTGGCTCGCAGCCGAGGGAGACGGAGACTGGTTGGGCTGGCCGACCGGCCCGCGTTCTCCGCCCTGACCGCGATCTCCGCCGCGCCCGCGACGCCGTCGGCGACGACGACGTCCGGTCCCATCGCCTTGCTGCTGGGAGGACTGCCCGTTCTGCGCGGGCGGAGCGGGCTGGCCCGGCTGCGCGGACGAAGCGGGAGCCGGTTGGCCGGCGGGCCCGGCTTCCGGCACGGGCGATGCCTCTGGGGCGGCCGACGCGGGCGACTCTGACGTCCCTTGGTCCTCAGGGCCCTCGTCAGTCCCGTCATCGTCCCCGGCCTCTTCGGGCTGAGGCACGTCGCGGTCGGATTCCACCGGACCGTCCGCGCGCGGATAGAGCTCCTCGCGGGAAGGCGTCACGACGGGCGCGGCCGCCTCGGCGGCGGCGTCTTTCGGCATCGGGGTTGGGATCGATTCTTGTTCGTTGGACATGAGTCCTCCGGGGGTCAAAGGAGCGCGTAGCGGCGCGCGTAGATATTGGCGATGATGCCCAGCGACCAAAGATTGATCACCAGACTCGATCCGCCATACGAGATCAAAGGAAGCGGGATACCGGCCACCGGCATCAGGCCGACGCACATCCCGATGTTGAGAGCCATCACGAAAGCGAACATCGAGGCCAGCCCCGCGCACACGAGGTAGCCGTAGCGGTCGCGCGCCAGTCGTGCGGCGGTCACGATACGCCAGAGTATAATCATGTAAAGACCGAGAATGATCGACGTACCGATGAATCCCAACTCCTCTCCCACGTTGGCGAAGATGAAGTCCGTGTGGCGCTCGGGCAGGAAGCCCAGTTGGGACTGTGTGCCCGAGAAAAGACCCTTGCCCCAAAGTCCGCCTGAACCCAAGGCGACCTTCGACTGGATGACGTTGTAAGCCGCGCCCTGGACATCTGAACGTGGAGCGACAAAGGCCACGAAGCGGTTGCGCTGATAGCCCTTCAGCTGGCGGTTGAGGACGATGCCCGTGAGGAGGGCGCCCGAGAGGATGAGCGGAACCGCCAGGAAGAGGTGGGGCTTGGCCTGCACGCGCAGCCAGGTTGTCAGACGCCAGGCCAGCACGCCGAAGGCGAAGAGCACGAGGATGATAATGAGCGTCGCCCAGCCCATCTTTGCGGTCGCCAGGACAAGCGCGGGCAGACTGCCCGGCAAGGCGCCCGGATAGCGCACTTGGCAGAGCGTGTAGACCAAGGGGACCGAGAGGGCCATCGCCCCGTAGCCGAAGACCAGGAACAGATGCAGGATGTCGGCACCGGCGCAGAAGAGCATCCCCGTAATCATCGGCAGGAATGTCACCGCCGTGGAGTAGTCGGGCTGCTTCAGGATGAGGAACATGATGGGCGCAGCAACGGCCAGGGCCATGAGCACGGTCGAGAAATCGTTGATGCGGCGCGTGCGCTTGTCGAGAAAATCAGCCAGCACGAGAACGACCATCACGCGGCAGAGCTCCGCGGGCTGGAAGCTGAAGCCGGCCAGGCGAAGCCAGGCGCGATGGCCGCGTGAGGTGGTCCCAAAAATCAACACGGCGATCAGCACCAGGAAGGCGAATCCGTAGAGGACCTTGGACTGGTCCTGGAAGACCTGGTAGTTGAAGGCCACGGTAAGCGTGAAAAGAACGATGCCCAGGGTGAGCGCGATGAAGTGCTTCTGGAGGATGGCCGAATAATAGATGGTCGTGCTCGCGGCTGAGAGCATCGCCAGAGTGCCCACGATCACCAAGCCGGCCACCGCGGCGACAAAGGTCCAGTCCACCCGACCGGCCAAGCCTGAATGGGCGCGCATGGGACTCATCGCGGCGCCGCCATGGCGAAGTGGGCCAGGATCATCTTCTTGGCGACGGGTGCGGCGATGGTGCCGCCGTGACCCGCATTCTCGACGAGCACGGCGGTCGCAATCGTTGCCGGCTCGCCCGGACGCGCCGCGTACGCGATGAACCAGGCATGGTCTTCGCCATGGGGGTTCTGGGCCGTGCCGGTCTTTCCCGCGACGATGAGACCCGGGATGCTCGCGCCGATGCCGGTGCCCGACGAGACGACGAGCCGCATCCCCTCCTGGACAAGGTCCCAGGCCGCATCCGTCGCCGGGACCAAGCCCATGCGCTCGGACTTCTGGACATAGTCGGGCCGGCCATCGGCATAGACGATTTTTTGGATGTAGTGCGGACGCCAGACGCTGCCGCGGTTGGCGAGCGCCGCGGCAACAACCGCCATCTGCAGCGGCGTGACCGTGAGCTCGCCCTGGCCGATGGCAAGGTTGAGCGTGTCTCCGTCGTACCAGCCTTTCTTGACCGCACGGCGGGTCTCGGGGCCGAAAAGATGGCCCGCCTTCTCGCTCTTGAGAGGAATCTTCGTCAAGGAGCCCAGACCGAAGTCACGAGCATACTTCTCGATGAGAGCCGCACCAGCTTTCAGGCCCACATTGTAGAAGTAGACATCGCAGGACTGCATCAGCCCCAGGGGCCAGGAGACATTCTTGTGGCCCTTATGCTCCCAACAGAGGAAGGTGCGGCCGCCGACCTCGAAATGGCCCGGGCACCAGAAGCTGTCGCCGGCCTTGACACGACCGGCGCTCAAGGCGGCCAGACCGACGATCGGCTTAAAGGTGGAGCCGGGAGGGTAAGCACCCGAGATCGCGTTGTTGAACTCAGGGAGGTCCGAGACGGTGCGCTGAACCTCTTCGGGGTCGGTGGACAAGAACGCGTTCGGGTCGAAATCCGGCTGGGAACTGATCGCAAGGATCTCTCCCGTGCGCGGGTCGACCGCGACGGCCGCGCCACGCCCCGTCGTAGTCGCGCGCAGGGCGTCGTCGGCCGCTTTCTGCACGGCCGCATCGAGCGTGAGATGTATATTGCTCCCGGCTTCCCAGAGGATCCTCTCAAGCACGCGCTTCAGGCGCCCTTGGGCATCGACTTCCATGCGGATGCCGCCGTCGCGCCCGGTCAGCTCCGTCTCGAAGGTCTTCTCAAGTCCCGTCTTGCCGACGCGCGTGTCGGCGCGGTACCCCTTGGGTTTGAGTTCACGCCATTCATTCGGACTCATCTTCCCCATGTAGCCGAGGAGGTGGCTGGCGAAACGACCAAAGGGATAGTAGCGCCGCGCCTCGATGATCAGGTCGACGCCGGGATAGATGGTCTTCAGCTCCGAGAGCTGGAACATGGTCTTCGTCGGAAGGTTCTCCGCGAGACGGACGGCGGACTCCTCTCGCACCGCCAGCTCGAGGGTCTCTTGGAGCTCGGTCGTGTCACGCCCCAGCTGACGAGACAGCTCACGGACCATGGGTTCAAGGTCCTGGCGCGCATGCCCCTTGCCGGGCAGAAAGATGAGAGTGAACGCGGGCTGGCTTGAGGCCAGCGGGACTCCCGCGCGGTCATAGATACGGCCGCGTGGGGCGGTCTGGTAGATGACCTGCGAGCGATTGCGCTCGGCGGCCAGGCGGTACTCGGCAACGTCCAGGATCTGAAACTGGACCAGGCGCAGACCGAGGACGAGGCCGACGGCCGAGATCCCCCACCAGAGGAATTCCAGACGCTCCCGCGGGCCCGAGATCTGATTCAACGTTCCCCCCAGATGTCGCAGCACAGGGTGGCTGCGAACGCGGCCAGCACATTCAGGAAAGGAGTGAACAACGCCGGAACCCAGCCGACCCAGAAAAAGGACCGATCGAAAATCGCCCCGAGAAAGCCGATCATCAGCACATAACCCCAAGACAAGACGAAGACCGTAACGGCCAGCGGCCCCGCTTCGCGCAGGTCAAGCTGTTTGCGCACGGCGCCGGCCGCGTAGCCGGCCAGCGTGTACAGAAGCGCATTCGCCCCGAAAAGATCGGCGCGCAGCGCGTCCGCATAGAGACCCCAGGTGAAACCGAAGAGCATCGCCGGGACCGGCCCGCGCCGGGCGGCCAGGAGGACCGTCAGCGCCAGCAGGAACTGAGGAGCCGCGCCCCAATAGGAGAGGTGGGTGTTCCACCACCACTGGAGAAACATCGCTCCGGTGAAGATGATGACCGAGCGCAGGGGTCTCACGGAGGTTCACCCTGCGCGCAGAGGATCAGGACTTCCTGAAGGGAAGTCGCGTCGAAGGCCGGGGATATCTCGACCGACTGGAAGGCCAGGAAGGGATCGCGGGGATAGACCTTGGCGACGCGTCCGATGAGCACGTCCGGCGGGAAGGTCGCGCTGGTCGGCGAAGTGTAGATGGCATCATCCGTGACGATGCGAGCCTCGGAATTCAGGTAGTTCATCCGCAGGCGCGGAGCGTTCTGCCCCTGGGCCAGACCCTCGAGGGTTCCAGAGGAGAGATAGGCCGCCACGGCGGAACGCTCATCCGTCAGGAGCAGGACGGTGGAGGCATGGGAGCGGACCTCCACGACGCGCCCGATCGTCACGACCTCATCGCCCTTGCGGCCCAAGACGGAGTCGTTGAGCGACACGCCTCTGTCGGCTCCGGCGTCAACGGACACTGAACGATACCAATACAAGGGGTCGCGCTCCAGCACGTGCGCCCAGAGAGGGCGCCGTCCGGCCGGGGTCTTCAGGCCGAGGGCCTGGCGCAGGCGTTTGTTCTCCAGAGAAAGGGATTCGACGGTCACCTTCAACCAGGCGGTGGCGCGCAGGTCTTCTGTCAGGCTTCGATTTCGGACGTCGGCGGTCATGAGCTCGCGAACGCGCAGGGGAGCACCGGCCATCTTCTGGTAGCCTCTCTCCCCCTCATAGGCGAGCGGGTCAAAGACGTAGCTCGCGCAGGCCTTGAAGGACCTGACGGGCGACGAGAGCGGCAGGGACAGAAGGACCAGCGAGAGCGCCGTGAGCGTGCCCACGACGTAATGCGCGATCCGCGTTTCGCGTTGCATGTCATCCGGCCATAGGCCGGCGTTCCCGCGGCGGATTTACGAGCGGTACCGGTAGGAAGTGACGAAGTCGGGGCGCCGGTCAATGATGTTGTCCAGCTCCTCGAGGAACTTCCCCGTCCCGAGCGCGACACAGCTCAAGGGGTCCGCGGCACGATGCACCGGGAGTTCGGTCTCCTGGCGGATCAAGTCCGGCAATCCGCGCAGCAGAGAACCTCCTCCCGCAAGCATGATCCCGCGGTCCACCAAATCCGCAGCTAATTCCGCCGGAGTCTCCTCCAGCGTGTTCTTGATGACGTCCAGGATGAGCTGCACCGGCTCCATCAGAGCCTGGCGCACCTCCTCCGAAGTGATGAGGACTGTCTTTGGAAGTCCAGTGGCTTGATCGCGCCCCTTGACCTCCATGGTCTTCTCTTCCTTGAGCGGGAAGACCGAGCCGATCTGGATCTTCACTTCCTCGGCCGTGGTCTCCCCGATCAGGAGGTTGTATTTCCGACGGAAATGGATCATCACGGCCTCGTCCATCTCGTCGCCCGCGATGTCCAAGGACTTCGAGACGACAAGGCCGCCCAACGAGATGACGGCGGCTTCCGTCGTGCCGCCGCCGATGTCCAGGATGAAGTTCCCATGCGGCTCCGAGATCGGCAGATCGGCTCCGATCGCGGCGGCCATGGGCTCTTCGATGAGATACACCTGCCGCGCGCCGGCCTGCTCGGCCGACTCCTGCACGGCACGTCGCTCGACCTCGGTGATGCCCGAGGGGATGCCGATGACGACGCGAGGATGCAGCAGGGAACGGCGGTTATGCACCTTGCGGATGAAATACTTGATCATCTCCTGCGTGACTTCGAAGTCGGCGATGACGCCGTTCTTCAGAGGACGCACGGCGATGATCGACGCGGGCGTGCGCCCGAGCATCCTCTTCGCCTCGGCGCCGATGGCCAGCACCCGCCGCGTCTCGCGGTCGATGGCCACCACCGAGGGCTCTCTCAGCACGATCCCCTGCCCCTTGACATAGACCAAAGTGTTGGCGGTCCCCAGGTCGATGCCCATGTCGTTCGAGAACAGGCTGAAGAGGAAGTCGAACATTTTTTATCCTTTCGTCAAGAAACGAGCATGATCAAGCCGAGCTTGGCGTTGTCGCCAAGACGGGGTGCTATGCGCAGGATCCGGGTGTAGCCTCCCGGACGCTGAGCATAACGCGGAGCAAGGATGTCGAAGAGCTTCTTGTAGACATCCTTGTCGTGGATCTGGCGGCGCACCATGAAGTGCTCGCCCTTCTTCGCGTGCGTGATGAGCTTCTCGGCATACGGCCGGAGCTCCTTCGCCTTCGCGATCGTCGTCTCGATCTTCTCGTGCTTGAACAGGCTCGTGGCCATGTTGCGCAAGAGCGAGCGGCGATGCGAACTGGTGACGCCAAGTTGACGACGACCGAGCGCTTTAGATGCCATATCAGGCGGCCTGGCCGACCTGCATGCCGAGCGACAGCCCCATATCCTTCAGGCGGTCCTTGATCTCATCGAGGGACTTCCTGCCGAAGTTCTTGACCGCGAGCAATTCCTCGTCGCGCTTGCTGACAAGCTCGCCGATCGTGCGGATGCGGGCGACCTTCAGGCAGTTCGACGCGCGGCTGGACAACTCGATCATCTCGATGGTCTGGTTGAGGATCTCGCACAGCTTCGGGTCGAGCCCGGCGCGGATGGTGTCGGACGCCGCGGACTCAGCGCCCGCTCCGAAGCCGACGACGGCCTCGGCCGGATGCTCTTCCTCCGGAATGAAGATGTTGAGCGATTCGCGCAGGAGCTTCGATGACTGGATCAGCGCCTCGGCCGGATTAAGCGAGCCGTCCGTCCAGATCTCAAGAATCAGCCGGTCGTAGTCGGTCACCTGGCCCACGCGCGCGTTCTCCACATCGTAGTGGACCTTGATGACCGGCGAGAACAGCACATCGACCGGCAGGAAGCCCGCGGCCCACTGGTTCTGCGCGCGGAGCTCCTCGGCCGGGACGTAGCCGCGGCCCTTGGATATCTCGATCTCCATGTCGAGCTTGCCGCCCGCTTCCAGGTGGGCGACAACGAGGTCCTTGTTGATCACCTCGAGATTCGCATTGCCCTGGATGTCCTTGGCGGTGACCACACCTTCTTTGTTGGCCGAGAGGAAGACGGTCTCCGGGCCGTTGGAGAAGAGCTTTACGCGAAGCTTTTTCAGGTTCAGGAGGATGTTCATGACATCCTCCTTGACCCCGGGCAGGGCCTGGTACTCGTGCGTCGCCTTCTCGATGCGCACCGCGGTGACCGCCGCACCCTCGAGGGACGACAAGAGCACGCGGCGCAGGGCGTTGCCCAGCGTGTGGCCGTAGCCGCGCTCGTAGGGCTCGGCGACGAACTTGGCGTAGTTGTCCGACATGGTCTTTTCGTCGACGGACAGCTTCTGCGGCAAGATCAGTTCTTTATAAGCCATATTCTCTTAGTCTCCGAGGGCAGGATGTTTATTAATATTCGAGCGTTAGCGAGAATAATACTCGATGATCAGCTGGTCATTGATCTGGAACGACATCTCGCTGCGCTCCGGGATGCGGAGCACTTTGGCCGAGAGGTTCGTCTCGTCGAACTCAAGGAAGCTCGGACGGTTGCTGAGCTTCTTGGCGGTCTCGAGGCTGAGCTTGACGCCCACGTTCTCCTTCAGCTTCGGGCTGAGGGAGATCACCGAACCGGCCTTGACCGGGTAAGACGGGATGTTCACCTGTTTGCCTCCGACCTTGACATGGCCGTGCTTGACGAGCTGCCGCGCGGTCTTCAGCGAGGTCGACACGCCCATGCGCTTGACGACGTTGTCGAGACGCAGTTCCAGGGCGCGCAGAAGATGGTCGCCGGAGGCCTCACGGGCCTTGGACGCCGACACGACCTTGCGCTCGAAGGAGCGCTCGTTCATCTGGATCATTCGACGAAGCTTCTGCTTCTCGCGCAGCCGGATGGCGAAAGCGGAGGGCTTGCCGCGCTGGGGCTTGGCCATCCCCGGGGTGCCGGGCCTCTTCTCGAGGATGCACTTGGTATAACACTTGTCACCCTTGAGGAACAGCTTCTGCTGTTCCCTGCGGCACAGCTTGCAGACGGCGTCGGTATAGCGGGACATCTCTTACACCCTCCTGGCTTTCGGCGGACGGCAGCCGTTGTGCGGAATCGGCGTCACGTCCTTAAGGCTGACGACGAGCAGTCCGGCCGCGCCCAGCGAGCGCACCGCGGTCTCGCGCCCCGGTCCAGGGCCTTTAATAAAGACGGCGACCTGCTTGACACCCATCTCGACAGCCTTGCGGGCGACCTTGGTGGCCGTCACGCCGGCGGCGAAAGGGGTGCCCTTCTTTGTGCCGCGGAAGCCCGAACCGCCGGCGGTCGCCCAAATGAGCACGTCGCCTCGGTCGTCGGTCAGCGTCACGATGGTGTTGTTGAAGGAACACTGGATGTGGACCTTGGCGAAGGTCAGCGATTTCCAGTTCTTCTTGCGGGATGTCGGCAAAGGCGCTGCCTTCGACGCAACGGGGATATTCTCGTCAGCCATGATTCGATCTCCTCGGAATTCGGGACTTAGTCTTTCCCAGTCGGCGACACGGCCTTGCCCACGCCGACTGTCTTGCGGCGACCACGGCGAGTGCGCGCATTCGTCTTGGTACGCTGACCGCGCGAGGGGAGGGCACGGCGATGCCGGTGCCCGCGGTATGAGCCGATCTCGGTCAGGCGCTGCATGTGAGCCTGCACCTCGCGGCGCAGTTCGCCCTCAACCTTGTACTCCTTGGTGAGCATGTTGTTGATCAGGACAATCTGCTGTTCGCTCAGATCCTTGACCCGGGTCTCCGGAGTCACGGCACCGTTAAGCTTCGACATCACCTCAGCCGCGCGTTTCTTTCCCACGCCGTAGAGATAGGTTAAAGCCACGTCGATCCGTTTGTTTTTTGGAAGGTCAACTCCCGCCATGCGCGCCATACTCGTATTCTCCTTGCTCTTAGCCTTGCCGCTGTTTGTGCTTCGGGTTCGAACACAGCACGCGCACGACCCCGTTACGTTTGACGATCTTGCATTTCTGGCAGATGGGCTTGACGCTTGCTCTGACTTTCATCGTATTACTCCCGATAGGTGATGCGTCCCCGCGTGAGATCATACGGGGATAGTTCGATGTGGACCCGGTCGCCTGGAAGAATCTTGATGTAGTGCATCCGAATCTTCCCGGAAATGTGAGCCAGCACGACTTTGCCCGGGGCGATCTGGACGCGGAACATCGCGTTCGGGAGCGCCTCGAGGATGCTGCCTTCCACTTCAATCTTTTCTTCTTTCGTCATAAAATCTGCTGGGTTGAGGACGTTTCTTGGCACGCGACTGAAGGGAGCGTCAGGATTTCGCATCCGCTCTCCGTGACCGCAACGGTATGCTCGAAGTGCGCCGAGAGCTTGCGGTCCTTGGTCACCGCGGTCCAGCCGTCGGAAAGGGTCTCGACTTCGCAGGCCCCGGCATTGATCATCGGCTCGATGGCCAGCGTCATGCCGGGCTTGAGACGCGCGCCGGTCCCGGGCTTGCCGTAGTTCGGGATGGCCGGGTCCTCATGGAGCGAGCGGCCGATGCCGTGGCCGACGAAGTCGCGGACCACGGAAAAGCCGGCGGCCTCGGCATGGCCCTGCACCGCGGCGCCGATGTCGCCGACTCGAGCGCCCGCCTTGACCGCGGCGATGCCCTTCTCGAGAGACTCGCGCGTCACGCGCAGAAGGCGCTCGGCCTCAGGAGAGATTCGGCCCACGCCCACACTCACCGCCGCGTCACCAAACCAGCCGTCGACGATGGCGCCGAAATCCAGTCCGACGATGTCGCCGTCCCGCAAAACGCGCTTGGCGCTGGGGATGCCGTGCACGACCTCATGGTTGACCGAGACGCAGATGGCAGCCGGAAAACCATGATAGTTCAGGAACGCGGGCTTAGCACCCCGCTTCTTGAGCTCTTCGCGAGCGATCCTGTCGATCTCGCCGGTGGTCATGCCGGGGACTATCAAGCGCGCGAGCAGCGCGAGGATGTCGGCCACGACCGCGCCCGCGCGGCGCATCGTCGCGACTTCCTCCCGGCTCTTGACTTCCACGGCCTTGGACATGAACATATCAGCTCGCCGTCCGCGCTGACTCGATGACGGCGGAAAGGGCCGCCTCCACCTTGTCGGCAGGCTGTCCGGCGTCCACTTCGTGGAAGACGTGCTCGGCCTTGTAATAGGCCACGAGCGGCTCGGTCAGATCGTTGAAGACCATCAGGCGCTTGGCCGAGGTCGCCTCGGTGTCATCCTCGCGCTGGATGACCTTGCCGCTGCATTTGTCGCAGATGCCTTCGGTCCTCGGCATGTGGCTCGAGACGTTGTAGACCTCGGCGCAGCCCGAGCAGATGCGACGCGAGGTCATACGGCGGGTGGCCTCGGCCGGGGTGAGCGCAAGATAACAGACCAGATCGATGGAGGAGCCGTTGGCCTTGAGCATCCCGGCCAGGGATTGGGCCTGGGTCAGATTGCGCGGGAAGCCGTCGAGAAGATACTTGCCGCCTGACTCAAGACGCGCGGCGACCATCTCGGTCACGATGGCATCCGGCACGAGCTTGCCGTTCTTCACATAATCCTGGGCCTTGAGGCCCAGCGGAGTCTTCTGCGCGATCTCCGCTCGGAAGATGTCGCCGGTGGCCAGGTGCTGGAAGCCGTACTTGCCCGCCAGGCGCTGGGACTGAGTTCCCTTGCCGGAACCGGGAGCGCCGAGAAGGATGACGATCACTGAGCGACTCCTCCCCCAACGTTGAACCAGCGGCCCTGGATGCGGCCCTTCTTCAGGAATCCCTCGTAATGACGCATGATGAGATGCGCCTCGACCTGTCCCATCGTGTCGAGCGCGACGCCGACGCAAATCAGCAGCGAAGTGCCTCCAAAGAAGAATGGAACGCTGAAATTGCGCTTCAGCACGTCCGGCATGACGGCGATCAACGCCACGAAGAGGGCGCCGCCCAGCGTGATGCGCTCGAGAACCCACTCGATGTGTTTGGCCGTCGGCTCGCCGGGACGGATGCCTGGAATGAAGCCGCCGGACTTTTTCATGTTCTCGGCCAGGTCCACCGGGTTGATGGAAACCGAATTGTAGAAATAGCAGAAGAAGATAATGAGAGCGGCGTAGACCAGGTCGTATATCCAACTGCCTTGGTTCATGATCTCCATGACCTTCTGTCCCAGGCCGCTCTGCGGGAAGAACTGGGCGGCGGTCATGGGGACCGCCAGGAGCGAGACCGCGAAAATCACGGCGATGACGCCGCTCTGGTCCACCTTGAGGGGCAGGTAGCTCTGGGATCCGCCGTACATCTTGCGGCCTACGACGCGCTTCGCGTATTGGACGGGAATCTTGCGCTGCGCGGTCTCCACCCAGACGACGGAGACGATGACCGCGATCAGGGCGGCCACGATGGCCGCCGCCGTGATCAGGCCCATCTCTTCGAGGCGCACGAGCTCGAAAAGGCTCATCGACGCCGAGGGGATGCTCTCCACGATGCCCGCGAAGATCAGCAGCGACACGCCGTTGCCGATGCCCGACTCGGTCATCTGCTCGCCCAGCCACATGACGAAGATGGTGCCGGCAGTCAGCGTCAGCACGGTCACGCAGTAGAACATCCAGTCGGGATTCATCACGACCGGGATGTTGCCCGGGGTGGGCATCTTCGTGATGGCCAAGGTCAGGCCGAAGGACTGGAAAATGGCCAAGAGAAGCGTCAAGTAGCGCGTGTAGCTGTTGAGCTTGCGGCGCCCCAGTTCGCCTTCCTTGGCCAGGCGGTCCAGCATGGGGAAGACGTGCGCGCCTTGGAGGAGGCTCATGATGATGGAGGCGTTGATGTAGGGCATCACGCCCATCGAGAAGATTGAGAAGCGCCCAAGGGCGCCGCCCGAGAAGGTGTTCAGGAAGCCGAGGAGACTCCCGGATTGGGCGTTGAAGATCGCGCGGATGGCGTCGCCGTTGACCCCGGGAATGGGGATGGTGGCGCCGACGCGGAAGACGGCGATGGCACCCAGCACAAAGCTAATGCGCTTGCGCAGTTCCGGGACTTCGAAGAGATTCGCGAGTCCGCTCATGCCTCAGGCCTTGACGATCTCGGCCTTGCCGCCGGCCTTCTCAATCTTGTCCTTGGCGCTCTGCGAGAACGCGTGGGCCGAGACCTTGAGGGCGCGCTTGAGATCTCCGTCGCCAAGGACCTTCACGAGATTGCGGCCCTTGACCAGGCCGTGGATGCGAAGATCTTCAATTGATATCTCCGTCTTGTTCTTGAACACGCGCTCGAGAGAATCCAGGCTGATGGTCTGGTAGACGACCTTGAAAGCGCCGTTGGTAAATCCGCGCTTCGGAATGCGGCGCAGGAGCGGCGTCTGTCCTCCCTCGAAGCCGACGAGCTTGCCGTCGCCGGAGCGCGAGCGCTGGCCTTTCTGGCCGCGCGTGGCGGTCTGGCCGGTGCCGGATCCCTCTCCCATGCCGAGGCGCAGAGGTCGCCGACGAGAACCGGGGGTCGGCTTGAGATTTGAAAGGGTGAGCGGAGATGTATCCATGGTTTTATTCGTTCCGTGCCGCGCTTATTTGCCGCGCAGCTTGGCGATGTCTTCCTTAGTGCGCAACTGCTTCAGGGCCTCGAACGTCGCGCCGACGGTATTGTAGGCGTTGGACGAGCCGAGACTCTTGGTGAGGATGTTCTTGATGCCCGCGGCCTCCAGCACCGCGCGCACGCCGCCGCCCGCGATGACGCCCGTTCCGGGGGCCGCCGGCTTCATCCAGACCACGCCGGAGCGGTACTTGGCGACGATCTCGTGCGGGATCGTATCGACCACCATCGGAAACTTGATGATGGCCTTGCGGGCCGCTGAGTTGCCCTTCATGATGGCCGCCTGGACTTCCTTCGCCTTGCCCAGGCCGTAACCGACCGAGCCGGCGCTGTCGCCCACGACCACGAGAGCGGAAAAAGAGAAGCGCTTGCCGCCCTTGACGACCTTGGCAACGCGATTGATGGCGACGACGGTCTCCTTGAAGCCGCCCTCCTCACGCTGATCGTTGCGCCCGCGACGCGGGCCGCGAGGACCGCGGCGCTCACCGCTTCGTTCGCTGCGGTCGCCGGGTTGAGGCTGAGGAGGAACGGGTTGCTGTGGAATCGGCGTTGGGGTTTCGGTGCTCATTTAAATCGTCTCCGTTAGAACTCGAGTCCGCCAGCGCGCGCCGCATCGGCGAGGGCCTTGACGCGGCCGTGATAGACGTAGGCGCCTCGGTCGAACATAACCTTCTTGACGCCGGCCTTGAGGGCCTTGGCGGCGATCGCTTCACCGACCTTCTTGGCGGCGTCGATGCTCTTGGCCGACTTGGCTCCGGCCTTGAGGTCCTTGTCCATCGACGAAGCCGTCGCGAGCGTCACGCCCTTGGCATCGTCGATGACCTGGGCATAGATATACTTCAGGCTGCGGTGCACCGACAGGCGCGGCCGCTCACCGCGATGCTCGAACAAGCGCTTGCGCGTGGCGTCGCGACGATAGTCATAACGGGTCCATTTGTCTTTCATGGCTTATTTCTTGCCCCCCGCTCCGGCGGTCGCGCCCGCGGCCGTCTTGCCGGCCTTTCTGCGGACGTGCTCGCCCTGGTAGCGGATGCCCGTTCCCTTGTAGGGCTCGGGCTTGCGCAGTTCGCGAATCTTAGCCGCAGTCTCGCCGACCGCATCCTTGCTCACTCCGGCGACGGTCAGCAAGGTCTTCTTCGGGTCCACCGTGACGGTAATGCCCTTGGGCACGTCGAAGGGCACGGGGTGGGACTTGCCCAGAGAGAGCGTGAGTTTTTGGCCCGCGATCTCGGCGCGAAAACCAAGTCCGTGGATCTCAAGGATCTTCGAGTATCCTGTCGCGACTCCCTGAACGAGGTTGTTCACGCGCGCGCGGCTCATGCCCCAGATGGCGGAGGCGTCGCGGGCGACGCTGATATCAGCCGTGAGAAGGACCTTGCCGTCCTTGATCTCGGCCTTGACGTACGGATGGAGGGGCTCCTGGAGCTCCCCTTTGGGGCCCTTCGCGGAGACGACGCCGCCGTCGAACTTCACCGAGACCCCGCTGGGGATGATGACCGGCTGTTTACCGATTCGGCTCATGATGATTTACCAGACCTGGCAGAGGATCTCACCGCCGACCTTCTTCTCTTTCGCCTGGCGGTCCGTCATGACGCCCTGCGAGGTGGAGAGGATCGTGACCGCGAAACCGCCGCGCACGCGCGGGATGCCCTTGTAGGACCCGTACACGCGTAGGCCCGGCTTCGACACCCGCTTGATGCCGCGGATGACGCATTCCTTGGTCGGGGAGTACTTCAGAAAAACGCGGATCGTGCCGCGCTTGTTGTTCCCGTTGTAAAGGGACTTGTAGTTGGCGATGAAGCCCTCATCCTTAAGGACGCGAACGACCTCAAGCTTCATCTTGGACATCGGAACATCCACGCGGTCGTGCTGGCGGATGTTCGAGTTGCGGATGCGAGTGAGCAGGTCTGCGATGGAGTCCATGATTACCTTACCAGGAGGATTTCTTCACGCCCGGCAAAAGACCGCCGTGCGCCATTTTTCGAAAGCACATGCGACAGAGGCCGAAGTCGCGGTAGAACGCGCGGGGACGGCCGCAGATCTGGCAGCGGTTGCGATGCCGCGTCGAGAACTTGGGAGTCTTCGTCATCTTCGCACGCCAAGCGGTTGTCGCCATGATCAGCTCCTCGCGCCCGTCGCGACCGCCACAGGCTGCTTGAACGGCATCCCAAGTTCCCTAAGGAAATCCAGGCTCAGTTGGTCGCTGCCCTGGGTCAAGACGAAAGAGATATTCATCCCGCGCTGTTTGGTCACCCGCTCCGTGTTGACCTCGGGGAAAATCAACTGTTCTTTGAGGCCGAGATTGAAATTGCCCGAGCCGTCGAAACCCTTGGGCTCAAGGCCGCGGAAGTCTCGGATGCGCGGGATCGCGACCGTGATGAGCCGGTCGAGGAACTCCCACATCCTATGGCCGCGCAGCGTCACGCGCACGCCGATCGGCATTCCCTCCCGCAGCTTGAAGTTGGAGATCGACTTCGTCGCGCGGCGCACCTGCGGCAACTGCCCGGTAATCATGGCCAGTTCCTCGCGCGCGTTGTCCAGCATCTGGACGTTGTCGCGCGCCTCGGAGACGCCGATATTGACCACGATCTTCTCAAGGCGCGGCACCTGGTGCATATTCTTGAGGCCATGCTTCTCCATGAGGGAGGGCACAACGGCCTCGCGGTACTGGGCGATCAGGCGCGGCTCCATATGCTCGGTCTCGCGGCCATCCGCGTTCACGGCATACGCGGGGCCGGCGGTCTTGGAGGCCTGCTTCTCAAGGCCCGCCTTCTTAGCGGCCGCCGCAACTTTCGCCGCCTTCGCCGCCTTTTCGTCTGCAGATTTCTCAGCCATTATATTATCTCGCCGGACTTCAGCGCCACGCGCGTCTTATCGCCGTTGGCAAGCGTCTTGAACCTGATGCGCGTCCCCTTGTTCGTCTTGGGGTCGACCAGCATGACCTTCGAGATCGAAAGCGGGGCCTCCATCTTCACGAGGCCGCCCGCGTCGGTCTGACTGGGCTTCTTGTGCTTGGTGACGAGGTTGATCTTGGAGATCAGCACGCGCGTCGGCCTGAAACCGTCTCCCGCCAATATCTCCAAGACCTCTCCCGTCTTGCCCTTATCCTTGCCGGAGATGATGATGACCTTGTCCTTCTTCTTGATCTTAAACTTCATGTGCTCGGTCATCAGACGACCTCCGGCGCGAGAGAAATAAGCTTCAAGAACTCCTTGTCGCGCAACTCGCGGGCCACGGGTCCGAACACGCGGGTTCCCTTCGGCTCATTCTTGTCGTCGATGAGGCAGGCCGCGTTGTCGTCGAAGCTGACATAGGAACCGTCGGCGCGACGAAGGTTGCGTTTTACGCGGACCACGACAGCTTTGACGACCGTGCCCTTCTTGACCGCGCCGTTGGGCAGGGCGGTGATGACCGAACAGACGATGATGTCGCCGAGGCTGGCATAGCGGCGGTAGCTGCCCCCCATCACATGGAAGCACTGGAGCTTGCGCGCGCCGGAGTTATCGGCGACGTTGACCATGGTTCGAAGCTGGATCATTTCGGCGCCCCCGCCCCCATCGTCTCCACGGCTCTGGGCGCCGCCTTGACCACGCGCAGCATGCGCCAGCGCTTGAGCTTCGAAAGCGGGCGGGTGCTGACGATCTCGATGAGGTCTCCCTCGCGAGACTGGTTGCCCTCGTCATGGACATGGAACTTGCTGCTCTTGGTCATGACCTTCTTGTAGAAGTGGTGGCGGACCGTGCGGGTCACGCGGACGACGCGGGTCTTGTCCATCTTGTCGGACACAACCACGCCTTCCATGCTCTTGCGCTGGCCGCGTGCCGCTTGCGCGGCATTTTCAATAACGGCGACGGTCTTCGTCACGACGTGGATCTTCGTCACCTCGCGGCCTCCTTCATGCGGATATGAGTCTTGAGGCGCGCGATCTCGCGACGGAGAAAGCGCAGCTCGAGAGGGTTCTTCAGGGGCGCGACCTGGTGCTGGAACTCCAGCTTGGCGCGCTTCTCAAGGGCCTGCCGAAGCTCGGTGCCGAGTT
The DNA here is from genome assembly GCA_964358065.1 of uncultured Elusimicrobia bacterium. Taxonomy (GTDB): domain Bacteria; phylum Elusimicrobiota; class Elusimicrobia; order UBA1565; family UBA9628; genus GWA2-66-18. The sequence goes on along the minus strand of CAYHNV010000006.1, from coordinate 2,758 downwards.
CGACCGCCCCCATTGATGATTTTTCTTGAGTCGAGATCTTCTTTTTGTCAGCCATCTTAGACGTGCTCCCGGGCGATGAACTTCGTACGGATCGGCAATTTATAAGAAGCCATCTTGAGCGCCTTGACGGCTTCCTCGCGGGTCAGGCCCATGACCTCGAAAAGAACTCGCCCCGGACGCACCACCGCGGCCCAATGATCGGGAGCTCCCTTGCCCTTGCCCATGCGGGTCTCGGCGGGATGCTTGGTGATCGCCTTGTCGGGAAAGATGCGGACCCAGAGCTTGCCGCCTTTCTTCAGGTGGCGGCTGATCGTCACGCGGCTCGACTCGATCTGGCGGGCGGTGACCCACTTGGGCTCGAGAGCCTTGAGGCCGAACTCGCCAAACGCGAGGCTGACGCCGCGCTTCGCCGGACCTTTGATGCGAGGATGGCTGTGAGGTTTGCGATATTTGACGCGCTTGGGCATCAGCATGTTACTTCGCCCCCTCGATCTTCGCGGCCACGGCCGCAATTGAGGCGGGGACCGGAGCGCCCATGGGGATCTCGCCGCTCTCGATGGCCATCGCGGCGGCCGCAAGGGCCGCCTCCTTCTTGGCCATCTGCTGCAGTTCCTTGAAGGACTTCACGAAATGCTGTTTCTTGAAGATCCAGACCTTCACGCCGATGAGTCCGGCGGAGGTCATGGCTTCGGCCGTGCCGTAGTCCACGTCCGCGGCAAAAGTGTGGAGAGGCACTCGTCCCTCGCGGTTCCACTCGCGGCGGGAGATCTCCGCGCCATTGATGCGGCCGGAGACCATCACCTTGATGCCAAGGGCTCCCGACTGAATCGTGCGCTCCATGGCGCGGCGCATGGCGCGCCGATGGGCGATGCGCTTTTCGAGCTGGACCGCGATGGACTCGGCCACCAGGCGACTGTCGAGCTCGGGGTCCTTGATCTCCATGACGTTGATATAGGTCTTGCGCTGCGTCATGCCCTCGACCGCCTTGCGCATGGCCTCGATGTCGGCACCCTTCTTGCCGATGACCACACCGGGGCGGGCCGTATGGATGTTGACGCGCAGGTAGGAACCCGCGCGCTCAATGCCGACCCAACTGACCGCCGCCGCGCGGAAGGCATTGCGGACCATGTTGCGGATCTTGAAATCCTCGCCGATGAGGGCAGGGGCCTCCTTGATGGAGAACCACTTGGACTGCCAGTCGTGGATATAGCCCAGGCGCAGCGCATTCGGATTGGTTTTATTGCCCATGATTTACTTCCTCTTGCCGTTGACGCGCTCGTCGCTGACGACGACGGTCAGGTGACAGACTTTCCTCTTGAAAGTGTAAGATCGGCCCTGGGGAGCGGGCAGCATGCGCTTCATCTGGCCCATCGGACCCATCGTGGACCAGCAGGACTTGATGTAGACCTTCTCCGGCGCGATCGGACGGCCGGCCTTCGCGGCCTGAACGACCAGATTGGCGGCGGCGGACCGGACGGCCTTGGTGATCATGACGGAACAGATGCGCGGGATCATCGGCAGGAGACGCTCGGCTTCAAAAACGGATTTGCCACGGATCTCCCTAAGGACCTGCGCGACCTTGCGCGTCCCGTATCTCTGAAATCGAGCGTGGGCTGTGGCTTCCATTTAGGTCTTCTCCAGCGCGTCCTTGTGCGTGCCGCCATGAGCCTTGAAAAATCGGGTGAAAGAGAATTCGCCGAGCTTGTGGCCGACCATCTGCTCGGACACATAAACCGGGAGGAATTTTCGGCCATTGTGCACGGAGAACGTGTGCCCGACGAAATCCGGAATGATGGTACACTTGCGCGACCAGGTCTTGATCGGCTTCTTCTCGCCGGAAGTATTGAGCTTCTGAACCTTGGCCAGGACTTTGGGGTCGACGAAGGGGCCCTTCTTGGTGGATCGGCTCATGGTTTCCTCGATTAGCCCGCATGCTGCGCCGAGCGGCGCCGGTCGGAGATGATCATCCAGCCCCAGACCTTCTTCTTGTTGCGGGTTTTAAAACCCTTGGACAGTTGGTTCCAGGGCGAACGCGGGTGGTTGTTGCCCTTGGACTTGCCGCGACCGCCGCCAAGCGGATGGTCAGTCGCGTTCATGGCGCCCCCGCGGACCGTCGGACGAATGCCGCGGTGGCGATTTCGCCCCGCCTTGCCGAGCGTGATCGTGTTATGCTCCGTGTTGCCGACCTGTCCCAAGGTCGCCATACAGCTCTCGGGAACCATGCGAACCTCGCCCGAGGGCATCTTGAGCTGGGCATAGCCGGCGTCCTTGTTCATGACCTGGGCCTGGGAGCCCGCGGAACGCATCATTTGCGCGCCTTTGCCCGGGAGAAGTTCGACGTTGTGGACGAAAGAACCTTCCGGAATCTTGTTGAGGGGGAGGGCGTTGCCCACCTTAATCTCGGCGTTGGGACCGGAGGTCACAACGTCGCCGACCTTCAGACCGACGGGATGGAGGATATAGCGCTTGTCGCCGTCGGCATAATGGAGAAGACAGATCCTCGCGGTGCGATTGGGGTCGTACTCGATCGTGGCAACCTCCGCCGGAACGCCGGGCTTGTCGCGCTTGAAGTCGATGAGGCGGAAGGCTCGCTTATGGCCGCCGCCCTGGTGCCGGACCATGATCATGCCCGTGTTGTTGCGTCCGCCTTTCCGCGAGAGCTTGAGGGTTAGGCTCTTCTCGGGGGTCTTCGTCGTCAGTTCCGAGAAGTCCGCGGAAGTCATCCCGCGGCGCGACGGCGTGTACGGCTTATAAGATT
>CAYHNV010000005.1:0-32293 GCA_964358065.1 uncultured Elusimicrobia bacterium | reverse complement strand
GCGTCGGCCTTGGCGGCCGACTCCGTGCCGAAAAGGTAATAGACGGGACGGAACTTGCCGGCCTTCCACTCGGCATGGAGATCGGCGTCGCGCAGTTCCATCAGCTCAGTAAGGGGCGGGCACGACCGGCTTGAGCGGTTCCTCTGGCTTGACCGCGGGCGCAGTGGAGGGAGCGTCTCCCGTGATGCGGCGCTCGGAGGTCCCGGTCACGGAACCGAAGCCGTCGATGACCCTCTTGACCACGCTGCGGGCCAGGATATCCCATATCCGCTCGCGCGCCTGCTCCTCGGTGAGCCCCGCGCGCAGCGTGGATGAGGGGTAGGTCAAAGCGCTTTCGAGATTCTTTTCCTCCCAGAGGGTCTGGTTAGTGGCGCGGTCCACCATTTGGAGGTCGACGAGGATGCGCAGCTTATAGGCCGTGGGCGCCAAGGTGGCGTCGTATTGCACGGCGGTGAGTATGTAGCGGGAGATGGTGACCCAGACCACGCCGTTGGCCTCGGATTCCGGCGTGAGCGGGTAGCGGGCGTCGCGCAGGAACTCATCGCGGATGCGCAGGGCCAGCTTGTCTTCCAGGCCGAACTGCTGGGTCTTATTGATGATGGGGCGGATTGCGAGCTTCTGGATATTGCTGGGCAGAAGTTGCGGCGCGGGACGGTAGCCGACCTCCGGTCCGCCGCAGGCGGCGAGTGCGGCAAGCGCGAGGAGCGGGGCGTATCTTCTCATGGTCATTTTACCACCAGGTTCACCAGTTTTTTCGGGACGACGATGATCTTGACGATCGTTTTGCCGTCGATCGCGGCCTTGACCTTGGGATCTGCCAAGGCGGCGGCCTTGACCGCCTCTTGCGTGGCGCCGGCTTCGATCTTGAAGGTCGAGCGCAGCTTGCCGTTGATCTGGACGGCGTGCTCGTCGACCGAGTCAACCAAATATTGAGCATCCCATGTCGGCCAGGGCCGGCGGCAGAGAAGTTCTTTTTGGCCGAGGACGGACCACAGCTCCTCGGTCAGGTGGGGAGCGAACGGATTCAGCAGAATCAGGAACGTCCGCAGGTCAATGAGGGATGGAGCGTTTTCTTTTTGGATCTCGTTGAGGTAGATCATCAACTGAGAAATACACGTGTTGAAGGCAAACGCCTCCAGGTCCTCGGTGACCTTCTTGATCGTCCGGTGGCGGATGCCGGCCGATCCCCCGTCTTCGGCGGGGGCCGTCTCCAGCCCCACGATCAGTGTCCAGGCGCGGCGCAGGAAGCGCGAGACGCCCTCGATGGAGCGCATGTCCCAGGGCTTGGCCTGCTCGAAGGGGCCCATGAACATCTCGTAGAGCCGGAACGCGTCGGCACCGTACTTTTTGAGCACCGTGTCGGGGTTGACGACGTTCTTCTTCGACTTGGACATCTTCTCGACCTGGGCGTCGAGGAGCTCCCCGGTCTTCGCGTGCACCGGGCGTCCTTGGTCGTCGTACTCGACTTCCTCCGGGGCGGCGTAGACGCCTTTGGAGTCGCGGTGCGAATAGGAGAGTATCATGCCCTGGTGGCGCAGCATTTGGAAGGGCTCCGGGGTCGAGACGAAGCCCAGGTCGAAGAGGACCTTGTGCCAGAAGCGGGAATAGAGGAGATGCAGGACGGCGTGCTCGGCGCCGCCGACGTAGCAGTCCACCGGTCCCCAGGCCCTCTCTAGCTCGGGCGCCCAAGCGGCCCCGGCGTTCTTGGGGTCCAAGAAGCGGAGATAATACCAGCAGGAGCCTGCCCACTGCGGCATCGTGTTGGTCTCGCGATTGGCGGGGCCCGAGCACTTCGGACACGTCGTGCTGACCCAATCGGCAGCATTGGCGAGGGGAGACTGTCCGGTGCCGGTCGGCTTGAAGTCGGCGACCTCGGGCAGGCGCACCGGCAATTGATCTTCTGGGACGGGAACCAGACCGCACTTGACACAGTGAACGATCGGGATGGGTTCGCCCCAATAGCGTTGTCGAGAAAAAAGCCAATCCCGCAATTTATAATTGACCAACGCTCGACCAATATTTTTTTCACCCAACCAAGCGATCATCTTCGCCTTGGCCTCGGCCGTCTTAAGACCATCCAAAAATCCCGAGTTGACGGCTAACCCCGACTCAGTAAACGCCGTTCCTTCCTTGAGTTTTGTGCCTACCGGCGGCTCCACGACTTTCACGATGGGTATTTTGTACTTGCAAGCGAACTCGTAGTCCCGGTCGTCGTGGCCCGGCACCGCCATGATGGCCCCCGTGCCGTAGGAGCCCAACACGTAGTCCGCGATCCAGACCGGGATCTTTTGATTATTTGCCGGGTTAATTGCGTGCCCGCCGGTGAACACCCCGGTCTTATCCTTCTGGAGTTCCGTGCGTTCCATGTCCGACTTGTTCTTGGCCGCCGCGACGTACGCCTCCACGGCCGACTTCCGGGCCGGGGTCGTCAGCTTGGCGGTCAGAGGATGTTCCGGGGCGAGGACCATGTAGGTTGCGCCGAACAGGGTGTCGGGGCGGGTCGTGAAGACCGTGATCTCCGTGCCGTTCTCGGCGTGGAATGTCACCTCCGCACCTTCAGAGCGGCCGATCCAGTGCCTTTGCATGGAGAGCGTGGATTCGGGCCAGTCCAGGCCTTCGAGGTCATTGGCGAGGCGGTCGGCGTAGGCCGTAATCTTGAGGACCCATTGGCGGATGTTCTTGCGCTCGACTTTCGCGCCGCAGCGCTCGCAAGCACCATTAAACACTTCCTCATTCGCGAGGCCGGTCTTGCATGATGGGCAGAAATTGATCGGAGCCGTGCTTTCGTAAGCGAGGCCCTTCTTGAAGAGCTGCAGGAATATCCACTGCGTCCACTTGTAGTAGGCGGGATCGGTCGTATCGACCTCGCGTTGCCAGTCGTAGGAGAAGCCCAGCGACTTGATCTGGCGGCGGAAGTTGTCGATGTTGTCGCGCGTGACGTTCGCGGGGTGGGCGCCGGTGGCGATGGCGAAGTTCTCGGCGGGAAGGCCGAAGGCGTCCCAGCCCATCGGATGGAGCACGTCGAAGCCCCGCATGCGCTTGTAGCGGCAGAGGATGTCGGTGGCGGTGTAGCCCTCGGGATGGCCGACATGGAGGCCGGCGGCCGACGGATACGGAAACATGTCCAAGCAGTAGAACTTCTTGCCCGCGCGCGGCACGCGCGGCGCGCGAAAAACCCCATCCGCCTCCCAACGGTCCCGCCACTTCTTCTCGATCTCGGCGAAGGGGATGTGTTCGCTCTTCACGACGGGATTATAGCTTTACCGGAGAGGTCGAGATGACGACCGTGACCGGGCGTGAGATGAGGCTTCCGCGCCAGACGCCGGCGCGTGTCGTCGCGGTGGAGACGTAGAGGAAATCCGTGGCGTAGAAGAGGGCGTAATCCGTGCTCGAGGCCAAGAGCGGTCCCCCCGCGTCGCGGTCCTGCTCGAAGCAGAGGATTTTCCAGGGCGGAATCTTGACCTGGGTGGTGGCCAGCCGCGCGGTGGCGCTCGAGGAGAGTTGGGAGTAGGGTTGGGGCGGGCGGTTGAAGCCGAGCGTGGCCCCTCTCAGAGCGGGATCGAGGACCAGGTCCAGGAAGGCGTTTTTCCGGCCGACGTTCTGGACCTCAATGAGCAGAGTGAGGCTCTCCCCTTGGGTGTAGGCATCCTTGAGGGGGCGGATGCGCACGCGCAGTCCGCCCGCGGACTTTCCCCACTTCGGCGCCGGCGGCAAGTCGGTCCGCTCGCAGGCGGCGGAGCGCTTGAGCGGATCGGCGGCGCGGGGCTTTAGGTGCGCGTCGAGGTCGAGCGCCATCAGGGAAAATGGATCCACGCGCGAGGTCTTCCACTTGAGGGCCCAGTGCAGGTGCGGTCCGGTGACGCGGCCCGTGGCGCCGACTTTGCCGAGGACCTGCCCCTGCTTGACCAAGTCTCCGGGCTTGACCAGGATCTTGGAGAGGTGGGCGTAGAGCGTGGTCAGTCCCAGGCCATGGTCGAGGACGACGGTCTTGCCCTGGAAAAAGAGGGAGTCGGCCAGGACCACGCGCCCGGCGGCCGGGGCGTGCACGGGCGCGCCTCTCTTGGCCTTGAGGTCCATGCCGGAATGCGGGGCGCGAGGCTGGCCGTTGAAGATGCGGCGCTCGCCGAAGTTCGCGGCGGGAGCGCCCGGGATGGGGGAGTCGAAGCGGCCCTGGAAAAGACGCTTCACTTCGCCGTGGGTGACGAGTTGGTGGAGCTTGGCTGCTTCCGCCTCGGCGCGCTCGCTGTCGGACTTGGGCGGCGTGACGTATTTCTGCTGGACGCTCAGTTCCTGCACATGGAACTGCCCGGCTTCCACGTTCAGGATCTCGGTCTTGCGCACGGCGCGGCCTGAAGGCTCGCGCAGCACCGCCTGCAGGCTTGCGGGCCCCGTGGAGGCATCCAGGTCGATGGCCGCGAAGGCGAGCCAGGACCCGGTCGAGGCGGCGGGAAAGAAGTCGAGCTTGAGGCCCCTAAACGATGCCTCGGGAGCCAGTCGCGGGTCCTGCCCTTCAACCGAGACAAGAAGAATCTCGCCGGGGCGAAGCGCTCGTGACTCCACGTTCAGACGCGGCGCCGCGTTGGCGGCGGAGACGAGCAACAGGCCGAAGAAGAAGGTCTTCATCTTTCGAGTTTAGCGAGGATCTCGTCTTGCCGGCGGAACATGAGCGCCTTCTGCCGGGGCGCCGTGTCGTCATGACCCAGGAGGTGCAGCGCGCCATGGACGGCCAGGCTCAGAGCTTCGTGAAGGACGCCGTGGCCCAGCTGCTTGGCCTGGCGGACGGCCATCCAGGATGAGATGTAGATGTCGCCGACGGGCCTTTCGCCGGCCGGCGTGACCGGCAGGATGTCGTGCTCGAAAGAGATCACATCCGTGTCGTGATCATGCCCCAGGAATTGCCGGTTCAGCGCCCGCATCTTGTCTCGGGGGAGGAAGACGACGCTCACTTCCCCTTGGGCTTTTGAGCGTTCCCGCGCGAAGGCGGTCTTGACCGCCCGCGCGAAGAGCTTAGGCCGCCGAGAGGATGGCGGCAGTTTGCGCAGTCCCGCGACGAGGACGTTCAGGCCTTTGCGTCCCATTTATCGTAGGCGCGGATGATGCGGCGCACGAGGGGGTGTCGGACGACGTCGGACTCCGTGAGCTTCTGAACCGAGACGCTCTCCACGCTTTTGAGCATGTCGATCACCTTCACCAGACCGGATTCGGCGCGGATGGGCAGGTCGTGCTGTGTGAGGTCGCCGGTGACCACGGCTTTGGACCCGACGCCCATGCGCGTCAGGAACATCTTCATCTGCTCCGGCGTGGTGTTCTGCGCCTCATCGAGCAGGATGAAGGCGTCCTCGAAGGTGCGGCCGCGCATGTAGGCCAGCGGCACGATCTCGACGACTTCGTTGTCGCGCCAGTTCCTGAAGCGTTCCGGCCCGAGCATGGAATAAAAGGCGTCGTAGAGGGGGCGCAGGTAGGGGTTGACCTTCTCGATGAGGTCTCCGGGCAAAAATCCCAAGCGCTCTCCCGCCTCGACGACCGGGCGGGTGAGGACCACTCGGGCGACCTTGCGGGACTCAAGCGCGCGCAGCGCGCACGCGACGGCGAGGTAGGTCTTTCCCGTGCCCGCGGGACCGACGCCGAAGGTCAGGTCGTTCTCGGCGATGGCGCTGACGTACTTCTGTTGGTTGGGCGAGCGCGCGCGCACGACGCGGCCGTGGTGCGTGCGGTAGAGGCCGTCCTGCGGCAGGGCCGGGGCGTCCAGGTTGATGGGCTCGAAGCCGCGGGAGTCGGCGGGCGCGGCGCGCCGCCGCAGGGCGTCGAGCTCTTCGCGCAGGCGGCGGGCGGCTTTCTCCACGCGCGCGGCCGAGCCGCGCACGTTCAGTCCCAACTCACCCGTGCCCGCGTCCTGATGCAGGAGGATCTCCACGCCGAAGTCTCGCTCGAGTTCCTTGAGACGCGCGTCCTGCTCGCCCAGGAGGCGCACGGCCTCGTGGGAGTCCTGCAGCTTGATCTGTCGGCTCGTCATCGGGCGCCCTCCAGCAAAGATTCGGCCAGGCCCAGACGTTCGCCGAGCGCCCGGCAGGCGTCCTTCTCCGTCGATGGCCCGGCGGCGTTCAGGCGCGCGGACCAGCGGGCGTGGAAGTCACGCAGGCGCCAGGGGCTGGTCAGGAGATCCGCGTCCCAAAGCGCGTCCAGCCAGCGCAGGGCCCGTGAGAGTCTCGCGGCCTCCGTTCCCGCCGCCACGGCGTCCAGGCGCGAATGGAGGATATCCTCCAGTTCCCGCGCCCAGGGCAGTTCGGCGGGAAGCAATCCTCGGTCCTGAGCGCCGCGCAGCAGTTCGAGCAGCGCGTCATCGTCCGTGCCGCCGCGCCGCACGGCCATGAAGGCGGTGGTCCAGTTCCGCAGGAAAGCGCTCCGCTCAGGCCCGAGGCCGCCTTCCGGGGCCAGTGCCCGGGCGAGTTCCGCCCGCTCGTCTGCAAGCACGGCGTCGAGTCCGAAGCGCGAGGTCCCGAAGCGCGCGTCCATGGCGGCACGGAAGGCGTCGTCGTCGAGGCCGAGCAGCCGGCCGCCGATTTCGGCTGGATCGAGCAGGCCGGCCTCGCGCGGGGCGAGCCAGCAGGCGAAGTCGAGACGGTCGCCGCGGTGGACGATCACGTGCCACTCGCCGAGCTCCCTTGTCGCCGGGCGTTCGGCCCTGGCCAGGCGCACGGAGAGCGTGCGGTCTCGGCCGGCCAATCCTATCTTTTCGGCGCGGAAGGCCGGTCCTAATTCGACGCTCAGCGTCTCGCTCGGGCGCGGGGCCATGGCGAGATGGTCGAGGATCGCGGCGGAGGCGGCGGCACGGGGCAGGTCCACGCGCGTGGGGAGCACCAGGCTGCGCCAGACGGCGGCGCCGTCAGCGCAGCCGTCCCAATTTGACTTCGCCGCGCTCAGACGCTCGACGAAGGACGTTTCCGCATCCTCGCCCAGTCCTCGCGCCAACTCCAGCGCGCGGCCGGCGCGCTGAAGGACCGAGAGCGTCTCGATGCCGGAGATGTCGTCGAAGAACCAGGCGCAGCTCGTGAACATGGCCAGGCGCTCGCGTTGCATCGCGAGCAGGCGCAGGGCGCGGCCCTCGTCCTCGGGGGTGAGCGGGCGCTTGGCGTGGGCGGTGAGGAAGTGCCCGTCGCTCTGCGCGCTGCGGGAGCGGAAGAGGACGACGGAGTCGTCGCGCACGGCCCAGGGGTCTGCGAAGAATCTCCCGGCCTCATCCTCGTAGAACATGTCGAGGCGGCGGGCGAGCCTGTCGAGGGCGTCGCGCAGAGGCGCTCGCCAATCCTGCTTCCACGTGGTGTTCGGCCGGATGCGGACCTCATGCGGCGGGGGGAACAATTTTAGGAAGCGGGAATGATTGATGGGCGTGACACCCTCGGCGGCGAGCAGGTCGAGGCTCAGGGCCAGCACGCGCTCGGCCCCGGGGTGGTGATGGCCGTAGAACTCCCCGTCGCAGGCCACGTGCACCAGCTGGGCCGCGTCGTCCGGCATCAGGCGGTTGAGCACGCCCTGCACGAATCCCGGCGCGTCGGCGAGGGCCTCGCCGGAGACCACCCCATCCGAGAGGCGCTGGTGGAAGAAGAAGACGGCGAGCCGTCGCGAGGGGTCTGTGGGGGAGACCCAAAGGTAGGGCGTTTTGGGGTCGAGGGTCTGGGCGGCGACGTCGGCCCATGCGGACCCGCCGGCGCCGCGCACGGCCGCGGCCTGGGACGGGGAGAGGATGGTGAACTCGACACCTTCTGCGGCCAAGACGTCGAGCGTCTCGTCATCCACAGCGGTCTCGGGAAGCCACATCCCCTTGGCTTTGCGGCCGAAGCGGGCCTGGAAGTCGGCGAGCCCCCAGCGGACCAAAGTCTCCTTGTCGCGGCGGCCGGCCAGCGGGAGGATGACATGGTAGTAGGGCTGGGCGACACCGTTTCCCAGGCCGTCGTCGGCACGGCTCTCCTTATCCGCCGCGAGGATTCCGCGGTAGATCGAAGGGCGCCGACGCTCCAGCCAGTCGAGCAGGGTCGGCCCGAAGTTGAAGGAGAGGCGCTTGAGGAGGTCGTCGTAAGCGATGACGCTTCCGTCGGAGCCGGCACGCAGGCCTCGGACCATGGGCCCGTAGCAGTCCTCGGCCCGGCGTTCGTTCCAGTCGTGGAAGGGGATGGCCGAGTCCTCGCGCTCCACTTCGCCCAGCCACGGGTTCTCGCGAGGCGGCTGGTAGAAGTTTCCGTGGACGCAGACATGCCGGTGGGACATCAGCGGGGGACGGTCTCTCCGCGCGGCAAGACCGTGATCCCGGTGGGGTCGACGAAATAGCGCTTGGCGTCGTCTTCGCGCGCGAAGCCGATCCGGGTCTTGGGGGCGATGTCGTTCCAGCGGTCGACGATGGTCCTCTTGACATGGGCCTCGGCGCGGATCTTGCAGAAGTCCATGATGATGGAGTCCTCGATGACCGCCCCATCGTGCACGTGCACCCCGCGGCCGAGGATGGAGTTCTTGATCACGGCGTTGCGGATGAAGCAGCCCTCGCCGATGATGCAGTTCGTGAGCTTGCCGTCGAGGATCTTGGCGGGCGGGCCGTCGTAGCGGCCGGAGTGGATGAACCAGCGGCGGTTGTTGAGGTTGAGCTTGGGACGCGCGCCGAGGATGTCCATGTTGGCGTTGTAGAAGCTCTGGATCGTCCCCACGTCGCGCCAGTAGGGCTGCTCCTCGTAGAGCTTGATGCCTGGAAGTGCGTTCGTGGAAAAATCGTAGGCGTAGAGTTTATGGGTCTTCAGCATGGCCGGCAGCACGTTCTTGCCGAAGTCGAGGTCGCTCTCATCTTTGTGCGTGTCCTTAAGGAGAGGCACCAGGACGTCCCTGTTGAAGATGTAGTTGCCCATGGACGCCAGCGCGTGCGCGGGGTTGCCGGGCATGGGCTGGGCCTGCGGGGGCTTCTCAACGAAGCCGACGACGCGCCCCTTGGCGTCGATCTCGACGATGCCGAAGGAGGACACGCTCTTCAGCGGGACCGGGATGGTGGCGATGGTGGCATCGGCGCCGCGTTCCATGTGATATTGGATCATCTGGCCCACGTCCATCCGGTAGACGTGGTCCGCGCCGAAGACGGCGACGATGTCCGGGTCGAAGTCGTGAATGAGATTCAGGTTCTGACGCACGGCGTCGGCGGTGCCGCGGTACCACATCGTGCCCAGGCGCATCTGCGGGGGGACCATCGTGATGAACTGTTCGCTGGTCAGGCCCGCCGTGCGCCAGTTGGAGCGCAGGTATTCGATGAGGCTCTGCGACATGTACTGCACCAGCACGTAGATGGACTGCACGCCCGAGTTGACGAAGTTGGAGAGGACGAAGTCGATGATGCGGTATTTGCCGCCGAAGGGGACCGCGGGCTTGGAGCGTTCGTGCGTCATCGGGTGCAGGCGTTCGCCCTTGCCTCCGGCCAGCACGATGGCCAGCACGCGCTTGGTCGGCGCGATGGCGTGGAGGCGGCTAGAAGGCGCCATAAGGGTCGTCCTTGTCATCAGCCTTGGAGGGTGGGCGCCGCTTGGGCTGCGGGTTCTCTTCCTCGGCGGGCGCGGCGCGGGGCATGGCCTGGCGGTGGCGCTGCGTGCCTTTGAGCAGGGCGTCGTCGATGATGAGCACTTCGTCGCCCTCCGCGGCGCCGGCGGTGATCTGGGTGAGCGCGGCGGTGGTCACTCCGGTGGAGACCCGGACGGGCAGGTAGACCGCGCCCCCGTGCCGGATCAGGGCCGCGGTGGGGACCGTCAGGATGCCCTTGCTTGCGGCCGCCGCGATCTCCCCATTCCATTCAGTTCCGGGATCGAAAGAGTGCGAGGGGCTCAGGTCGAGAGTGAAGCCGGCGCCGGCGTAATGGGAGACGCGGCCTTGGTAGGTCGTTTTCGGGTCTTTGAGAGACCAGAAGGTCAGGCGTTGCCCGTTTTGGACCCGGTGGGCATCCTCCGGCCGCACGCGCGCCGCCAGCTTCAGTTTGGAGGCGGCTTCGAAGAGGAGGGCATGAGGCTTCACCCATGACTTCGCTTTCGCATAAATCTTGAGCACGAAGCAGGTGTCCGAGCAGCGCAGCGGCGTCGGGCGATAGACGCGCCGCCAGCGCTCCTCCAGAAGTTCCTGCGGCTGGGAGCCCTTGCTGTCGATCATCGCGGCCAGTTCCTTGTGCGCCAGCAAGGCCAGGACCTGGTCGGCGCCGTACCAGGCGCCGTTGGAGGCCGTCACGCTCTCGACGCGTCCTTCGATGGGGGATTTAAGGCGGAAGATCTCGTCCGGGACGACAGTCCCGGTCACCCGGACCTTCAGCACGAGGTCGTCGCTGCGCACGGTGGCGGTCTCGGCGCCCGTGGAAGGGGTCGCGAGTGCGAAGCTCAGCGCCGCGAGAGCCGGAATCATTGGACGGCGGCTTCCAGGGGAGGCAGGGCTGCGCGCTCGGCGGCGATGCGCTCGTTCTCTCCGCGCCAGCCGTGGCGCAGGAAGGCCTCATAGGTCCAGGGCATTTCGTTCCGGAATGTTTTGGCCATCGCCAGGCCGTACTGCTGGATCTCCCACTGGGCGTGGGCGTCCGCGCGCAGGGCCACGAAGTTCATCAAACTTCGGGCATTGACCGTCCAGTAGAACTCCGTGTAAAGATTGACCGGCAAAACCATCCGCGCCATCTCTCTCGCCACCCCCATCCCAATCATATTTTTATACGTCGCCAAAGCCGAGCCGATGTCCTTCTTGAACATGTCGTTAAGTCGTGCCTGATCGAGATCCGCGCTCAGCGTTGAGCTTTGTTTGTTCTTCTGGTCTTGTCTACGCCAGTTCTTCGGCATGTAGAATTCGTCTTTGACTTCCGTGTAGCGCAACGATATTTCATTGTAAGCCGCGAAACGATGCCGGAACCATTGTCTGGCCACGAAGATCGGGGCGCGGACGTGGAACTTGAAGAGAGAGTGCTCGAACGGAGTCAGGTGGGAATGTTTGAGAAGATAGGCGATGAGCTTGCGGTCGGCGTCGGCCCCTTTGGACTTGCCTCCATAGGAAACGCGCGCCGCGTCGACGACGCCTTGGTCGCCTCCCATGAAGTCGATGAGGCGCACGAAGCCCTTGTCGAGGACCTGGACCGGGTCGTTATTGCGCTTCATCGCCACCCTCCCAGCGGCGCGCCGTCTTTGTATTGGCGCACATCCGGAAGTTTCGAGGCCGCCTCGGCCGCGGAGCGGACCCAGTCGAGCAGGCGGCGGTCGCCGAGAAGACCCTTGCCGTCCCAGCGATAGGCCGCAAATCCAAGGTCGCGCTTGAGCCTGCGCTCCACGAGGGAACCGTCCGGCGCGAGAGGGACCACCACCACCGTGCCGCCTTCAGCGGCCAGGGCGCGGAAAGTCCTCCGGAGCTCCTCGCGGTCCTCATCCTGCTGGCCCGCGCGCACGCCGCTGCGCACGACCGCCACCGCGGCCTTGCGAAAGCCCCCCTTCTGCCGTACCTGCTCGGCCACGGCGGCCGCCGCGGTCTTCCAGATCTTCAGCGCGGCGTCGGAGCGGGGGCCGACCCCCGCCAGGACCACCGCGTCGCGAGCGGGATCGCGCGAGAGAGCTTTTGCCCTGTCGGCGAGGATGTCGGAGAGGACCGGGGAGTCGTCGATCGTGGCGGCGAGCACCAGCGGCACTCGGCTGGCCAGGCGCTTGAGACGGCGAACGCTTGGAGGCAGGACGAGCGCGCTCTTGCCTGCCGCGTGAGGCGCCCTCATCACTTTCTCCTGGGCGTCCGGGCGGTCGGAGACCGGCTCTTCGCGGATGCCGAACAGGTAGCGGGCTTCGTCGACGGCAGGGGACTGCGAGAGGGTCACGAGAGGGACGGCGACGATCTTGGCGACGCGCTGGTTTTGGAGCTTGTCGAGCGCGCGCTGGACGCCCACGCCGTCCGCGGAACCCTCGATGCGCTCCACGCTCTCGATGGCGCGGCCCTTGAGTTGCGTGCGCAGAGTCCCCAGGTCCTTTCGCCAGGAGCCTGCGACGCCATAGGCGAGGATGAGGATCCCGTAGGCGGGTTCCTTCCCGGTCTTGACGCGGGGTGCGGCGCCCGCCGGAAGGGCGAGGACGAGGGCGAAGAGGACCGAGGGTCCGAAGATGCTCGTCGTCATGGGCGCGCCTTGCCGATGACGTCATCGACGCGATCACGCAGTTCCTGCATGCTGACGGGCTTGGCGACGAACCCGTCGCCGCCGGAGAGGGCGGCGCTGGTCTTGTCGTGGCGCGTGTCGCGCGCGGTGAGAAAGAGGATGGGCACGCGTCCGCCGGCTTGCTTCTCAAGCGCGCGGATCTTCTGGCAGACGCTGAGGCCGTCCAGCCGCGGCATCATCAAGTCGAGCAGGATGAGGTCGGGCTTCTCCTTCTTGCAGGCCTCAAGGCCTTCCTCGCCGTCCGCGGCGATGGCGACTTCATAGCCCATGCGCGAGAGCTGGATGGCCAAGATCTCCCGTATGGATGGATCGTCGTCAACGACCAGGATTCTTTTGCGTTCCACTAGGGTTCGAAGGTCCAGACCGAGGAGAGGCCCGCCGTGCCGATGACGGCGACGACGATCTCCCTGCCGCCTTGCGTCTCGACGACCGCCAAGCCTTGCGCGCAGCCGGTGAGGTCGGCCTTCCAGGCGGTTTCGAAGGCCAGGCCGTTCCAGCGTTTGCTCTGGAGCTCGCCCTTGTTGAAAAGACCGAACGGGCTGGCCAGGCCGCCCATCGCGGCCATATTGCGCACGGCGTAGAGGGCGTCGAGGCCTTTCTCGCCGTAGAGGACCGCCATCGGCGGGTGGAACTCGAGGAGCTTGTCGTTCCAGCGCACGCGGATCGGGGTCTGGCCGTAATCGTCGTCCGGCGAGCGCCAGTATTCCTTGCCGAACTGGACGCGCAGGTTGTGCGCGGCCGTCAGGAAGAGCACGGCCGGCGCGCCCCCGCCGATCTGCGCCGTCGTGAAGCCGTAGATCCAGTCGACCCGGCGGTGGCGGAAGGCCGGAGCGCCCTGCGCGTACGCGCCGTCCTTGTAGGCTAGCGGATAGATCGTGCCGAGCGGGAAGGTCTTTTCGTCTTGGATCTGCTGGGTGGCCATGACCCGCGCGCCCTTGGCGTCCTGGTAGCCTCTCACCAGGAAGGGGAGTTCCGCGACCTTCAGCCACTTGCCGGCTTCGACTTTCAGGACCCGCGTCTCGAAGCGGTGGAAGTTCTCGTCATAGACGGAAACGAAGAGTTCGTCCCTCTCGTCGCCGTCCAGGTTCGCCGCCTCCAGGCCGAGGATGCGCAGGCCGGTGCCGGAGATGAGCCTCTCCGCGAGGACCGTCCCGTCGGCGGCCGGGTAAGCGTAGAGCCTGACCGTATTCTCAGAGGAGAGGGCCAACTGCGGCTTGCCCGCGCCGTCAAAATCGCCGACCGCCATGCCGGTGGCGGCGTAGCCAAGCGCGGCTCCGCGCGTCTTGGGCGCTCGCGTCTCCGGTTCGCCGCCGCGCGCGGCCTTCGCGCTCTCCGTCGGGGCCGGAGGCGATGCGGGAAAATGTGCGCGCTGGCCCGCCTTGACCGGCTTCGCGGTGCGGGCCGTGATCCGGCCCGTCGAGAACTTCTCCGAAATGTCCCGGATGCTCCCCGAGGCGACGACTTGCTGTATCCGGCCGAGCGCGGCTCCGGTGACGGGATGCGTGAGTTCGGGACCTTCCGTGTAGACGTTGAAGGCCCGGCCCGCAGCCGCGCCATCAGCCGCCGTCAAGTCGAGCCAGACCGTGTCGGAGTCCACGCGCACGACATAGCCCTTGTCCGCCGGCTGAGCCGCCGTCAGCGTCGCGATGAGGAGGCAGAGGGGGATGCTCACGGGCACAGGTTACCAAAAAATAAACTGTTTCCGCCTATTCCACGTTGAGGGTGCGCTTGATCAGGGCCACGTAATTGATCATGCTCAAGGGCTTCGTGAGGTATTGCGCGGCGCCCGCGGCGAGCCCCTTCTGGATGTCCGCATCCTGGGTGAATGCCGATAGGAAAATGACCGGGATGTGCCGGGTGGCGGGATCGGCTTTGAGTTCCTTGCAGATCTCAAGGCCGTCCTTGTCCGGCATGTTCACATCCAGGCTGATCAAATCGGGTTTCTCCTCCCGGGCTTTCGAGACCACCTTCGTTCCTTCGCTGACCGCGATGACCTCGAAGCCGGCGTCAACCAAGGTGATCTTGAGCATCTCGATGAGGAATGGCTCGTCGTCCACGGTCATGATCTTCTTAGCCATTATGTTATTTGGGCTCCCTGGGGAGCGCGAAAGTGAAGATGCTCCCGCGGCTGTCGCCGCCGCTCTCAACGCGGATCCAGCCGCCCAGGGCCTCCACGATCGCCTTCGTGATCGTCAGCCCCAGCCCGGTTCCGGGCGCTTTCATGTTGATGGCGTCCTTGGTCCGGAAAAAGGCTTCGAATATCTTCGCCAGATCGGTTTCAGGTATCCCAGGACCCTCGTCCTGGATGGAGATCACGACCTCGGATCCCACGGCCTTCGAGGCGATTCGGACGTTGCCTCCTTGGGGCGAGTATTTGACGGCATTGCCGAGGAGATTGATGAAGATCTGCTCCACGCGGTCTTTATCCGAGACGACCTTCTGGGCCTCCCCCTCGGCGGAGAGCTCGAATCGGAGGTCCGGCCGCGTGATCTTCAGGCCTTCGACCACGCCGTCGGCCAGATCCTTGAGGTTGAAGCTTCCCCAGGTCATCTTGATGTTCCTGTCCTGCATTTGGGAGAGATCGAGCATGTCTCCGATCAGCCGGGCCAGGCGCAGGGAACTATTGCGGATAATCTCCAGATTGTGCCGCAGCTGGTCGGGCTCGATCGTCTCATTTTTGCGCAGGAGGGTTTCGGAGAAGCCGATGATGACCGTCAGGGGCGTCCTCAGCTCGTGCGAGACCATGGCGACGAAATCAGACTTGACGGCGTCGGCTTCTCTCAGCCTGTCGATGGTCGCCAGAAGCTGGAAGTTGGCGTGCCGCAGCTCTTGGGTGCGCTGGGAGACTTTGGTCTCCAGGGCCGCGTTCGCCTCCTGGAGCTTGCTCACGAGTTCTCGATTTTCCAGCACCAGCTTCTGCCGCTCGGCGATCCGTCCGAGGATGGCCTTGATTTCGTCGATGTTGTAGGGCTTCTGGACATAGGCGGAAGCGCCGTTGTTGAGGGCGTCGATGGCGGTCGTGGTATCCGCGTAGCCCGTCATGATCACGCATCCGACGTCGGGATGGAGCTTCTTGAGCCCGCGCAGGACGTCCAGGCCGTTGGCGTCCGGCAGGCGGAGGTCGATGAGGGCGGCATGCAGAGCGCGGCCCCCGGTCCGATAGTCCAGAGCCGCCCCGAGCGCGGCCTCCCCCGTTGCGACCCATTTCCCCCGGTAGCCCGCTTTTTTCAATATGGCGAGCAGGATGGCGCCGATCGACTCGTCGTCGTCGACGATCAGGAGATCGAAAGGCTCCAATTCTTCAGGCAAGGTCCGGCCCCGACTGACGTTCCTTGTTGAGGCAGCGGCCGATCGTTTCGACGAGGCTGTCGATCTGCAAAGGTTTGCGGATGCAGGCATACGAGCCTTCCTGCATGGCCTTCTGCAGCAGGTCTTCCGCGGCATGGCCCGTCATCATGATGACGCCGACGTCCGGGCGCAGCTGCTTGATCCGCTGCAGGGTCTCCACCCCGTTGATGCCGGGCAGCTGCACATCGAGAAGAATGATCTGGTAGTTTTTTTGCACCACTTCCTTGAGGCATTCCTCCCCGCAGTCCACGACGACGGCCTTATACCCCCGCTCCTCGAAGACGAGCTTCAGGAATTCGGCGGATTCCCGCTGATCCTCGACGATGAGGACCAATGTCTTTCCGACGAGGCACTCGCCGATGGTCTCCAGCACATCCTTCACCTCGAAGGGCTTGTAGACGACGGCGTACGCCCCTTCCCGGATCGCCTGTCGGATCTCGTCTTGAACGGCGTAGGCGGTCATCATGATCACGGTGGTGCGCGGGGAGATGGCCTTGATCTTAATGAAGGCCTCCACCCCGCTGATGCCCGGCATCTTGATATCCATAAGGATGAGCCGGTACTGCGTCCGGCGAACCATTTCCAGCGCCTGAAGCCCATCCTCGGCCACGGCCACATCGTAGCCCTTCTTGGTCAATATCCCCTTGAGGCTCAAGCGCATGCCGGGCTGGTCGTCGACGACGAGAATCCGAGGCGGTTGGGCGGAGGATTCAGGCATCATGATATGGAGACTCCCGCGGGCAGCCGCACCGTGAACGTGGCGCCCTCGCCCGCCTGACTGGCGATCAGGATATCACCGCCATGTTTTTGCACGATTCCAAGGCTGATCGGCAGACCAAGGCCGGTTCCTTTCGCCTTGGTCGTAAACAGCGGCTCGAACATTTTTGCGCGGTCCTTCTCCTGGATGCCGACCCCGGTGTCGCGGATCTCCACGAGCAGGAACCTGGGCTTGGAGTCCGTCGGGGAATCCTCGAGCCGCGTGGAGAGGTGAATCTCCCCTCCTTTCGGCATGGCTTGGATCGCGTTCTGCAGCAAATTCACCAGAACCTGGCGCATCTTCTCGCGATCGACCGCCACACGGGGCAGGGCGCTGCCCAGGTGTTCGATGACGCGCACCGTCTTCGCAATCTCAATGACCCCTCGAGCCTCGAGCAGCAGGCTGTTGATGTCCGTGGGCTGGGGCACGAGCTTGGGCGTCCGTGAAAAATCAAGCAGATTATTGATGATATTCGTCGCGGTCTGTATTTCCCGGTCCGCCAAGTCGAGGAACTCGATCAGGCTCGGATCCTCCTTGGCCGCGGGGCTTCCCTGGACGCAGTCGCGGACGTAATACACGGCGTTGCGCACGGCGGCCAGAGGGTTGCGCAATTCATGGCCCACGCTGGCGGCCAGTTGGCCGATCGCCGCCATTTTTTCGGAACGCAGCAGCTTGTCCTGAAAACCGCGCAGGTCCCCCGTCATCTGATTGAATGCGCCGGCAAGCCGTCCAATCTCGTCATGCGACGTGATGGCGATGCGGGCGTCCAGGTTTCCCCTGCCGATTTCCTCCACGACCAGCACAAGCTGGTTGAGCGGCCCGGCGATGTGCCGGCGCAGAAAGACCAGCACGCCCGCGATGAGGGTCGCCATCGCCAGGGCTCCGGCCAAGGCGAAAGACAGGCTGAACCAGAGGATATCGCGCTTGATGCGATCCTCGGAGAAGCCCACGGATACGGCGCCCATGGCGCCGCCGTCCTTGGCGAGCATGGGCAAGCGCACCTCATAACGAATCTTGCCGCCGATGAGGGTCTTCCAGAGGGGCGTTTTCCCGATCTCCCTGTTCATGGGCCGGCGCGCGCCGATTTCCAGCGCCCCGCTGCCTCGGTGCGCGGCGAGAAGCACGCGGTCTTCGAGGAGGATGGCCGCGTACTCGATGTCCTCATTGCGCACCGCCGATTCAAGGGGCGTCCTCTTGGCGCGGGGGATGAGGATGTCGAGCATCTCGTCGGTGGGGCTGGCCTCGATGCTGAGCGCGTCCTCCACGGGCACGGCCATCACCATGGAGATATGCTCGGCGAGGATCAGGACGCGTCTCTCAAACTCCGCGCTGACGCCTCGGCTATAGCCGCGCGCGCTCAGGGCGATGAGCGCCGCGGTCAGCAACCCGAATCCGGCCAGGACGATGACGGCGAGCTTGAACCTGATCGACCAGATCTTCGACGGCAAGACGATGGCCATCACTGCCTCCCGCGTTTTTTCGCCCGCTGTTTTTGTTTGAGCGACGGAGTTTTTCTTTTGCGGCGTTCGCTGCCGGCCCGAAGTTTTTCTTCCTTGGCGATGGGGGCGGCGATAGCGCCCGAGTTCTTGCTTCTTACAGCCCAGTCCCTGATCGCGATGGCGTTCTTCCCCATGATCTGCTGGCCTTCCTTGCTCAGGACGAAGTCGATGAAGTCCTTGGTGTCTCCGGCGGGCTCGCCCTTGGTGACCAAATACAGCGGACGCGCCAGCGGGTAGCTGCCGTCGCGGAAGTGAGCGCGATCCGGCGGCACGCCGCCGATGCTCAGCAGCTTGACCTCGCGGGCTTTGGCGCTGATGCCCGTGACGGCGATGCCGTAGGGGTTGTTCTCGATCTCCTGCTCGATCTCCGACGAGCTCAGGACCGACAGGCGCCGCGAGCTGATCGGCGTCCCTTTCATGACCATCTCATCGAACATCACGGCGACCCCCGCGTCGGCGGACTCCCGACCGACGATGACGATCGGCTTGGCCGGCCCGCCGACCTGATCCCAGCGCGTGATTTTGCGCGCGAAGATGTCGCGGACCTCATCGAGGGTCAAGGAGGACGCGGTGTTGGACGGATGGGCGATGATCATCAGCATGTCGTAGCCGACGATCGTGGCGCCGGCCCCCCGGGCCTCCTCGTCCTTGAGGAGATGGCGGCAGCTTCCGCCCATGTTGGTGTTGCCGGATAAAGTGGCCTTGATGCCGACGGGGACTCCTCCTCCGCGCACGTCGACGGCGCCCTTCTTCTTCGCCGCGTAGGTGGCGGCCATCTCATCCATGTAGGCGTACTTGCTGATGCTGCAGCCGGCGAACTTCAGCTTGGCCCCGGCCCGGACCGCCGTCGGCAGGGCGCCGGCCAGGACGGCCAGGACCGCGGCGCCGATCATCTTCTTTTTCATGATTTCACCCTCTTTAGAATTGATACTGGAGCTGGAAGACCGAGTAGTTGCGGATGCGGGTTCCCGCGGCCTTGGTGCCGTCGGCGGGGGCGGCCGCGTTCGCCTGCGCGTCGCGGATCAGGTAGTTGAACTTGGCGTTGATCGCCTTCGAGATCTGCCAGTTGACGCCAAGCGTCGTCGTCTTCAAGCGGCTTTTGGCGACGTGGATGTTGCTGCGCCAGTCCTCGTAGCGCACTTGCGCCTGGATGTCGCGCGGGAGCGTGTACATGGCCGCCGCATACCAGCCGAGGGGATGCGTGTCCTTGCGGTTGCCGCCGGCGTTCTGGTACAAGCCGGCGGCGTACTCCGCCCGGGCCCGGAATTTCCCGATGACGATCTTCGTGTACACGGCGAGCGTGCGCTCATGCTGCTTGAAGGCCTGGTTCTGCACCTGCGCCTCGCCGTAATGGCCGGACGCGCCGACCAGAGCGAAGGGCGGCAGGTTGAGCTGGATGCTCCCGATGTAGTCCTTGGCGTTGCCGTTGTCCTTGAGGCCGGTGGTGGTGGCGGGGCCGGAGCCGTTGACGACAGCGAAGGCGTAGTCGATGGTGGCCAGGCTCTCGAAGCTTGGGCGGTACACGCCGCTGAGCATGACGCCCATGTCGCGGAAGCTGCCGCCCGTGGTGCCGAGCTTCTTGTAGATGCCGTCGGTCAGCTCCGCGTAGACGATGAACGGCCGGCTGGGTCCCGACTCCGGCCCCTCGAGGCCGAAGGGGTGCTTGAACTGGCCCACGCGCGCGCTCAGGAGCTTCTTGACGAACTCGTGATCCATGTAGGCGTCGAACAGCGCCGGCGTTCCGGCCTCGTTGGCGATCAGCACCGTGTAGCCCGCCCTTTCGCTCAGCTTGCCGGCGAACTTCAGGCGCACGCGCTTGAAGGCGAAGGTGGTCTTCGTCGAGTCCTGGCCCGCCGCGCGGCCGGTCAGGTCGCTTTGATCGTGGGAGCCGGTGAACTGCACGAAGCCGGAGACCTTCGGGGTCGTTGGACTAGCGGCGTCTTGCGCCGCGGCCTTGGTCGCGCACGTCAGAAGCGCCAGCACGGCCAGGACGCAGGGATAGGGGGATTGCATGGCTGAATTATAGCGGGACAGTCCGGTTTGTCAAGGTCCATGGTTATTTCGTCAGCGCCCCGCGTCGGCTCGAGTTCCCATCTTCGACGTGAAGAACGCGACGGTGCGCTCGTAGTAGTCGGTCAGATTCCTGCGCCGCGTGAACCCGTGCCCCTCATCGGGATAAACGACGATCTCAACGTCTCGACCCGCCGCCTTGAGACGTTTGTAGACGAGCTCGGCTTCGGCGAGGGGGACGTTCGTGTCGTTGGCGCCCTGGAAGATCAGCAGGGGCGCCGTCAGCCGGTCCAAATAGGTGCTCGCCGAGCGCTCCTTAAATAGGAGGGCGTCATCTTTCGGATTTCCCATCTGCGTTTCATACCACGCCGCGAAACGGCTTCTGGACAGCTCATAATCGAGCGCCAGGTCGGGCATGCCGTACGCCGCCGCGCCGGCGGCCCATTCGCCCTGGTTGCGCGCGAGCGCGTACAAGGTCGCGTACCCGCCGTAGCTGCCGCCGGTGATGCCGACGCGCTTGGCGTCGATCTCGCCGCGCGCCGCGAGGAACCGGGCGCCCGCGATCATGTCCCGGCGGTCGCCGCCGCCCCAGTCCTTGCGGTTGGCGTCGAGAAAGGCGCGGCCGAAGCCCGTCGAGCCGCGGAAGTTCGGCGCCAGCACCGCGAAGCCGGCCTCGGACAGGGCCTGACGCAGCGGCTGGAAGTCGTCGTAGCTCTGCCAGTCGGGGCCGCCGTGGACCATCACGACGAGCGGGGGGGGCGCGCCCAGGCGCGCGACCGGCGGCTTGAGATACACGGCGCTGATTTTTTGATCGTCGAAAGATGCATAGCTCATGATCTCGCCGGAAGCCAGGTTCTCCGCCCTCACGCCGCCCAGCATCGAATGCGTGAGCTGGACGCGCCGGCCGGTGGCCAGTTCGAGCTTCCAGGCGTCGGGCGCGTGAGAGGAGTCGCTCCAGTCGTAGAAGACGAAGCGGCCCGCGGCGTCAAGGCAAAGGCCCTCGACGCGGCCCTTCGCCGGCGTCAGGCGCTCAAGCTTGGCGTCGGGCGCGCGCAGGCGGTACAACGCGGATGCCCCGCTTTCGTTGCGCGTGAAGACGATGCCCGCGCGCTTGTTCCACCGGGCGTGCTCGACGTCCCAGCCCGTGGGGCCGATGAACCGGCCTTTGCCGGCGGCGTCGATCAGATACAGGCGATGGAAGCCCCGCTCATCCTCCGCGGTCGTCAGCAGGAACTTGCCGTTCGCGGACCAGGCTTGCGGGATCACGATTGCGCCCTTGACCGGGGGGGAGCGGTATTCGATCATCGAGCCGTCGGCGGCGGCAAGGATGAGGTCGCCCGCGCGCTCGTCGCCCGTGCGCACGGCGGCCAGCCGCTTGCCGTCGGGCGACCACAGCGGGGATCGGACGCCGACGGTCTCGCGGGTCAACTGGCGCTCCCGGCGCGTCGCCAGGTCCAGCACGAACAAGTTGAAGACAAAGGGCTCGGCCGGGTCGGCGAGGAAGGCGAGTCGTTCGCCGTCGGGCGAGAACGCCGGCGAGGTCTCGGCGCGCGTGGACGCCGTGATATTCTCCGCCGGGCCGCCGGAGGCGGGGAGCAGGAACAGGTCGGGCCGCTCGTCGCCGCCGTTATCGGAGGCAAGCGCGATCTTTTTGCCGTCCGGCGAAATGTCGACGTTCGTGACCTGCTGGCCGAGATCGGTCAACTGCACGGGCCAACCCCCGCTCGCCGGGACCTTCCAGAGCTCCATGGCGCCGGTGATGTCCGTGACGAAGTACGCTTCTTGGCCGTTTGGCGCGGCGTTGACTTCCCTGACTTGGCGGACCAGCGCCAAGCTTTTGGGCGCATACGCGGGACGCTCGGCGGCCGAGGCCGCGACGGCGAGCAGGAGAGCCGCGGCGGCGATCATTTACCGGCCGTCCTCACGACGATGTCCCGAAGGTACGTCGCGTACCAATCCAAGGCCGCCAGCGGCAGGCGCTCGTCTTCGCCGTGCACCCTCTTGGCGTCCTCGCTCGTCATCGGCGGATCGATTCCGTACATGATCACGCCGCGCGCGCGCAGGTCCTGCGAGTCGGTGGTCCGGGCCGCCATGTAAGGCATGACCCGCGCGCCCCTGGCGGACTCGACGGCGGCGCGGTACAGCGGCGTGTCGATGGGCATCGCGCCCACCGCGGCGCGCGTCGGCGGCTCGAAGACGAACTCGATCTTCGAGTCGCCGACGATGCGGCGGATGTCGGCGATCAGGCCGGCGGCCTTGCGGCCGGGAAGAAGGCGCGAGTTGAAGGTCGCGGTCGCCTCGGCCGGGATCACGTTGCTTTTGTAGCCGGCCTTGAGCATCGTCGGCGTCACCGTGTCGCGCAGCATCGCGCCGAACTCCGGGGCGAGATGGGCGAGAGCCGTGCCGGCCTCTTCGCGCTTGGGGCCCTCGGCGGAGGCGAGCACGGCCTGAATTGCGGCGGCGACGGCGGGCGGGCTCGTCTGCGCCTGTTGTTTCAGGAACCCGGCCGTCACGGAGTTCAGGACGACGGGGAAGCGATGGGCGGCCAGGCGCGAGACGGCGCCGGAAAGGCGCGCGAGCGCGTTGTCCGCGCTCGGCACGGATGAGTGGCCGGGCATGCCCTTGGCGGTCATGGTGAAGTCCATGTATTCCTTCTCCGCCGCCTCCACGCGCACCTCCAGAATCTTTCCGTCCTTCCAGACCGAGTTGCCGCCCTCGTTGATGCCGAACTCGGCCTCCACGAGGTCGGGCCTCTCGCGCAGCAGGGAATCGATGTGGCGCGCGGAGGCGCCGCTTTCCTCGTCGGCCTCGGCAAAGAAGATCACGTCGCGCTCGAGCGGCGTTTTGGTCCTCTTGAGCCAGGAGAGCACCGCCATCTGGGCGGCGCACATCGCCTTGATGTCGGCCGAGCCGCGGCCGTACAGGTAGCCGTCTTTCTCGAGCGGCATGAACGGCGGCGTTTGCCAGCCGGCGGGATCGGCGGGGACCACGTCGACGTGGCACATGAGCAGAAGGGGACGCTTGGAGCCGTCGCCCTTCAGTCGCGCGACAAGGCTGGTGCGGGTCCCCGTCGAGGTGTACAGCTCGGAGACGATTCCGTCTTTTCCAAGCGCCTTCTCGATATAGCGCGCGGCGATGATTTCGTTGCCGGGCGGGTTCGAGGTGTCGAGCGCGATGAGGGCCTTGGCGTGGGCGAGTGTCTCGCGTCGAAGGTCCGCGTCGCGGTCCGCGGCAAAGACGGGAGCGGCGACGAGGATGGACAGGAGGAGGGGGATCATGAGAGCATTTTACACGAATCGCTGGCTTCTTCAACGCCGGGGCATGTATACTCCCCGTAACGACCAGATCGCGATGCAACTGACCACCAAGCTCATCCTGGCTTTGACCTTCCTATCGGCGGGCGTGCTGTCGAGCACGATGGGCCTCCTCTACGTCTCCGAGCGGCGCCATCTGCTGGCCCAGTTGGAGCAGGGCCAGCTCAAGGACATCGAGAAGCTGGCCCGCGTGTGCGCGGACTCAGTCGTAGACGACAACGAGCTTGGGCGCCTTACCTACCTGAAGACCTTCCTGGGCGCCGGCCCGGCCGACCTCGTGGCCTGGATCGCCTTCGTCGATTCGAAGGGTCGGCTCCTGATGCATAGCGACATCCTCCGGGCCGACGTGAGCTCGCGGGAGGGCCAAGCCGCTCCCATCCTGGGCCGGGCCG
Source organism: uncultured Elusimicrobia bacterium (assembly GCA_964358065.1). Taxonomy (GTDB): domain Bacteria; phylum Elusimicrobiota; class Elusimicrobia; order UBA1565; family UBA9628; genus GWA2-66-18. Next base: position 8,795 of record CAYHNV010000005.1, on the reverse strand, counting down.
TCGCCGAGCGCGGCGTGCTCCGGCAGGCGTCGGCGGAAGGCGCGCGCGCGCTGTCGGTGCTCTCCTTGCCCGTGCTGGTGGGAGGACGCCGTTTGGGCACGGTGGCCATCGCCTACGACCAGGGGACCGTCCGGCGCCTGCTGGCCAAGGTGCAGAGGGAGTCCCTGCTGCGATTTCTCCAGGTCACCTTGGCTGGAATCGGCCTGAGCCTGCTCCTCGCCCTGGTCCTGGCCCGCACGCTCACGCGCCCGATCCGCCAGCTCAGCATCGGCGCGGAGATGATCGGCCGGGGCAAGCTGGACTACCGCATCCCCGAGGCGGGCAGCGATGAGCTTGGACGCCTGGCCGGGCAGTTCAACTCCATGGCCCGCAAGCTGTCCGAGCTCGATGAGCTGAAGGAGAGCTTCCTCACGCAGATCACGCACGACCTGCGAAATCCCCTCGGCGCGGTGATGGGTTTTGCCGAAATCCTGCAGACGGGGATGCACGGCCCCCTCAATGCCGCGCAGGAGAAGTCGATCGGCATCATCCTGACCAACAGCCAGTATTTGAGCGAGCTGATCAACAACATCCTCGACCTGACGAAGTTCGAGGCCGGGCGCATGGAGCTCAACCGCCGGCCCCTGGCGCTGCGCGCGTGCGTCCAGCCCGCGGTCGAGCTGCTGGAGGTCAAGGCCCGGGAGTTCGGCGTGCGGTTGGAGTACAGCCAGATCCCGGAGTCCGCCGTCGTGCTGGCCGACGAGCAGGGCCTGCGCCGCGTGCTTCACAACCTCATCTCGAACGCCTTGAAGTTCACGCCCCAGGGCGGGCAGGTCTCAATCCTGTGGGCTTGCGCCAAGGATGGCCAGGACTGCATCGCCGTCAAGGACACCGGCATCGGGATTCCGGCCGACAAGCTCAATTCCTTGTTCGGTAAGTTCTGCCAGATCGCCGAGACCAAGAACAAGGTCCGCGAGAGCCGGGGCACGGGTCTGGGGCTTGTCATCTGCAAGGGGATCGTCGAGGCCCACGGCGGGCGCATCGGCGTCGAGTCCGAGTACAAGAAAGGAACGACGTTCTACTTCACGCTGCCGCCCGCGCCCCGGACATCCGCGGCGGACGTCCGCTCGTCCTAAAAGGCGCCTGCGATGCCCGCGACTATCGTCAGCGGTAAACTTCGCGGCGGTGGCCTACCACGGCGACGGTCACGAGGCGTGTCCCATCGCTGATGACGAAGATAACCCGATACTCGCCCACGCGGATGCGGTAACGGTTCTCGTGCCCGGCCATTTTCTCCACCCCATGGGGCCGGGGATTGGCCGCCAGGGCGTCGATCTTGGGCGCTATTCGGTCCTGGATCAGCGCTGGGAGCTTCCTAAAGGTGCGGGCGGCAGACGGGGTGAACTCGATTCGGTAGGACACGGACCTAGGACTTGAGCCCTTTCTTGAGCGCCTGCCAGGAAACGCGGCCACGCTCCTTCAAGGCGCGATCAACCGCCGCGTTGTCCAAGCGGTCTTCCAACTCCAGCCGGACGCGACGATTCACCATAAGGCGGTCTAGAAAACCCTCTTGCGCGCCCCTAGGAAGCGATTTGAAAGCGGTCCAAAAAACTTCGGCGGCAGCCTCGACAGGACTCATATGGTTAGTTTAACAGGACAACATGGCAAAATCAAGGACGCGGCCCCGGGCAGAAGTTGTTCTCGAATGAGCCGGCGTGCGCGACGGCGTAGGGGATGACCATCGTCTCGCCGCCGGGGACGGTGCGCAGCTTGCGCTTGAAGACGTAAGGCCCGCGGATGGCCTGCCAGGCGACCCCGCCGTCGGCATAGGTGCAGCCGAGCGCGGCGCAGGGGGCCGGGGCGGAGGCGGCGGAGGTGCCGGTCGCAGTCGCCTTGTAAAGGAAACAGGCGGGGTCGGAGGAGGACGCGCAGCCGCCCGTCACGCGCATGACGTCGCCGGAGGCGTAGGCCGTGGAGTTCGCTCGGGTCGCCAGGGCTTTGTCGACGCGGGTCGCCTCCCCGAGGTTCGCCGAGCCGTAGTACACGTTGTGGCCGACCTGCGTTCCGGACCCGGATGCCGCGTCGCCTTCGACCTGGCCTGCTGAGATCATGGCGTTGCAGCGGATGTCCGCGTTGGCGCTTCCATAATAGAAGGACAGGTCGCTGTCGATGATGGTGTTGAGATAAATCTCCGAGTCGCGGCCTATGTAGAGCGGGCTGATGGAGTAACCGTCGCCGTGGGAATTGAACCTGTGATGGTTGTAGCAGATGTTCCCGATAATTGAGTTCCTGCCGCCTTGTCCTGGATAGCCGCCGATGCAGTAGATGTTGTCGAAGACGATGTTGTTCTGGACCTGCACCCAATGGGGGTCGGTGGCGCTATTGCCCTTGCCGGCGAGGAATATCCCCAGGCCGCCGCCGTTCTCGCTGGTATTGGTCCCCCAGCGCGTGCCCCAGACGCGGTTGTGGATGACGCGCATCGGGCCTGACTGCGTTCCGCTCATCTTGAAGACCACGTTGTCTTCCGAGTAGCCCTGGAACGACGGGGTGTAGTAGATGTCGTTGTTCTCCAGGACGTGGCCCGAGAGGGTCGGGGTGCCGTTTTCCCCATTCTGGAAGTTATGCTCGCACCAGTTGTAAATCTCGTTGTTGACCACCCAATGGTCCGAGCCGTTCTGCCATCCGATTCCAACGCAGTTCCGGCCCGTCTGGCCCCAGTTCTCCCGGATCACGCTGTTCTGCGTGATGGTGCGCTGTGACACGGGGTTGCCGTCGCTTCCAAAGGCCCCATAGATCGGCGCGCCCGGCGTCGGACGTCCCTCCACCAGCAGCCGGTTGAAGATGATGTCGCTGGAGCCATTTTTAAGATCGACCCGGTACACGTCCACGTTGGTGTTGCTGGTCGTGCCCTCGAAAGCGAGGCGGTCGAGAATCAGGAAATTGGCGTTATCCAGCACGAGCCCGCGAAAGCGCGCGCGCTCGGCGCTGTCGGCGCGCCAGGGGTCGGCGCAGGCGGCGCCGCCGGAGGTCGCGCACCGGATCACGCGCCTGTCGCCGCCGGTGCCGTCGCCCGTGACGGTGACCACGCCCTTGCCGTAGTAGTCGCCCGCCCGCACGCACACCGGGTCGGCGCCGGTGTTCAGCTTCGCCTCGATCTGGGCGAGCGTGTCGGAGACGGTGATGGTCTGCGCGCACGCCGCTGTCGTATAGGCTTCCATATCCACGTTGCAGTTCGGCCCGTCGGCGCGGCACTCATACAGAGCGGTGTAGCCGTTGGCGTCGGCGGCGAAGGCGGGCGCAGTGGCGGCGACCATGCTCAAGAAGCAGGCGAGCAGCGCCAGTGATCGGACCATCAGAAGGTCCCACACCACGACGAGAGTCCAGTAAGATGGGGGGAGTTCTGCGTGGGGCGGGCGTTGGGTATACACATCCGTTCCGGTCCGGTACGTAGCTTGTGACTAAAACAGTAATCAGTCATCTTCGCATCGGCTATATTCGGATAGACAACATTTGTGGCTGGTGTAGCAGTAGTTGTAAAATTGACTCCGTAAAAGGCGTTCTGGTCGGTATCTGTATTCGATCCGTAGCCACCGACGAGCGATTCTCCGCCTATGAAAACATTGCAACGGAAGTCGTTGTTTGCACCATCACCCCAGCTAAGGATAATGGGGTTCACGTCAACAAACGTGTTTAGGTATATCTCGCTGTCAGATAGATATTTATAAGAAACGCCTCCTCGATCTGTGGAGTTTGGTCCTTGGGTACCACGCATCTTGTACACGAGGTTACCGATTATGGAGTTGTGGTCTGGTCCTTTATAGTAGTTCCAAAAAGCCAGATTCATATCCCAAAAAATATTGTTCTGAACAAGCCAATAGTCAGTGCCATCTAAAGGAGAATCATCGCTGGGGTTCGAAAAGGACACCGCCCACCCACCCCCACACTGCGCAAGGTTGCAGTCGCCGGGGCGCATTCCCCAGGCACGATTGCGGATAATTCGACCAAAGGCTGAAGACGTACTTCCGCCTTTAGAGTCAATCGCAACACCTTCTGTATCAGAGCAGGCTCCAGTCGGTGTGTAATTCCCGTGACAATCTGAGTAGCGACTTGTGGTCGTGTAGAGATCATTATTCTCAATCACCAGTCCAGGGTGAGGACTAAACCCGGACGACATAAAGATGTTTTTGTTGCAATTATAGATTTCGTTATTGACTATCCTGTTGTTTGCGGCCACCCCTTCTATCGAGACACATTCGTTCTCTGCGGCGACGTTACCAGAGGAAATGACATCACGAATGACGCTATTCTGAATGGTGTTATCGCCGTTCTGATAGCCTATCACTATCATGGTCGCTTCGAAGTTTTCGACCAGAACTCTGCTGATAATATTATTTGTGGCTACGGAGTCACGAAGAATATTAATACCTACATGGGAAGAAGTACCACCTCCATTAATCGAAAGTCGATGTACGATCCAGTAGTCTACACCGTCCAAAACGAGGCCTCGAAGGATTGCGCGATTGCTGGTTCCCTGGTGCCAAGGGTCGTCATCGGCATCGTCGGTTCTGGCGTAACGTAGCACCTTGCGGTTTGATACGCTGCCGTTGGATTTGAGTGTCAATAACCCTTTGGCTGTGTGGTCGCCTGGCGCCATGCAAATAGTGTCATTCGACCAGTCAATTGCAGACCATGGCATAGAAGCTGTGATTGTCTGGTCGCATGCCCGGCCAGTAAGACCTCTGATGTCTATGTCACAATTTGGATTCCCTGCACGGCACTCGTAGCGAGCGATGTAGCCGTTGGCGTCGGCGCCGAGCGCCGCAGCGGCGTGCGGGAGCAGGAGCAGAGGGGCCGCGATGGAGAAAAGCGCCGCTCGCGTTGAAGGCATGAGGGGAGTGTACGCCGGAAGAAGGTCGGCAGCCATTAAAGATTCTCTAAAGAATTAAATACATTAAATATATGGAGATATTGATATGAAAGGCCGCGGCTTCATAGGTTCTTAATTTATCTCATCCGTGCGCAGGCGGTAGCCGACGCCGGAGTGGTTCTCGATCCTCGTGCCGGCTTCCTTGCCAAGCTTCCTGCGGAGGTTGGAGACATGCGTCTCCACGGCGTGGAGGAAGCTCTGCCGGGCGCCCTTGCGGATGTGCTCGTGGATGTCGCTGCGGCTGACAAGGCCCCCCTTGCGGGCGATGAGCAGTTCCAGGATGGAGAACTCGCTGGGCGTCAGCCGGACCTGGCGGCCGGCCACGCGGACCCGCAATGTCTCGGGGTCCGCGCTCAACGGGCCCGCGGAGAGCTTGGCCTGGGCGGCGTATCCTTGGTAGTTGCGCGCCATTGCATGGACATGGGCCAGGAGAACGCGCGGGTCGAAGGGCCGGGAGAGGCAGTGGTCGGCGCCGGCCTCGAAGCCCTCCAAGAGAAGTTTAGTCTCCGCGCAGGGGCAGAGCAGGATGACGGGCGTGCGGCGCGCGCGGGGATGGCGCTTGAGGCCGCGACAGGCGGCCAGAATCTCCTCGCGGTCTTTGGAGCCGACGTCGAGAATGACGCAGAGGGGCCTGCGGCGCAGGGTCTCGGCCAGGACGAAGCGCGCCGCGCGCGCGACCAGGGACAAAGCGCCCGTGAGTCGGCGGCGGAGCTCGAGGGCCTCGGCCGAATTGTCGCCGCAATAGATGAGTTCCCCGTTCACCATCTCATTATATGTTATTGAGGAATCTTGAGGAATTATTGAGCTGTGCCGGCTATTCTTGGGGCTATGCGCTTGGTCCAGCTGGCTCTCTTGGTATTATTCTGCGCCGCATCCGAGGCGCGCGCCGTGGTCGTCTCGCTTCGCACCGGCGCCGTCTCCATCCTGCCTTCCGGCCGCGACCGCTGGCTCTCTAATCCCAAGCTCCCGTTCCCGCTGCAAGCCGGCGACCGGGTGCGCACCGGCGGCGGCTCGACCGCGCGGCTGATGTTCGGTCGGGACGCCGTCGTCGTGGGGCCCGGCTCGGACCTGCGCGTCGTGGGCGCGGGCCCAGATGAGCGCGGCTTGGAACTGAGCTCGGGCACGCTCAGGGGCTCCTTCGTCTCGGGCACATGGACGGTCGAGATATTCTACCAAGGCAATCGCCTCATGCCGCAGTGGGGCGATTTCCAGCTGAGCGCGGCGCGCGGCGCGGCGCGGGCCCAGGTGCTGACGGGACGTCTTCTCGTGGACACGGCCAGCGGCGGACGCAGGCTGTTGTCGGCCGGCGAGAGCCTGGAACTGCGGCCGGGTTCGGTCTCTGCGGAGACCGTCGCCCCCGCGCCCAAACCCGCCCCCAAGCCGGCGCCCAGCCCCGAGGACTTGGTCCGGGCCGAGGCCTACTACAGCCGCGGCCTGCGCTTCTATCTGCGTGGGGACCCCGAGCGGGCCATGGACGATTGGAAGCGGGCCTTGAGGCTGAACTCCAAGCATGAGAAGGCCGTCAAGGCGATGGCTCGCGTGCTGAAGGAGACTTCGCTGGGCGGCAAGCGGCAGGAGGCTCATGAAAAAAGTAGCGATCATCGATGACGACAAGAACCTGCAGAGCATGGCGAGCATCTTCATGACGTCCTCGGGTTGGACCGTGGTCTGCGCCTCGGATGGGGCCGCGGGCCTGGAGTTGGTCGCCCGGGAGAAGCCCGACGTCATCGTTCTGGACGTCAACCTCCCGGACATCAGCGGCTTCGAGGTCTGCTCGCGCCTGAAGTCCGACCCGGCGACCAAGGCCGTCCCGGTCCTGCTCTTCAGCGGCCGGCACAAGGCGGCCGAGGATATCCTCAACGGGCTTGAGGTCCGCGGCGCCGACAGCTATCTCGTCAAGCCGGTGCACCTGTCGGTGCTCACGGCCAAGTTGGAAGCCATGCTGAGGGCGGCCGGATCTCATGGGTTGGGCGCTGTCGACGAGGATTGACTGTCCGTTGGAAACCACCCGCCTGCACGCCGGCGTTTCGCAAACATGAGCGGCAAATATCACAGTTCTGTAATGAATAGTTCGCACGCGGGCGGCATACTTTCCTACCATACAGCCGCCGCCACCATGAGAAGGAACTCCCTCCGTCGACTTCTTGCCGCCGTTCTGCTGTGCGCCTGCGCCGTTTCCGCCCGAGCGGCCTTCCCGGCCTATCTCGACTACCAGGGCAAGCTTGGCAACGCGTCGGGAAACCCGCTGACCGGCATCTACTCCTTCCGCTTCCAGCTCTGCGCGCAGTCTTCGGGCGCCTGCGCCTTCACGGAGGACGTGACCGGCGCCGCCAACGCGCTCAGCGTGACCAACGGCTTCTATTCCGTTCAGATCGGATCCTATACCGCCGGGGGCATCCCCGCCGCGGTCTTTTCCGGCCCGGAAACCTGGCTCGAGATCTCCATCGCGGCCGGCACGGACATCAACACCGGCCGCGAGCTCCTCTCATCCCGCGAGCGCCTGACCGCCTCCGCCTTCGCCTTCCGCGCCCTCAGCGCCGAGGGGCTCGGCGTGGGCGTTAACGTTGCGACCTTCACCTCCGCGGGCAATCTTCAGCTTGTCTCGGGCTCGACGATCACCAGCAACGGCACGCTGACCATCTCGACGGCGGCCTCCGCCGCGCTGACCGGCGCTCCCGCGCTCTTCATCAACCAAACCGGCGGCATCGGCATCGGGACGGCGAGTCCGGCGAGCAGGCTTCATGTCCTGGACGGCGACATCCGCGTGTCGACCAGCGCCGGCCAGGCGTCAAGGGGCATCATCTTTCAAGACGGCTCGGTCCAGCTGACGGCCGGTGCCGGCGGCGGCGAGACCAACACCTACACGTCCAGCAAGACCTTCACGAGCGCGGTCGACGTCGGCGGCGGGACGATCTTGCGCAGTTCGCTGACCATGATCGTTCCCGTTTCCGAGGCCTACGCGCTGGTCATGGCCACGGGCAGCGCCGCCGGCCAGCAGATCCTGCGCGTCTCGACTGCCGGGGTCCTCTACGCCAAGGCGGGCGTGACCTACGCGGGCGACCTGGCCGAGTCCTATCCGGCTCTGGACGCCGCCGAGGCCGGGGAGGTGGTCATGCTCGCCTCGGACTCCTCTGGTCCGGGGGGCGCGGCGGTGCGCCGGGCCGTGGCCGGGCGGGGGGCCGTGCTTGGGGTGGTCTCAACTCAACCCGGCATGACGTTGGGCGAGGGGGATATGGGCCGGCGGGGTCGGCGCGTGCCGGTGGCCTTGTCGGGGCGCGTGCCGGTGAAAGTGAGCCTGGAGAATGGTCCGGTCCGGGCGGGGGCCGTATTGGCGGCGGCAAGCGCGCCGGGACGCTCGGCCGTGGCCGTGCGCAGCGGAGCGGTGATCGGGCTGGCCCTGGAGGACGCGCGCCTTGGCGCCGACGGGCAGTGGAGCGTGCTGTGCTACGTGAACGTTCATGACTGGGTCGCGCCTTCGGAGCTGGAGTGGCTGAAGCGGGAGGTCCGGCGCCTCAGGGAAGGCCGAGAATCGCCGTGAGGCGTCTGCTGCTGGCAGCCGCATTCCTGTGGGCGGGGACCGCCACGGCGCGCGCGGCCGCCGTCATCGACTGGGTCGGCGGCGGCGGCTGCGACAACAAGTGGCAGACCGCGGCCTGCTGGACTCCCGCGCAGGTCCCCGTCGCCGCCGACACGGTCACCGTCACGATCGCCGCCAATATTTTGACCGACCCCGCGGCGGGGACGATTCAATTCAGCTCCATGACCCTGGGCAAGTTCGACGGCTCGGCGGTCGTCTCGCTGACCATCTCGACGACGATCACCGCGGCAAACGGCAAGCTGACGATCTACAAGAACTCGGGGCTGACCTTCAACAACAAGTCCACCAGCA
>CAYHNV010000004.1:0-41554 GCA_964358065.1 uncultured Elusimicrobia bacterium | reverse complement strand
CGATAGCGCTTGTCCGGGTCGGCCTGGAAGGCGCGCTCGAAGACCGCGTCGAGCGTGGGCGGCAGTCCCTCCTTCTGACGCGAGGGCGGGACATAGCTCATGTTGATCTTATTGAGCATCATCCCGCCGCCGGTGCCCGTGAAGGGGAGCTTGCCGGTCAGCATCTCGTAGGCGCAGACGGCCAGGGCGTAGACGTCCGATTCGCGGCGCACCTGGCCCTGCTCGGCCTCGGGGGCCATGTAGGGCGGCGTGCCCACGACGGTGTTGGTGATCGAGTAGCGCGTCATCGCGTCCTTGGCCGCGCGGGCGATGCCGAAGTCCATGACCTTGACGCGCCCCTGGCCGTCGACCATCACGTTGGAGGGCTTCATGTCGCGGTGGATGATGCCGCGCGAGTGCGCGTACTCCAGGGCGGAAGCCGCTTCGCGCACGATGCGGCTCGCCGTGGCGCAATCAAGCCCGCCGCCGGCCTGGACCAACTCATGCACGGTCTTGCCGTCGACGTACTCGAAGACGAGGAAGACATCCTCGCCATCCTCGGCGATGGCGTAGATGTCCACGATGTTGGCATGATGAAGGGCCGCGACGGTCTTGGCCTCGGTCACGAAGCGGGCGCGCTCGCGGGCGTCGCAGCGGATCTCCTCGCGCATCTTCTTGATGGCCACGCGGCGACCCAAAGAGCGGTCCGTGCCCTCGAAGACCATGCCCATGCCGCCCGCGCCTATCTGGCGGGAGATCTCGTACTGCCCGCGGATGAGCCCGGACGGGCTCCCGGAAGTCGCGACGGGTGAACCGACCGCTGCTTGCGCGGTCCGGACCGAGGGGCCCGTGCGCATGATCTTCAGCACGGTCCGCAGAAGGCCGAAGGCCAAGAGAAGCCCGCCCAGGGCGCTCACCCCCAACAGCAGGCTGAAACGGCGGTTGCGCCCGCCCGGAGCCGGAGCGGCGGCCGTGGGACCGGCCTCGCCGGGGAATAGAAACAGGAGGTCGGCGTTCGAGGGCAGCTGTAGAGCCTCCGCCTGCCGCGCCGCGTCCGCGAAGCGCCAATCGAGCTGGGCCGCGCGCCTGATGTCGGACATCATCGCGTCGCGGTCGCCCATGCCGCCGTAGGCGTGCGCGCGATAGGCATAGCCGTAAGCGTCCTTGGCATCGAGCTCGAGGAGCCGGTTGGCGCTCGCCTGCGCGTCCCTCCATCTCTTGAGCCGGTTCTCGGCGAAGGCCTTGGCGCGCAGAAGCGTCTGGTTCTTGGGGTCCTTCTCCAGCCCCGCCCTCGCGTCCGCCAACGCCTTGTCGTACTCGCGCTGATGGAGGCGGATGGCCGCGCGCAGGGCCAACAGGTAGGAGTCGCCGGGGGAAGCGGCCAGACCGCGGTCGGCGTAGGCCTTCGCCCCGGCCATATCGCCCAGACGCATGGCGTTCTCCCCCTCGCGCGCGAACTGCTCGGTCGAACGCCGCGAGGATTGAGCGATGAGGGCGGCACGCGGAGAGGAACCGGATAACGCCTCGCGAGGCGAGCCCCCCATGAAGGAACGCTCGCCGGAAGATCCCGCGGAGCCGGCGGCGCCGCCCCGCCCCGCGGAGAATTGCGCCAGCGCCAGCGCGCCCTTGTTCTCCGAATCGATCCGCAACGCCTGCTGAGCGTCCTGATTGGCTTGCGGGTATCTCTTCTGGTCGAGCAGAAGGCCCCCGCGAAAAACGAGCGCCTCCGCGCCGCCGCCCAGACCGATGGCCCGGGACGCGTCGGAGATAGCCCCCGAGATGTCCCCGTTGCGGTAGCGCTCACGCGCATCCGTCATCGCATCCGTCGGACTGGTCGGATCCGACGGGACGCCAAGCGCCGGGCCGGACGGAGGCACGTGAGGATGGCTGCCCCCGCCGGGCGGGAGCGGCTCCAGCTGCTGCCGCGCCTGGCGCGCGGCCGCAGCCGCGATCTCAAGGAGAAGCGGCGGTTGGTGGGGATGCTCAGGCCTCCACTCCTGAGAATTGCCGGGACCCCGGCTCGGCCTGGGCATCATCCCCTCGCTGATGCCGGCCACCTGAAGAGTCATCGTGTCCCGCGCCTTCTCCACGGCCTCCTGGGTCGTGGCCGACTTGATCGCGTCGTCGTATTCGGCGATCACTTTCAGTATCCGCCCGACCTTGTGGCCGATGCGGTTGACCTGCTTGCCTTCGAACACCATATTCTTGTCGAGCTTGCCGACCCTCTCCCCGAAGAACCTCTGAGTCAAAACGATGGCGGCCGCCTTTCTCTTATCCGAACGGGCGCCCTTGAGAAGAGCCTGGAACTGCGGGTCGGAATATCTTTTCACCTCGTCGGGCTTGACCACCGCGTCGCTCGGCAGGTCACCCTCCCGCGCACGGATGGGAACGGCCGCGGCGCAAGCGGCCAAAATCAGGAGGAAAACAGGCACGCGCAGAGAAGGTCGTGGCATACGTCAAGTTTAGGTGCCCCCTCGGACTTTGTCAAGGCGAAGCCTCGGTTTTTACCGAGCTTTAGCCGGGGAAACAGGACACGGCGTCCAGGGCCGCGACCAGCTCGGCCGGCGTCTTATAACGCTTATCCGGGTCGGGGGCCAGGACCCGGACCATGACCTTGTCCATCTCGGCGGAAAGCGCCGGGACCCTTTGGGAGGCAGGGACATGCTTGCTGTTTAGCTTATTAAGGAGCATCGCAGCGCCGCTGCCGGTGAAGGGGAGCGCGCCGGTCAGCATCTCGTAGAGGCAGACGCCCAAGGCATAGACGTCGGACTCCTTGCGCACCGTGCCCTGCTCCTGCTCGGGCGCCATGTAGGGCGGGGTACCGACCACCGTGTTGGTCATCGAAAGTTTGACGAGGCTGTCCTTGGCCTGCCGCGCCACGCCGAAATCCATGACCTTGACGCGCCCGTCGGGCGTGAGCATCACGTTCGAAGGCTTGAGGTCTCGGTGGATGACGCCCTTCTCGTGGGCGTGCTCGACGGCGGCGGCCATCTCCTTGAGCACGCGCTTGGCCTGTCCCAGGTCCATGGGGCCCGAGGATTTCAAGGCGTCCTGGAGGGTCCTGCCTTCCACGAACTCGAAAACCAGGTAGATCTCGGGGCCGTCCTCGACGATGCCGTAGATATCCACGATGTTCGGGTGATGGAGCTGGGCCACCATCTTCGCCTCGCGCACGAAGCGCCGGCGGTCCTGCGGGTCGAGGCGGATCTCGTCGCGCATCTTCTTGACCGCCACGCGGCGATCAAGCGAACGATCTAGGGCCTCATAGACCACGCCCATGCCGCCCAGGCCGATCTCCTTGACCAGTTCGTACTGGGTCCAGAACGCCCCCATCGCGGAAGCCGGCGCGCCCGCCTCGGGACCGCCGGAGGCGGAAGACCCCAACACGCGGCGCAGCGTCATGCTCGCCTTCTCGCGCCAGGAGGCCGAGACGACGTGCAGGACGGCCAGGGCGATGATGAGTCCGCCGACCGCGCTCAGCGCCGCCAGGCGCAGGAAGCGCCGCAGGCGCGAACCCGGGCTGGGAACAGGCGCTGCGGCCGACGCGGCGGAAGCATGGTCGTCGAAAAGAAGGATCAGGTCGCCCTCCCGAGGCAACCGCAGAGCACGCTCCCGGCGCGGCGCAAAGCGCGGGTCGCTCCTGGCGGCGGCGCGCAGGGCCTCGATGGCGCCGGCGTTGTCGTGGAGGCCGGCCAAGGCAAAGGCTTTGCTCTCATAGGCGAAGGCGTTGGCGGCGTCGCGCAGGAGGGTCTCGTCGGCATCCTTGAGGCCCTCTTGATATTTCCCCTCATGAGAGAAGGCGCGAGAGCGCGTCTGCAGGATGGTCGCGTTGCCGGGAGCCAGCGCAAGCGCGGCGCCGGCATCCCTCACGGCCTCCTGATGGCGGTTCATCTGAGTCAGGGCCATGGCCCGGTAGTTGAGCGCCTGGGCGTTCTGGGCGTTGAGCCCGATGGCGCGCGAGGACTGCGTGTAGGCCGCGGCATAGTCGCGCACGCGCAGGGCGTTGGCCGCTTCCTTCGTGAAGAGGGCGGAACGCTCGGCCGCGGACCCCTGGACGACTTGATCACCCGCCGACGACGCGCCCGCGCCGATCACGAGGACGGCAGCGCAGAAAACAGCGTTCCACCTCATGAGGGCGCTCAGCCGACCAGCCGCGCCGCCAAGCGCGCGGCCTCGATCATCCCGGAGGCGTCCACCGCCCCTGAACGTGCCGCATCCCAGGCGGTACCGTGGGCGGGCGAGACCCGCACGAACGGCAGTCCCAGCGTCCAATTAACGCCCGACAGCCCGCCCAGGACCTTCAGCGCAATGAGGGCCTGGTCGTGGTACAGGCAGACCAGCCCGTCGTAGGTCCCCTCCACATGCAGACGCCAGGCGGAATCCGCGGGGAGCGGGCCGTCCAAGAGGATTCCCTCGCGGCGCAAGGCGGCGACAGCCGGCGACAGGCGGGACTCCTCGCCCGCGATGAGCCCCGCCTCGCCTCCGTGCGGATTGAGCGCGCAGAGGGCCAGGCGCGGCCGAGAGCGCCCAAGCCGTCGCAGGGCCCGGTCCAGCGCCTTCGCGGCGGAAGACACCTCGCGCACGCCGACTGTGCGCACCGCTTCCTTCAAGGAGACATGGCGCGTGGCCAACACGCACCAAAAACCGCGGGAAGCAATGCCGAGCGCCATCTCGGCGCCATTCGCGCCGCAGGCCGCCAGCCTCTCGGTGTGGTCGCGCCAGGCATAGCCCGACATGGCCCAGGACTGCTTGGAGATGGGGGCGGTGACGATGCCCGACGCAAGGCCTCGAGCGGCGAGGCGAAGGGCCTCCTCGAAGGAAGCCGCGGAAAGACGCCCGCCGTCGGCGCTGGGAGCGCCCGGCCGCGGAGGCGTGAGTCCCAGGCGCGTGTCGCAGATCGCTCCGTCTGCGGCGCGCCAGCCGGCGCGTTTCCAGACGGAGAATTCTCCGACCAGAACGGGGACCACCCGCGCTGGAAGCGCGCCGGCGCGCAGGGCCGCGAGGACCGCGCGCGGGCCCACTCCCGCGGGATCGCCGCAGGTGAAGGCAAGGGTCTTAGTGGGCCGTCGGGAGATGGCGCTCAGGGAAGGTGGCGCTCGATGACCGACTTCTCGCGCAAGCCCTTCACGTAGGACTCCAGCCGCTTCTGGAAGGACATGTTGGCGAGAAAACCGCCCAGGTCTTCCTTGAACCGGTCGAAATCAGGAGTCTCGGCCGCGCGCTTCTCGCTCACGCGCACGATGTTGTAGCCGACCTCGGTGAGGATCGGGCCGCTCGTCTCGCCCACGCCCATGGAGAAGACGACCTTCTCCAGCTCCGGCGGGGCGACGGCGCGCAGGACGTAGCCGATGTCTCCGCCGCGCGCAGCGCTCTCCGGGTCCTCGGATTCCTCCTTGGCGACCTTGGCGAAGTCCGTTCCGCCATCGATGCGCTTCTTGAGCTCCACGGCGGTCTTCAAGGCGCGCTTGCGCTCGTTCTCGGTGGCCGCCTGGGAGAGGCGGATGAGGATGCGCAAGACCCGCACTCGCTCAGCGCTCATGGCCTTAACCTGGTTGGCCGCCTCGCGCAAGGCCTGGGCCGCGTCTTCGTCCAAGCCCTTCGGGGCCTCGGTGCTCTTGGACGCGATGTATGCCGTGATCTTGTCGAAGTACTCCTTGACCTCATTCTCGGGAGGCGGAACGGTCTTGGATTTAACCTGCTCGTCGATGACCTTGCGCGCCAGGATCTGGCGGGACAGACGCTCGCGGAACTGACCGAGGTCGATGCCCTCGGCCTTGAGCTGGGTCCGGAAGGCCGCGTCAGCCTCGGCGTCGCCCAGGACCTGCCCGGCCTCGTCCTTCTTGAAGCGGGCCTTGATCTCGTCGACGGCGTTCTCGATCTCGCGCTCACGGACCTTCAGCTTCAGCTTCGCGCCCTCCTGGACGAGGAGGTCGCGCGTGATCAGTTCCTCCAAGGTGCTCTCGCGGATTTTGCGCGCGTTGGCGGGATCGGCCATGGCCGCGGGATTGGTCCGGGACCAATAGTCGAGGGCCGTGGAGGCTTCTTTCTGATACTCCGACAAGAGGATGGGGCTGCCGTTGACGACCGCGACCGTATCCTCCATCGTCGTGGCCGCGCGGGACGTGCCGCAAGCCGCGAGCAAAAGGACCAGGAACGCCGCGATGTGTTCGACCCTACTTGAATTGCTCATCGACGACCTCCACCGGGAATTTTTCCTGGACCTGCTGCAGATAGCGGTCCAGCTTCTGCTTCTCGATGAGGCGCGTCACGCGTTCACGCACCTCGTCGCCATCGTAGGATATCTTGCGCTCCGCGTCCTTGCGCAGGACGTGGTAGCCGAACTTGCTCTTGAGCGGGCCGCCGATCTCGCCGATCCTCATCCGGAAGACGACCTCCTCGATCTCAGGGAGAACCTCGCCGTAGAGAAGCGGCGGAAAGCGTCCCCCCGTCGCGGCCGTGGCGGCGTCCAGGGATTCCTTCTCGGCCACCCTGGCGAAATTGGCGCCCGAGCGCAGGCGCTTGGCGACCGCCTCGGCCTTCCCGGAAGAGGACAGCAGGACGTGGCGGATCTCCACTTCGCTGGGATATTTGTTGATGTAGGCGCGGACCTCATCGTCGGAAGGGCGGATGGTTCCACGCTTGCGCAAGTCCTCGATCCACATCACGGTGAGCATGGCCTCGCCGCCCTCGCGCACCCGCTCCTCCTCGTCGCGGCGCAGCTGCTCCAGGCGCGCCCGGAAGTCCGCCGAACGGGGCACGTCGGACTGTTGGGCCGCGGCCAGGACCAGCTTCTCGCGCACCAGCACGTCCAGGAACTGGCGGCGGCCGCTGGGGGTCAGAACGTAGTCCTGATAGCCCGAGGAGACCTCGCCGATCTTGCGCTGGAACTCGGACTGGGTGATCTTGAGCTTGCCCACGCGGACCAGGACGGGGTCCTTCGCGCCGCGGCAGGCCGCCAGCAACAGCAACGGCGCCAAAAAGAGTGCCTTTTTCATCGGGCCCATCTTATCATTTCCTAGGCGGAGAGGAACTCCCGCACGGCCATGGCGGCCGCGCGACCGTCAAGAGCGAGGCGAACCGCATCGCCCTCCATCGAATCAGGCACGAAAGTGATACGCCCGGCGAAAACCTGCATCCAACGGGCCAGCGAGTCCGGCGACGGCGGGGCGTCCGGCCGGAACCGGATCTCCACGGCCTTCTCCAGTTCGACGACTGACTCCACCTTCACGCGCCGCGCCAAGGCGCGCAGCGCGATCAGTTCGAACAGATTCTTCACCGGCTGGGGCGCGGGTCCGGACAGCCGCTCCAATTCCTCAAGAATCAGCTTGACCTCTCCTGGGGCGGCTTTCAGGGCTCGCTTGTAGACCTTCAACCGCTCGATCTCCCCCGGCAGATAGTCCTCGGGGATGAAGGCAGGAAGACGCAGATCGATGGAGACCGTCCGGTCGTCCTCCACGGCCTTGCCGCGCAGGCGCGCGATCTCGTTCTCCAATATTTGGGAGTAGTAGTCCGCCCCGACGGCATTCATGAAGCCGTGCTGTTTGGCGCCCAAGAGGTCCCCCGCCCCGCGGATCTCGAGGTCGCGCATCGCGAGCTTGATGCCCGCGCCCAGCGAGCCGAATTCCTTGAGAGCCTCGAGGCGCTTGCGCGCGTCCTCCGGCAGGTCCTTCAAGTTCGACTCGGACGGGTGGAACAGATAGCAGAAGGCGCGCTGGCGCTCGCGGCCGATGCGGCCGCGCAGCTGGTAGAGCTGGGCCAGGCCGAAGTCCTGGGCGTCTTCCACCAAGAGCGTGTTCACCGACGGGATGTCCAGGCCCGACTCGATGATCGTGGAGGCCACCAGCACGTCGGACTTGCGCTGGGCGAAGTCCCACATGGCCTCCTCGATCTCGCGCGGGCGCATCCGGCCGTGGACCATGGCCACGCGCGCGCCCCTGGAAAGGCGTTTGACCATCTCGACGGCCTCGGTCATGGAGCGCACACGGTTGTGCACGTAGTAGGCCTGGCCGCCGCGGGCGAACTCATCGGCCAGCGCCGTCGAGACGACGCGCTCATCCCAGGGCCCCACCCGGGTCACGATGGGTTGCCGGCCGATGGGGGCCGTGGAGATGAGTGAGATACCGCGCAGTCCCGTCATGGCCTGGTGCAGGGAGCGCGGGATCGGCGTGGCCGACAGGGACAGGATGTCGGCATTCACGCGGACTTTCTTGAGGCGTTCCTTGTCCGAGACGCCGAAGCGATGCTCCTCGTCGACGATCACCAGCCCCAGATCGTGGAAGCGCACGTCCTTCTGCAGGAGCCGCGCCGTCCCGATCACGACGTCGACCTTGCCCGCCTTCAGTTCCGCCAGCGTGCGCGCCTGTTCGGCGCGCCCTTGAAATCGCGTCAGGATCGCGACCTTGATCGGGAAACCCGCCATGCGCTGGGTGAAAGTGCGAAAGTGCTGGTCGGCCAGCACGGTGGTGGGCGCGAGAACCGCGCACTGCTTGACGCCCATCACGCACTTGAAAGCCGCGCGCATGGCGACCTCGGTCTTGCCGAAGCCGACGTCGCCCACCACCAGGCGGTCCATGGGACGCGACGACATCATGTCATCGAGAGTCTCCGCGGTGGCGCGGGCCTGGTCCTCGGTCGGCTCGTAGGGGAAAGAAGCGGCGAACTCCCTTTCGATTTCCCCCTCCGGGGGAAATGAATGTCCGGAAGATGCGGCGCGCTTGGCCTGCAGCCGAAGAAGCTCCTCGGCCAGTTCCCGCACGCCCTCGGCGACTTGGCGCTTGACCTCCTCCCAGGTGCGCGTGTCGAGGCTGGACAGGCGAGGACGCTTTCCCTCGACGCCGGCGTATTTCTGGATATGGTCGAACTCGGTCAGCGGCACATAGAGCCTGTCCGAACCGCGGAACTCAAGCTTCACGCAGTCCTGCGCCCCATGTCCGGGGACCGAGACGGGCTCCATGCCCGAGTAGCGCGCCACGCCGTATTCCTGATGGACGACGAAGTCTCCCTGGCGCAGTTCGCGCCAGCGCACGCTCTGCGCACCCTTGGCCGCGAAGCGCTTCCAGCGGCTGACTCCGCGCCAGTCCCGCTCGAAGATCTGCGAGGTAGCATAAAACACCAAACCCTCTGAGTCGAGTCTAAAGCCCTCGCGCAGGGGTCCGATCAGGAACTGGACGGCGCCGGAGGGCAGTTCGTCGGCCAGGACCTCCTGCAGACGCGCGTCCTCGCCGATATTGAGGCTGTAGAGAAATATTCTCCGTCCAGCCTCGGCATCCCGGCGCATCTCGGTCCAGGCGTTGCGCGGCTCGGCCGCGAAGGGGCCGACGGGACGCGCACCGAAGTCGACATCGTCGGCGCCGGTTTCAAGGAGCCCGCCGAGTCGCATCGCGCAAACCCCATCCGGGATGGCGGCCTCGACGCCCTCAGCGACGAGCCAAAAGCTTCGGTCAAGCAGCCAGTCGGCCACACGCGCGCCGGCGGCCGGTTCCTCCGCCGGGGTCGCGACGGCGGAAACGACGACCGCTCCGGGCTCCTGCGACAAGGGGTCGAAGGGCCTCATCGAGGCGATGCGGTCCTCGTCGTAGAGCACGCGGTAGGCGACGGCGGGCTCCAGGGCATGGAAGTCGAGCACGGCGCCGCGCACCGCGAACTCGCCGGGGCTCTCGACGAAATCCACGCGCTGGTAGCCGGCGGCGAGCAGAGCTTCGATGGAGCTGTCGCGCGGACTGCGGTCGCCGGAGCGAAAGCGCACGGTGCGCGCGGAGAATTCGGCCGGGGCGGGCACGGGCGCCAACAGCCCTTCGGGGGTAGCCAAGGCCAGGCGCGCGCCCCCGCGCAGAAGCTCCAAGGACGCCAAGCGCTCGCGCGGATCGTCGCCGAAGACGGCGACGGGCTCGCCGCGCCCATCAAAAAGCGGTGCCAACGCCTTGACGGCGTCGGCGACGTCCTCCACGACATCGGCGTCAGGCAGGATCAAGACGAGCGGGCCCTGCGGCGTCTCAAGCCCGGCGGGAGGTTTTTCGGAAAGGATGCGGCGGGCGAGCAGGGCGCGCGCCCCAGAACCGGGAACGCCCACCACGCGGCGGGTCATGGTCGCGTATGCTCAGTCATGCCTTGCGGACTTGGGCGGCAAGGTCGCGGACGAAGGCCGCGCGCTGTCCGGGGTCGGGGCAGACGCCTTTGACGCGCTTGCCCTTGCTTCCTTCGACGGCGAAGAAGCACTCCAGCTCGACGCCTGTCCCTTTCACCTTGGCGAAGGCGGCGACGGGCGCGCCGCAGCCTCCGCCGATCTCGGCCAAGAAGCCGCGCTCGAACTCCACGCAGAGACGGGTGGCGGCGTGATCAAGGGAACCGACGATCTGGGCGACGTCGTTGCGGTCGGACTTGATCTCAAGGGCCAGCGAACCCTGCGCCGGGGCGGGGAGCATCACGGACGGGTCGAGAGGCTCGTGGCGGACATTGTCGCGACCGAGTCGCTTGAGGCCGGCAACGGCGATGATCATGGCGTCGAACTCGCCTTCCTTCAGCTTGCGCAGGCGGGTGTCGACGTTGCCGCGCAGGGGGATGAGCTTGATGCCGGGGACGGCCTTTTCGATCATGAGCTGTCTGCGCAGGGAAGAAGTGGCGACCTTCATGCCCGCCTTCAGGCCCGCCCAGGTCAGGCCCTCGCGGGCGACAAGGGCGTCGCGGGGGTCTTCGCGCTCGGGGTAGGCCGCCACGGAGAGTCCGGAAGCCAGCTGAGCGGGAAGATCCTTAGCGCTGTGGGCGGCGAAGTCGATGGTTCCATCAAGCAAGGCCTGCTCGATCTCTTTCACCCAGAGGCCTTTGGCGCCTTGGGGCAGGGTCTTGGCGACTTCAGGCGGGGGTGCGCCGAAGAGGTCGCCGCTGGTTTTGACGACGATGGTCTCGACTTTGAGGCCGGGGTTGAGGGACTCGAGTTTACGGGCGGCCTGGCCGGATTGGGCCAAGGCCAGAGGTGAGCCGCGGGTGCCCATCTTCAATGTCAGCATTGGTTCTTATTTTAGCAAAACACGTTTCAGCGAACCACGTCATGAATTCGTAACACGGTTCGGTCAAAATCGTTCTGCGCGACCGCCGACGCGTCCACCGACCATGGATAACGACCGACCCGAGCCGCCCCAGGACTTCGACGCCTCCAACGTCAACGACCTCGACACCGCGCGGCTCGCCCTGCGTTGGGCCCTGGAACGCATGCACAAGATGAACGAGGAGCTCGCCACGGCGCGCGAGGAGACCGCCCATGCCGCGCGCCGCCGCGACGAGCTGGCAGGCGAAGCGGAGCAGAAGGACGAAACGGTCAAGCGTTGGCGCGAAACGATCAAGGCTTGGGAAGCCTCGATGCAGGACCAGCACCGCCTGGAAGCGCAGATGCGCGAAGACCTGCGCAAAGAGGTCGGTCGCGAGCAGGACGCGCACGTCAAGGAAGAGCGTCTGCAGCTCTCGATGCAGATCGACGCTCTCAAACGCGAGATCGCCGAACGGGAGTCCGTGATCGGGGCTTTGCGCCGCGAGATCATCGATGCGGTCAAAATCGCGCGCCAGGAATCCGAGAAGGAGCTCCAGTCCGCCCTGGCCCACCAGGAGAAGGCCCTCGAGGAAACCAAGCAGTCGCTGCTCGAACGCCTCAAGATCCAGGGCGAGTCCATCCGCGCCAAGGAGAAGGATCTCGAAAGCCAGCAGCGCCTCATCGACGAACAGATCAAGACCAAGGAGGCCGACCTCATCAAGCGCGACCGCGAGGCCTCCGCGCGCGAAGAGCAGAGGCTGGCCGAAAAATTCGAGCAGAAGGTCCTGCAACTCGAAGCGCGCATGCGCCAGAAGGAGGAAACGCTCGAGGACCACCGCAGCCGCCTGGACGAGAAGCACGCCCAGCGCATGGCGGAGCTCGACAAATCCTACCAGCACAAGAACGAGGCTGAGTGGGGCCGGCTCCAGGAACGCCTGGAGACCGAGCGCCGATTCCAGGAACAACACTTCCAGGACAAGCAAGCCAAGCTCCAGGAAAGTTTCGTCGAGCGTCAGAAGGCGCTGCTCGCCCACCATGAGAGCCAGGAGCTGGGCCTCGTCGCCAAGGAAAAAGAGCTCTGGCAGAGCCGGCAGAAGCGCCTGGAAGAAGCCCTCGCCAAGGGCCGATCTGAACTCGACGCCCGCCGGGAGGAACTGGAGGACGACTTCGCCAAGCGCGAGGCCGCCGGCGCGGAGCGAGTCAAAGAGATCGAGGCCGTATATCGGAAGAAGGAAGATGAGCTCTCCCGGCGCTTCGAGACCATGCAGGTCGCGTGGGCTCAGCATGAGAAGAAATCCTGGGAGGCGCACCAGTCCAAGCTTCGCGAGAGCCTTGCGCGCGCACGCGCCAAAATGGAGGAAGAACGCCTCCAGCTGGAAGAGACCTGCGCCGCCAAGGAGGAGGGGCTGGCCGCCCTGCGCGCGGAGGACGCGCGTACGCTCGATGCGGAGCGCGAACGCCTCACGCACGACGCCCAGGTCCGCACGGCCGAACTCGAGACCCAGTTCACCCGACGCTGGGCCGAACGGGAGAAGGTCCTCCACGGCGAACAGCGCGCCCAGCTTGACCGGGTCCGCCTCGAGTTCAGCGAGCAGTCGGCGGTCGAGCGCCGTGCGCAAGAGGAGCATCAGAAGAAGCGCGAGGATGAACTTCAGCTCGCCCTGATCGCCCGCGAATCCGAGCTGAGGCGTGCCTTGAGCGCCGAGCAGGCCCGCTGGACGCAGGCGCACGACGAGACAGCCGCCGAGCTTCGCGCGGAACTGCAGGAGAAGGCACTCAAGGAGTCCCTTGCCCTGCAGGCCCAGCACGAGCAGAAGGCCTCAGTCCTCGAGGACTCCATGCGCCGCAAGCTTGTCGAGGAACAGAAGCGCCAAGAAGCCCGCGCCCAAGCCATCGCCCGCGAGGCCGAAGGCCGCATGCGCGCCCAGCAGTCCCAATGGGAAGAGGAAGTCCGCCTCGAGCGCGAAGCCATGCTGCGGGCCGCCCATGAGACCCAGCTGCGCCTGGAAGCCGCCGTGGGCGAGAAGGAGCGCAAGCTGCGCGACGAGTTCTTCGCCAACGAAGCCAAACTCAAGGCCGCCATCGCCGCCAAGGAAGAGCAATACCGGCAGGCCTACGAGGAGGCCTTGGCGCACGAGCGCGGCATCCTCGAGGAACGCGCGGCCGCTCTTGAGGATTCGCTCAAGGACAAGCACGCCAGGCAGCAGACGGCCCTCCAGAAGTCATGGGAAGCGCGCGACAAGGATTGGGAGACTCAACGCGAGGCGCTGTTCAAGGCCGAGCGTGAAAGGCTTGAAACCCAATACCGGGAGAAAGATGCCGCTCGAGAGGAATCGTTCAAGCGCCGCGTGCAGGAAGTCGAGGCCCGCCGGATTCAGCTTGAGCTCGAAGCGCGAGACCGCGAGGCCGCCGAGCGCCAGCACCGCGCGGAACTCGAGGCACGACTGAAGAATGCCATCGACGAGCGCATGGGGGAGTTGGCTCGCGCCGAAGCCTCGCTCCAGCAGTCCTGGATCCGCAAGGAAGCCGAACTGCAGGAGACCCTGTCACAGCGCGAGGCGGCCTGGCTCAAGGCCGCGCGCGAACAGATCTGCGATGAACGCCGGGAATGGGAAGACACCCGCGACAAGGAACTCCTCCAGCGCCGCCACGATCTGGAGGCGGCCCTGCTCCAGCGCGAAAGGATGATGGACGAGACACTGCGCACGCGTCAGAAGGAAATCGAAGCCTCGTTGATCGGCAAGGAGCGCGAACTCATCATCTCCTGCGAGGAACAGACCGCGAAGGTCCGCGCCGAGCTCGAGCGCGGCATCCGCGACCGCGAGGAAGGCCAGCGCTCGCGGGTGCGCGAGTCCCTGGAACGCGAGGCGGCCGCGATGCACGCCGAAGCCGAGAAGCACGAGGCGGCCTATGCGGCACGCCGCGAAGAGCTGGAGAAAGCCTTCGCGGAGCGCCGCCAGCGTCTGGAGGAGGACTCCGAGCGTCGCCGCCGCGAGTCCGAAGCCGCGCTGCTCGCTGAAAGGGAGACCCTGTCGGCCCAGCTCGAAGCCCGCGCCAAAGAGGTGGAAGACGAGAAGACGCGCAACGGCTCCTGGCTGGCCTCGCGCGAGGCGGATATCTCCGAGCGCTACATGCAGAATGAACGCACCCTGCGCCAGGAGCTGAACCTGGCCAAAATCGAGCACGCCTCCCAGTTCGACGAGCGCGTCCGGAAGCTCGCCGAGGAGCGCGAGTCCCTGCGCCGCGACTACGAGCAGAAGCTGAGGGACCTCGAGAAGCGCAAGCAAGGCTGAGGATCAGGGGCCGGACCTTTGCTAACCTATCCGCCATGCCAATTGCCACCACGCCCCCATCGGGGTTCCGAGACTTCCTGCCCGCCGCCGTCGCCGCGCGGCATGGCGCCATCGAGACCATCTCCCGGGTCTACCGCTCCTTCGGCTTCCAGCCCGTGGCCACCTCCGCCGTCGAGGACCTCTCCGTCCTCCTCGGCAAGGGCGGCGGCGAAAATGAGAAGCTCATCTTCAAGCTCCTCAAGCGCGGCGAGTCCCTGGACCGCGCCCAAGCGGAGAAGACGGAACTGGCCGACCTCGGCCTGCGCTTCGATCTGACCCTGCCGCTGGCCCGGTATTATTCCAAGCACGGCTCGCTGCTCCCGCACCCGTTCAAGGCCTTCAACCTGGGCCCCGTCTGGCGGGCCGAGCGCGCCCAGAAAGGACGCTACCGCGAGTTCACGCAATGCGACGTCGACATCATCGGCTCCGACTCCTGGGGAGCCGAGGTCGAGGTCATCACGGCCATCTGCGCGGTGTTCGCGGCACTCGGCGTGGACCACCCGACCGTGAACCTCAACGACCGCTCCCTCATCTACGCCGTGCTCGATCAGGCGGGCGTGAGCGCCGACAAGCGCGTGGCGGCCTGCGTCATTCTCGATAAGCTCGACAAGGTCGAACGCGCGAGGGTCCTGACGGACCTGGCGACCGAAGTCGGCGCGGACGCGACGAAGATGCTCGAAGCCGCGATGATGACCGACACCCCGGACCTCGCGTTCCTGAAGGCCGCCGCTCCCGCGGCCGTTGAGCGTCTCGGGCACATCCTCACCGCGCTAAAGGCAGGTTCGAAGCATCCCGAGCTCTTCGTCCTCCGCCCCAGCCTCATGCGCGGCTTCGACTACTACACCGGCCCCGTCTTCGAGTTCCGCCATCCCTCCATCTCCGGCTCACTCGGCGGCGGCGGGCGCTACGACAATCTCACCGAGAACTTCGGCGCCCCGCACACGCCCGCCTGCGGCGGCTCCATCGGCTTCGAGCGCCTGATGCTCCTGCTGGAAGACGCGGGCACGCCCGAGGACCCCGGCGCCCCCGACGCGGTCATGACCGTCTTCTCCGACGAGCTGCGCGGACGCGCCCTGGAGGTCTCCGCCGCCCTGCGCGCCAAGGGGCTCTGCGTCGACATCTATCCCGGCGTCGGCAAGCTCAAGAACCAGTTCAAATACGCCGACCTCAAGAAGGCCGCCTACGCCCTGGTCATCGGCCCCGAGGAAGCCGCGCGCGGGGTCCTCCAAGTCAAAGCCCTCAAGACCGGCGAGGAGCAGGCCATGACCATCGATGAGGCCTGCGCGCGCATCGCCGCGCGCGCCTAAAGACTCTAGAGCAACCGGCCCTGCTCGGGCTGGACCTTCAGCAGCTCGAGGTCCTGGGCGGTGTCGATGTCAACCTGCGTGGAAGCGTCCTCGAGCGGGATCTTCACGGCCTGCGACCAATGGCGCCGGGCGGCGGACATGGCGGTGTCATCGCCCACGAGCTGGCGGACCTCGCTGAAGAGCTCTCGCGGGTAGGCGGTCGGATGCCCCTTCACCGCGCCCTCGGCGCCGGGGACCGTGGGAAAGCAGAGCCGGCCCGACAGCTCGAACTCCGCCAGCACGCGCTCGATGAGCCAGGTCTTGACGCGCGGCATGTCCCCCAGCAGGGCCACCACGCCGGGCGCGTCCGCGGGCGCCTCGCGCAGACCGACCTCGAAGCTGGAGGCCTTGCCGGACTTCCAGGCGGGATTGAAAACCACGCGCAGGCGCGGGTCCTCCAGACCCTGGAGAGCCCGCAGGCCGGCCTCGGCCGAACTGCCGAGCACCACGATCACGGGATCCAAGCGCGAGGCAAGCGCCGCCTCGACGACATGGCGCAGGACCGGCAGGCCGTCGACGTCCGCGAGCATCTTGGGAGTCGCACCGAAGCGGCGCCCCCGGCCCGCGGCCAGGACCAGCCCCGGGACCTTCACCCCCCCCTTGCGCTGAGCGGGCGAAGAACCGGCGCTGCGCAGCCGCGCAGGACGTCCGCCCCGGCGGTCGAAGCGCAGGGCCAGGACCTCCGCGGCCACGGCCAAAGCCGTCTCCTCCGGAGTCTTCGCGCCGACATCCAGCCCCGCGGGCGCCGAGAACACGCCGGGACGAGGCTCCACGCCTTTCTCCTTGAGCTCGCAGAGGAGCTTCATGGCCCTTCCCACCGGCCCGATCAGGCCGACGTAGCGGGCGGGGCTCTGCAGGGCGCCCTTGAGTCCCCGACCGTCGGCGGAATGGCTATGCGTCATGACCACGATGTAGGTGTCTGAGTCGGGCCGCGCCGCCGCGCGCGCGGCATCCCAGCCGCCCTCGATGAGCTGCCAGCGCGCCCGGTCCCAGCCGGGCCCACGCAGACGGCCCGGACGGTGATCCGCCACGGTCACGACGAAGCCGAGACGGTCCAAGAGTTCGGCCAGGCGCCGAACGTCCTCTCCGGAACCGAGAAGCAAAGCCTTGCCCATGGGGATCAACGGCAAGCGGAATACACGGCGCACGCCCTCGCGCCCGGCCTCCTCCTCCAGTTCGGCGGCGCCCTCGCCGTAGCAGGCCTTCACGACGGGATGCTCCGGAGGGAAGTGCCGCCGCCGGCCCGCCTCCGTACCCGCCAAAGAGAGCTCGGCGACCAGCCCCTCGCCGCGCAGAAGCGCCTCGCGCACCGAACGCAGGCTCTCTCGCAGCTCCCCGGTGACAGGTTCGAGCCACACCTCCGCTTTGCCGACCAGACCCCCGGGGCCAAAAAGGGCTTCGTCCTCGTCCAGGTCGAACTCGACCGCGGAGCAGGACTGAGAGGAGATCGCCTTCTCGACTTCGATCTTCAGGCCCCCGGGAAGGCTCCCCAGGTTCCGCGCTCCCTCGACACCCGCAGCCGCCTCGTCGCAGAAAAGAACCATCGCGCCCGAGCGCTCGCACAGAGCGCCGTCGAGCGTCAGCAAGGTGGCCAGAACGCCGCGCACGTTCAAAGGATCGGCGCAGGCCATGTCTTCCAGGGCGCGCAAGACGACCAGCGCCTCGTGTGGGCGGGGGGCACCCATGAACCACATTCAACCATTTTTGTATGATTGTCTTGTCGGCATTCTGGAGGAAGACATGACCACCGCGACCGAGAGCAAGACCGTCACCTACAAGGAATTGGGCTTCGTGAACACGAAGGAAATGTTCCGCAAGGCGATGAAGGAAGGCTACGCCGTCCCCGCCTACAATTTCAACAACATGGAGCAGCTCCAGGCGATCCTGACCGCCTGCATGAAAAGCCGATCCCCGGTCATCCTGCAGGTGTCCAAGGGCGCTCGCGACTACGCCAACGCCACGCTGCTGCGTTGGATGGGACGGGGCGCGCTGGAGATGATGAAGGAAATGGGCGTGCCCATCCCCGTCGCCCTTCACCTCGACCACGGCGACACCTTCGAGCTCTGCAAGTCCTGCATCGACAGCGGCTTCTCCTCGGTGATGATCGACGCCTCGCACCTGCCCTTCGCGGAGAACATCGCCCTCACCAAGAAGGTCGTCGACTACGCCCATCCCCGTGACGTGAGCGTCGAAGGCGAGCTAGGCGTGCTGGCCGGCATCGAGGATGAGGTCTCCCACGAGAAATCGAATTACACGAATCCCCAAGATGTTCAGGAGTTCGTCAAGAAGACCGGCGTGGACTCGCTGGCCATCTCGATCGGCACCAGCCACGGCGCCTATAAGTTCAAGCTCAAGCCCGGCGAGGCCGTCCCGCCCCTGCGCTTCGACATCCTCGAGGCGAGCGAAAAGCTCCTGCCGGGATTTCC
This sequence comes from uncultured Elusimicrobia bacterium, assembly GCA_964358065.1. Classification (GTDB taxonomy): domain Bacteria; phylum Elusimicrobiota; class Elusimicrobia; order UBA1565; family UBA9628; genus GWA2-66-18. Next base: position 23,451 of record CAYHNV010000004.1, on the reverse strand, counting down.
CATCGTCCTGCATGGAGCCTCGAGCGTTCCGCAGGAGCTCATCGCCGCCATCAACAAGCACGGAGGCAAGATGGAGAACACGGCCGGCATCCCGGTGGAGCAGCTCCGCCGGGCCGCCAAGTCCTCCGTCTGCAAGATCAACATCGACTCCGACGGCCGCCTGGTCATGACCGCGGCCATCCGCAAGGTCTTCATCGAGAAGCCGGGAGAGTTCGACCCGCGCAAGTATCTGGGACCCGCCCGAGAGGAGCTCATCAAGATGTACGCGGACAAGAACGAAAAAGTCCTGGGCAGCGCGGGCCGCTGCTGACCCGCGCCGCGCGGACGCCCCGGTGAGCCCCGAGCGCGACAAGCCGAAGAACGTCCTTCTCCCGATCTTCCTGATCGTGGCGGTGGACATCCTCGGCATGACGATGATCCTGCCGCTCCTGCCGTTTTACGCCCTGCACTACGGAGCCTCCGCCCAACTCGTCGGCCTGCTCTTCACGACCTACGCCCTCTGCCAGTTGGTCGCCGGGCCCGTCCTCGGCAAGCTCTCCGACCGCCACGGCCGCCGGCCGCTCTTGATCCTCAGCCAGTTGGGGACCTTCGCGGGCTTCCTCGTCTTGGGCTGGGCGCCCACGCTCGGATGGATCTTCTTCTCCCGCGTCCTCGACGGCATCACGGCCGGCAACCTATCCTTGGCGCAGGCCTATATCTCGGATGTGACCGAGCCCGACCAGCGGGCGAAGTCCTTCGGAGTCATCGGCATCGCCTTCGGCCTTGGATTTTTGATCGGCCCGGCGCTCTCGGGCTTCCTCGCGCAGTACGACTACGCCTATCCCGCCTGGGCCGCGGCGGGGCTCTCCTTGACCAGCGTGCTGTGCACCTACTTCCTGCTGCCCGAGGCCCGTCCGCAAGCCGACGAGTCCGGCCCGGGCGGCAAGCGCCTGGGCCTGTTCGACTGGGGCGCCTACGCGCAGTATTTCCGGCGCCCGGCGCTGGCTGCGGTCCTGGTCCAGTTCTTCCTCTTCTGCGTGATGTTCTCCCTCTTCATGGCCGGCTTCGCGCTCTTCGCCAAGGACCGATTTTCCTACACGGCCAAGGAGGTCGGCTACCTCTACGCCTACTCGGGCCTCATCGGCGTGATCATCCAGGGCGGACTGTTGGGACGCCTGGTCAAGCGCTTCGGCGAGAGCGCTCTGGCGCGCGCGGGATTTCTCGCCGCCGCGGCGGGTCTGACCGCGCTCGCCTTCACCGGGCCGCTGGCGATGCTTCTCGCGGCCTTCACGGCGATCGCCTTCGGCACCGGCGTCCTGCGCCCGGCGCTGACCAGCCTGGTCACCCGGCACGTCGGCCGCGGCGAACAGGGCGTGGTGCTGGGCCTGACGCAATCCCTCAATTCCACCTCCTCGATCCTCTCGCCGCTCGCCGCGGGCTTCCTGATCGGCCACGAGCGGCTGCACGCCTGGGCGCTGCTCGCGGCATCGGTCAGCGCCGTCGGCCTCGTGCTGGGCCTCTTGACACGGAAACAATTCACGACTAAAATTGTCAGGTATCGAGGTGAACAACAATGACCTGGTTTAAGCGCATCTTCCTGTTTATGGCCGTCAACCTCCTGGTGGTCGTGACCTTGTCGATCACCCTCCAGGTCTTGGGCGTGCGTCCCTATTTCTCCGCCCGAGGCATCGACTACAACGCCCTGATGATGTTCTGCCTCGTCTGGGGCATGGGAGGCGCCTTCATCTCGCTGAGCCTGTCGCGCGTCATCGCCAAGTGGTCCATGGGCGTACGGGTCGTCGACCCCCAGGACGCTCGCGGCGAGGCCCTGGAGCTGGTCTCCACCGTCCACCGCCTGGCCCGAACCGCCGGCTTGCCCGTCATGCCCCAGGTCGGCATCTATGAGAGCCCCGAGCTCAACGCCTTCGCCACCGGCCCCACCAGGTCCCGCGCCCTGGTCGCCGTCTCGACGGGCCTGCTCGCCTCCATGAGCCGCTCCGACTTGGAGGGCGTGCTGGCCCACGAACTCACCCACGTCGCCAACGGCGACATGGTCACCATGACCCTCATCCAGGGCGTGGTCAACGCCTTCGTCATGTTCCTGGCCCGCGTCATCGCCTTCGCCGTGGCCCAAAGTTCCGAGCGCGACAACCGCCGCATGGTGCAGTTCGCGATCACCATCGTCCTGGAGATCGCCTTGAGCCTTCTCGGCTCCATCGCCGTGGCCTGGTTCTCCCGCCGGCGCGAGTTCCGCGCGGACGCGGGCGGCGCGAAGCTGGCGGGCACGGGCAGCATGATCGCATCGCTGGAAGCCCTGCGGCGCCGCTACGAGCCCATCGAGTCCCAGCCCGCCTACGCCAGCCTCAAGATAGCGGGGGGCCGTGGCGGCCTGCTGGCGCTCTTCTCCACCCACCCGCCGCTCGAGGTCCGCATCGCGGCGCTCAAAAGCGCGTAACGATTCCTTGGAACCCCGGACCTCCTGGCCCCGCGCCTGACCGCCCGCCGCTGAACGCCGCCCCGCGTCAGCACTTCCCGGGAAATGACGTTCCAGTCGCACTTCTCATTGATATAGAATGAGACTCTCCCGATGAATGCAGAATTATTTTTCAGAATCAGCCTGAATATGACCGCTTTTTTGGGCGGCTTCGTCTTGCTGCTTGCGCTGGCGCTGGTTCTCTCGAAGCTGTCGCGTCGTCTCTGGGCCAATTACTCGGAAAAACGAAAAGACTTTTATATCCCGCTCATTCTTCAGGCAATGGCCGGCCAGTCCAATGCCCGCCCCGATCTCTTTCTTCTTCCAAGAATCCGCTTCGGGGATTGGGAAGTCGTGGAGAATTACCTCCTCGATTGTTCTCAGACCGCAAGCGGTTTCGGATTGAGGAGACTGAACGAAATTTTTGAGTACCAAGGTTTTGCCGATGCCGAATTACGGCGGCTCAAGAGCTGGCGCTGGTGGGTGCGCGCCCAGGCGGCCAAGCGCCTTGGCTCGATGCTGTGTCACAAAGCCGCCCCCGCTCTGATTTCCTTGCTGCGAGATCGCTCTTTAGAGGTCCGCCTGACTGTTTGTTGGGCGCTGGGCCAACTGGGGGAAATCGAGGCCGTGGAAGCGATGATCCAGTCTCTCTCTTCGCACTCAAGGCTGGCCACCTTGAGCTTGGCCAATATTATCCGCCTGCTTGGAAGCCGGACCGTGCCCACCCTCGAGGTCCTGCTGAATCACGTCGACGATAATGTCCGCATCACGGCCATCAATTCCTTGGGGGAATTCAAAGACCAGGGCGCACAGGCGCTGCTTGTGCCTTATCTATCCTCCCCCAATCTGGAAATCAAAATCGCCGTCTGCCGGGCCCTGGCCCTATTGGGAGAGCGCAGCGCCGGCAAGCATCTGGTCCGATTGCTCGCGGATGACTGCTGGGAGCTGCGAGCCAAGGCCGCTTGGGCGCTCGGAAAGCTTAAATTTGAGGAGGCCATACCGCAACTCGTCGGCGGTCTGGGCGACAGGGCTTGGTGGGTGAGACTCAATACAGGAGAGGCCTTGGCTCAGATGGGGGAAGCCGGTCGGCAGGCCCTGGAGAAGGGCCTGTCCCACCACGACCCCTTCGCGCGGGACATGTCCGCGCAATGGCTGGAAGAGTTGGCCTCTGGAGCAGTCACATGATGTCTGACGGGCTCGCCGCCTTCTTGGCCAAGTCGCAGTCGGCCATTCTTCTGTATTTTCTCGCCACGAACCTGCTCTATCTCGCGCTTTTCACAGTCTCTATTTTGGCCATCCTGCGCCATATCCATTCCATGAGCTATAGGAACCTGTTGGAAATCTCAAAATCGCGCCTGGCGCCTCCGATTTCCATCTTGGTTCCGGCTTATAACGAAGCCACGGGCATCATCTCCAGCGTCAAGGCCCTGTTGGAGTTGAATTATCCCACCTTTGAAGTGATCATCATCAACGATGGCTCTCACGATGAGACGCTCCAAAAGCTGATCGAAGCTTTTGGATTGAGCAAGACCAAGCGGGTCTATCATCAGACCATCGCGACCAAGACTGTCAAGGGCATCTACGTCGCCCGGTCGGCCGCGGCCTGGAGCAGACTCGTGCTCCTCGACAAAGAAAACGGCGGAAAGTCCGACGCCCTCAACGCTGGAATCAACGTCTCCCAATACCCCCTTTTTTGCTCGGTGGACGCGGACTCGATCCTGGATCGAGACTCCCTGCTGCGGGTAGCTCTTCCGTTTATGGAGCGAGCCGACGTCGTGGGCGTGGGCGGGATGGTGCGCATCGCCAACGGCTGCTCGATTGCGCAGGGATTGATCCAAATAGTCCGCCTTCCGAAACAATGGCTTCCCTGTTTCCAGGCGGTGGAATATCTGCGCGCATTCTTGTCTGGAAGGATCGCCTGGGCCAATCTCGGCAGCCTTCTCGTTCTCTCCGGCGCTTTCAGTCTCTTCAAGAAAGCTCCCGTCCTGGAGGTGAAGGGCTACGACCGATCGACGGTCGGCGAGGACATGGAACTGGTCATGCGTCTGCATCAGACGCTGAGAAATCAGAAGCGGGCGTGCGGTATTGAATTTATTCCGGACCCGGTCTGCTGGACCGAGGCGCCGGAACGTTTCAAAATGCTTTGGCGGCAAAGAGATCGCTGGCAAAGAGGGCTGGGGCAATCGCTCTTCCGGCATCGCGCGCTGCTGTTCAACCCTCGCTTCGGCGTTCTCGGGCTGTTGACGGTGCCTTATTTCTGGGCCGTGGAATTTTTGAGCCCGGTCGTGGAAATATGGGGTTACCTCATTTTCCTGATTGCCGCGGTCCTGGGCCAGCTGCAATGGGAGTCTTGTGCGGCTTTCTTCCTCTTGGCCGTGATGATGGGCGTCAATTTATCCTTGCTGGCCGTGGTCCTGGAAGAATTGACCCTCCACCGCTACCCGCAGGTCAGGGATTTGATGCGTCTGTTGGCCGGCGCTATTTTTGAAAACTTCGGTTATCGCCAGTTTACAGCCTTGGCCAGATTCGCCGGAATCCTCGGCTTCTTAAACCGCAGCAACGTATGGGGGGTCCTTGAACGCAAGGGATTGGGAAATACAGCTTAGCCTGGCGCTCCTGCTGGCCGCCGCGGCTTCGGCGCGGGCTTCGCCCATGCGTTCACGGGTCGCCGTCAACACAGGCTATGGCCACGAAGAGTACAGTTTCACGACGGCGCCCGGGTGGAATCAATGGACGCAAGTCGCGGTCGACATATTCGCCGCCTCCAACTGGGGCGTCTTGGCGGGACAAAGCGTGGTGCGGCGTTTCGGTTTCACCGATCAGCAGGCAACGCTGGGGGCAAATGCAAAATGGGGAAAATCCACCGGCCTCGAAGCCAAAATCAGCATCTCCCCGGACGCAAAAGTGCTGCCTTATTTCCTGACCGACTTGACTTTGTACCAAGGCTTGGACCAGGGCCTCTCGCTCTCCCCCGCCTACCGCTATTCGCATTATCCAACGGCCGACGTTCATATGCTCGCCGTCGGCTCGGAATGGGAAAAAAACGCCGTGTGGACCGCGACCGCCAGGATCTATCTGACCCTCACGCGATTCAAGGGCGGGGGAGCCGAACGCCTGACCCCCGCCGTGCTGGCGCAGGCGAAGTTTTCCCCCGTTTCCACGCTGCGAATTCTGCCCTCCTACGCCTACCGCAAAGAGGGCTTCCAGTCCGGGGCGCCGGGCCGTTATGGTTCCGGCGAATTCCAAGCCCACACGGGACGCCTGGAGCTGCGTTGGATTTTTAGAAAAAACTGTTTCGCCTCCGGAGCCTGGAGCTATGAATCTCGCATTCCGGCCGCCCTGCTGAGACAGTATGATTTGGGGCTGGGCGTGGAATTTTAACGGACGCAATACTCAAATGTCCGCGGCGCGCGCCGCGGCGAAGACTTCGGGCACGCGCGCTGGGTCATCGGTGTCGCAGAGCCTGCGCAGGTCCGCCCCGCAGCCGAAGAGCCGCGGATAGGACTCGGCGGTCAGCTTATGCGCCAGGATGTAATCCTGGTCGTCGGGATCGACAATGGAGATGATGGCGCGCGGCGCGTACTGGCGAACAGCCGCGCCCAAAAGTTCGACGCAACGCGCCCCTCCGACACGACCGACCAGCTCAATATCCAGACGACCTCGCGCAGCCATGTCCGCCACCCGTGCCAGGCTGAAGAAACCCGCCGGACCCGGCGCTGCCGCGGACCAAGCGCCGCGCAGGCCCCAGTCAAGCCAGCGACGATAGTTCGTGTTGCCCTTAAGGTGATGGAGACGCCAGCAGACCTCGAGTGCCACGGCGTTGAGACCCGGGTCCAGGTGCGGCTCACGCAAGATGAGCGGGTCCGAGGGGCGCGGCACGCGGTCGAGGAAGCCGCCCCCATCGCGTTCCCATAGTTCCTGGAAAAGGAAGCGCAGGAGGGCGTCGGCGAACTCACGGTGAGGCTTGAGGCCCGTGGCCTGCGACGCCTCGGCGAAGGCGAGCGCCGTCCAGGCGGCATCGGAAAGCAGTCCGCACACCGACGCCCCCCCGCCATCGCAGGAGTGCTGAAGACCCAGGAGGGGATCATAAAGCCCACGGAGGAAGGCCAGCGTCTTCCCCACGGCCTTGCCCGCGCCCGGGACGCCGAAGGCGGCCGCGCGCAGAAGCGCCAGAACGGCCTGGGCATTGGCGTCGGCGGTGAAGACGGCCGGCGCCGGCGCCGGAACGCGGCGAAAGGCCCCGATGCCGGGCTCAAAAAGACTCTTCAGCATAAAAAGGCTCGAACTCTCGGCCGCCTCGCGCCAGCGGGCCGAATAGGTCAGGGCGTAAGCGTCCCACAGCAGACGAGAGCGTCGCGCGTTGGCCAGAAGCGCGGACTCCCCGTCGGCACGGAACAGGCGGCGCTCATGATCCCAGCACGGACCCGCCAGGAGCCGGTCGAGCGACTTTTCAAGGAGAGCACGGGCCTCGTGGTCCGCCCTTTCGGAGGCGGCATAGACGAGGGCTTCCAGGACGTCGAGGCCCGGCTCTCCGGCGGCGGCCGCCTGGCGCGCTGCGGCAAAGGCCTGCTCCAGGATCGGCTCTTCCGGGACCGCGCCGAAGGGCTCCCGGCGCACCGCCCCCGTCCACGCCGGGACTTCCGGTTCCGGGCGGCCGCCGCTCAAAGAGACGGCCTCGGCCGCCAGGCGCTCGAGCGTCGCGCTCAGTCCGGAGGCGGGCAATGGCAAGACGGCACGACGCGCGCCCCGAGAGTCCAGCACGACCGCGCGGCCACGCCCGATGCGGACGGCGGCGTCCGGACGCTCCTCGCAGTCGACCAAGACCGCGAGGAAGAGGCGTTCGATCGACGCTTCATCCGCGCGCAAGGACTCGGGCACGCGCGGGCCGACCACGGCCAAGACCGGCCTATTAATATTTTTTGCGACAGCGAAAATTTCGTCCGTCCAGGCTTGCCAGGGGCTCACGAAGCCGACCCGTCCTCGGCGAGCTCGAACATCCTCGCAATGGGACGGCGCGCCCGCTCGCCAATCGCGGCAGGGACCAGGATGCGCTGGGAGGCGGCGGGACGCTCCATCGCCCGCAGGATGCGGGAGAGGTCGGTCGCCTTCATGTACGGGCAAAGCCGACACATGGGCACGAAGACCTTGTCGGGAAATCGCGTGCGGGCGAGATCTCCCAACCCGCACTCGGTCAGCAGCATGTAGGATGGGGCCTTATGCTCACCCACCCACTTCATCATGCCGCCGGTGCCGCCCATGAAGTCAACGACGGAAACCAGGCCCGGACTGCACTCGAAGTGGGCCAGGATCTTCACGCCCGGATACATCTTCCGGTAGAACTCGACCGAGGCCGCGTCAAAATTCTCATGGACGACGCAGGAACCGTCCCATATCACCAGCTCTTCTCCCAGCTTCTTGCCGAGTTCCGAGGCAAGATTGCGGCCCATCATGGCGTCCGGGATGAAGACGATCTTCGTATGCTCGGCGTAGAGCTTCCGCAAGATCCTTGGGGCGTTGGCCGAGGTCACGACCACGTCGGACTCCGCCTTCACCTCCGCCGAGGTGTTGATATAGGTGACGATCGGCGCGCCGGGATGGGCCTTCTTCAGTGCGCGCACCTGAGCCGCCGAAATAGACTCGGAAAGCGAACAGCCCGCCTCCGGGGCAGGCAGAAGGACCTCCTTCTCGGGATCGAGGATCTTCGCCGTCTCGGCCATGAAACGCACGCCGCAGAACACGACGCGCTTGGCCGACGACTCGGCGCACATGCGGGCGAGCTTGTAGGAATCGCCCACGAAGTCGGCCACGCCGAGCAGGACCTCGGGACGCTGGTAGACGTGCGCGGGGATGACGGTGCTCGTGGAAACCTTGAGGCTGTTGATCCTCCAGCTCAGACGCGCTGCGCGCTCGAGCTCCGCGCAGCGCCAGCCGAGGTCGGCCAGGCCCCTGTCCGTCAGGCGTTCGACCTCGGTCGCGAGTTGCGCGGGGGACGGCTCCGGCGCTTTTAGCGCCACAGGTCCAGCTCCGGATAATTGCAGAAGATCCCGTCCACGCCGAGGCGGGCGAGCCGGTCGCGGTCGGCGGGGGTGTTGACGGTATAGACCAGGACCCGGAAGCCGCGGTCGTGGGCGGCCTTGAGCAGGCGGGCGTTGGCCTGGCGCATGGAGCAGTTGAGGCTCTCGGCGGCGATGTCCTTCATCTCGCGGACGGCGGTCTTCAGTGTCGTCAAGCCCAGAAGATAGCCGAGACGCACCTTCTCGTCAAGGGAGCGCACCGAGTAGAGGGCCTCGTGGTCGAAACTGGAGATCAAGGTGCGGGAAAGTCCGCCGCGCTTATGGACCAGGTCCACCACGCGCTCCTCAATGCCCGGATATATCCGGGAGCCGTGCTTGAGTTCCACATGGAGCTCGACGGAAGGCGGGACGAGGTCGTAGACCTCGTCAAGACGAGGCAGACGCTCTCCGGCGAAGCTCTTGTCGAACCAGGAGCCCACGTCCACTTCCGCCGCCTCGTCCCAATGCAGGGCCTTCAGGCGCCGGCGGTCGCGGCCGCAGCGGCGCAGGTCGTCGTCGTGGGCCACGACCAGCTCATGGTCCAGGGTCTGGTGCACGTCCAGCTCGATGGCCCTAGCACCCATCGCGAGGGCGCGGCTGAAGGAAGCCAGCGTGTTCTCGGGCGCGTGACCGCTAGCGCCCCGGTGAGCGATCACAAGCATTCTTCGAACCTCTCGATGAGCGCGGCATAGGCGTCGTCATCATACTCGATGCCGAGACGCGCGTCACGCCCCGTGCGCGGGCCGTGAAAATCGGTGCCGCCGCAGGCCAGCAGGCCCCGACTCCGGGCCCAATGGCCGTATGCGCGGACCTGGGAAGGAGTGTGCCCCGAGTAGAGGACCTCAATGCCCTGAAGACCGGCACGATGCAACTCATCGAGCTCCCCCTCCTTGCCGGCCGTCTGAGGATGAGCCAGGCAGGCGACGCCGCCCGCGTCGCGGATGAGAGCGATGGCCTCCGCCGGGCTGGGGCCCATCGAATCCACATAGCCGGGCTTTCCTTTGATCAGGAATCGTTCAAAGGCTTCCTGACGACTCTTGACGACGCCGAGACGCCGCAGGGCGTCCGCGACATGAGGCCGGCCCAAGGTCTCGTACGCGCCGGCGCGCACGGCCTCGAAGTCGATCGCGACTCCGAAGGCGCGGAGCTTCTCAACGATGCGTTGGGCCCTGAGGGTGCGGCGCTCGCGGAACTCGGCGAGGCGTTCGGAAAATCCAGGCGCGTCAGGCTTAAAACCGTATCCCAGAATATGAACGCGGTCGGCCGCGCCCGAGCCCGCGCAGTTGATCTCGATGCCGAGGCGGACTTCCAGGTCCGCCCTGGACCCGGCGGCAAAAAGCTCGGCCGCGCCCGACACGGTGTCATGGTCGCTCAGCACCAGAAGGTCCACCGCGTTCTGGACCGCGCGCGCCACGAGCTCGACCGGGGAGAGAGTCCCGTCCGAATAGATGGAATGGCAGTGAAGCTCGAGGCGCTTCGGCACGCTCAGACCGCGACGACTTCCTTGATCTCAGGAATCTCCTGACGGATCATGCGCTCGACACCGTTCTTGAGCGTCGCCTGCGAACTCGGGCAGGAGCCGCAAGCGCCGTGCAGGGTGACCTTCACGATGCCGGCGGCCTCGTCGACCGCGACCAGGGAGATGTCTCCGCCGTCGGACTGGATGTAGGGACGGATCTTTTCAAGGACCTTCTCGACACGTTTCTGGATGGTCATGATGTCTCCCGCTGAAGATCAGCTTTTTGAGATTTTAGCGAGCCAAAGAGGCTCGGCACCGCACGCGCCGGAAGAGGCCTTTAAGAGCGAGGCCAAAGTCACGCTCTCGAGGTACTCGTTGATGACCCCCCCGAGACGGCGCCAGACCGGCGAGATCGAGCAGTGTTCCTGATGACGGCAGTCCTTCACGCCCGCATCGTATTTGCCGCAGACATCCTCGAAGACATCGCGGTCGACGGCGCGCACGACCTGGCCGAGCGTGATCTGCGCGGGCGGGCGGGAGAGGGCGTAACCCCCGGAGCTGCCGCGGTGGCTCGAGATGATGCCCGCGCGCCGGAGCTTGACCAGGATCTGGCTGACATAGTCGGACGGGATGCTGTCGGACTCGGCGAGACGCTCCGCGGCGACGGGAGACTTGCCGTGCTCGCGCGCGAGCGTCAGCATGAGTCGTGCGGCGTAATCGATCGAACTCGTGATCCTCATCAAGCCTCCGACATCAGTACAAGCCCAGCAGCTCCTTGGCTTCCTCAGTCGCCATCGCGCGGGGGTCCCACCCGGGCGTGAAGACCAGATCCACGTCCACGTCCTTGACCCCCGGAATCTTCGCCAGCGCGGAGTGAACCGCAGCCAGCAGCATCGGGCCGTAGGGGCAGGCGGGCGAGGTGAGGGTCATGGTCACCTTCGCGGCCAGGCCCTTGGCGGACTCCTCCAGAGACGCCCCGTAGATGAGGCCCAGGTCCACGACGCTCATATGAATCTCCGGGTCCATGACGGGCTGGAGAGCCTGGCCGATCATCCGATAGGTGACTTGCGGTCTCTCGAGGCCCTGAAGGACCGTGTTCCAGCCGAGGGTGGCGCACTTGACGCGCAGGGGGAAGCGGCGCACGCCCTCCAGCGCGGAGAGCTGTTCCAGCTCCTCTGGAAGAGTCGCAGCCGGAGCGTTCTCCAGCATCATCGCCTTGAACGCCTTGACGAGTTCCTTGGCGCGCTCAACGCTGGCGCCCTCGAGAGCCTCCGCCATCATCGCGGCCGACGCCTGGCTGATGACACAGCCGTGGCCGCTGTAGCGCAACTGCGCAATCCGCCCCCCCTGGCGACGCACGGTAATCTCGATCTCGTCGCCGCAGACGGGGTTGATGCCGTGGGCGCGCAGGTCCGCCGGGTCCAACATCCCCTTGCGCGCGCTCGAACGATAATAATCCAGAAGCACCTCGCGGTAGAGGTCCTGGAGCTCCGCATCGCCCTCCATCAAGCCGCTCCCGCCTTCGCCGCAACCTTGAAGAACTCGAGGGTGCGCTTGAGCGCTCGCGCCAGGGCTTCCAGGTCGGACTCATCGTTGTAGAGATAGAAGCTGGCCCGCGCGGTCCCGCCGCACTTGAGTTTGTGCATCAGGGGCTGACAGCAGTGATGACCCACGCGGATCGCCACGCCTTCCAGGTCGAATACCGTCCCGACGTCGTGCGGGTGCAGTCCGGCGATATTAAAGGAGACCACGCCCGAACGCTTCGCCGGATCCCGCGGACCGAGCAGGGTCACGGAAGGCTCGGCCTCCAGGATGGCGCGGGCCTTGGAGGCAAGAGTCTCCTCATGCTTGCGCAGGACGTCGAGACCGACCGTGTTCAGGTAGTCCAGGGCCGGGCCGAAAGCCGCGGCGTCCGCGAAGTTGGGCGTGCCGGCCTCGAACTTAAAAGGCAGCGCGTTCCAAGCGGACTTCTCCAGCGTCACGCGCGAGATCATGTCTCCGCCGCCGAGGAAGGGATCCATCGCCTCGAGAAGCTCCTCGCGGCCCCAAAGGACGCCGATCCCCGTGGGGCCCAGCATCTTATGGGCGGAGAAGGCGATGAAGTCCATACCCAACAAACCGACGTCAATGGGCCGATGCGGGGCCCACTGGCACGCGTCGACCAGGACGACTGCTCCCGCCGTCTTGCCGATTGCGACCATCTCCCTCACGGGGTTGACGGTTCCTAAGGCATTCGAAATGGCCGTGAAGGTGAAGAGTTTGGTCTTCGGCGTCATCGCCGCCTTGACCTTCTCCAGGTCGAGTGTCCCGTCGACCTCGACCGGGATGAAACGGAGTTTCACTCCTTTTTCCTCGGCCAGCATCTGCCACGGCACGATGTTGGAATGATGCTCCATCTCCGTCAAGACGATCTCGTCGCCGGCCTTGAGGAACTTCCGGCCCCACGCGTGGGCCACGAGATTGATCGACTCGGTCGCGTTACGGGTGAAAATGATGGTCTCGGGCTTGGGGGCCTTGATGAAGGCCGCGACCTTGGCGCGCACGGCCTCCACCATGGAGGTGGACTCCTCGGAGAGGGTGTGCACGCCGCGGTGCACGTTTGCGTTATGATTCTCGTAAAAATCGACAAGAGCCGCGATCACCTGGCGCGGCTTCTGCGAAGTGGCGGCGTTGTCGAGATAGGCCAGGGGCTTGCCGTGCACGAGGCGCTTGAGGATCGGGAAGTCCTGCCGTATCCGGGCGACGTTCATGGGGCCTCCTCGACGGCCTCCGGCATGCGCGCGTGGAGCGCGGCCGTCAGCGCGGAGCGCAGGGGGTCCAGAGCCACCCTCTCGATCATCTCGGCGCCGAAGGCATAGACCAGCATGCGGCGCGCATCCGCGGCGCTGACGCCGCGAGAGCGCAGATAGAACAGGGACTCGAGAGACATCTGGCCGATCGTGCCGCCGTGCTTGCAGGACACGTCGTCGGCACGAATCTTAAACTCAGGGTTGGAGCGCACCTCGGCGCCATCGCTGACGAGCAGATTCTTGTTATAGACCCAGGCATCCGTCTTCTGCGCGCCGGGACGGACGTCCACCAGGCCGTCGAAGACGTAGCGGGCCTTCTCATCGAGTACCGCCTTGTAGAGCTGGCGGGTGGTCCCATTGAGAGAGGCGTGTTCCACCCGAGAGTGATGGTCGACGACCTCCCGGCCGCGAACCAGGGCAAGGCCGTTGAGCGCGCACTCAGCGCCCGCGCCCGCCAGGCGCACGCGCAGGTCGCTGCGCAGCAGTTCCCCGCCGAAGCTGAAGGCGTGAGACTCATAGCGCGCGCGGTCGCCGACCTCGACGAACGTCGCCGAGGTCTGCATGCCGCATTCGTTCTCGCGCTGGAGGCGGTAGTGCTTAAGAGAAGCCCCCTCGCCCAGGACGGCCTGGGTCAGCAGATTGGTCCAAAAGCGCGCGCGACACGAGCCGACGGACTCCTCGACGATCTCCGCCGAGGCCCCCTCCTCGAGAACGATCAGAAGGCGCACATGCGCCATCTGCGGCCGCCCCGTGTCGCCATCGCCCGAATCGAGGAGCACGGCCAGCGGCTTGTCCAGGCGCGCATGACGCGCGACCCGGATGAGCACCCCGTCCCGGAACAGAGCCGCCGCGAGCGAGGCGAAAGGAAGGCCGTCCTGATCAAAGCCGCGGGAGAAGGCCGTCTTCAGCGAGTCCGGGTCGTCGCGCAGGACCGACGCCAGGCTTTGGACCCGCACGCCCGCGGGGAGATCCGAATACGAAGAACCTTCTCCGCCGGGAAGGACGCGTCCGTTCTGAACGACGATGCGGTGGAAGGCGATGGGGCAGAGGGCTCGACTGCCGAAACCTCCCCGGACCCGCGGCCGTCCGGCCGCCTCGAAATCAGTCTTGGACACGGGGTCGATCGGCGTGAAGCGCCAGTCCTCGGTCTTCGAGGTCGGCAGACCCCGGGCACGGAAGGAGGCCAGGGCGGCCTCGCGCGCGGCGTCCAGCCACCTCACCCCGCCGGCGGGCGGACGCAGAGCCGAGAGGAACTCCGTCATCTGGCCGCCCTCTCGGACTCGATCCAGCCGTAACCCTCTTTCTCCAACTGCCGGGCCAGCTCCTTGCCGCCGGACTTCACGATCCGGCCGCCGGAAAGGACATGGACGAAGTCGGGCACGACGCAATCGAGCAGACGCTGATAGTGCGTGACGACGACGAAGGCCCTCCGGGGAGACCGCATCTTGTTGATGCCGTTGGCCACGATCTTGAGCGCATCGATGTCCAGGCCCGAGTCGGTCTCATCGAGGATCGATAACTTCGGCTCGAGCACGGCCAGCTGGAGAATCTCGTTGCGCTTCTTCTCTCCGCCGGAGAAGCCCTCGTTGACCGAGCGGTTCAGGAAGGCGGGGTCCATCTCGACGAGCTTGGCCTTCTCCTTGACAAACCGCAGAAACGCCCCCGCGTCCATCTCGGGCTCGCCGCGGTGCCTGCGCTGCGCGTTGTAGGCGGCCTTGAGGAAATACTTGTTCGAGACGCCTGGGATCTCCACGGGGTACTGGAAGGCCAGGAAGATGCCTTCCCGCGCCCGGACCTCGGGCTCCATCGTCAGAAGGTCCTTGCCCTGGTACTCGACGCTCCCGCCGGTGATCTCGTAGCCGCCGCGTCCGGCCAGCACGTAGGACAGGGTGCTCTTGCCCGAGCCGTTGGGGCCCATGATGGCGTGGACCTCGCCGGGCTTGACCTCCAGCGAGAGGCCTTTGAGAATGGCCTTGCCGCCGGCCGTGGCATGAAGATCCTTGATCTTGAGCATTTGGCTCCTTAACCGACGCTCCCTTCGAGGGAGATGTTCATGAGTTTGTGGGCCTCCACGGCGAACTCAAGCGGGAGCTCGTTGAAGACCTGCTTGCAGAAGCCGTTGACGATCATCCCAACGGCGTCCTCGACGGAGAGGCCGCGCTGGCGCAGGTAGAAGAGCTGGTCCTCGCCGATCTTCGAGGTCGAAGCCTCATGCTCCACCGTCGCGGTGGTGTTGCCGACCTCAAGCGTCGGAAAGGTGTGCGCGCCGCACTCGCCGCCCAGCAGCAGACTGTCGCACTGCGAATAATTCCGGGCCCCGACTGCCGACTTGGCGATGCGCACCATCCCGCGGTAGGTGTTTTGCCCGTGCCCGGCCGAGATCCCCTTCGAGATGATCGTCGATCTCGTGTTCTTGCCGATGTGGATCATCTTCGTGCCGGTGTCGGCCTGCTGG
This sequence comes from uncultured Elusimicrobia bacterium, assembly GCA_964358065.1. Taxonomy (GTDB): domain Bacteria; phylum Elusimicrobiota; class Elusimicrobia; order UBA1565; family UBA9628; genus GWA2-66-18. The sequence continues at coordinate 8,243 of CAYHNV010000004.1, read as the reverse complement.
TGGTGGTTGGTCAAGGCCACGGAGTAGAACTCCCCGACCGAATCCTCGCCGAGCAGGATGCAGGATGGATACTTCCAGGTGATGGCGGAACCCGTCTCGACCTGGGTCCAGGAGATTTTGGCGCGCGGCCCGGCGCATTTGCCCCGCTTGGTGACGAAGTTGTAGATGCCGCCCTTGCCGTTCTTGTCTCCGGGGTACCAGTTCTGGATCGTGGAGTACTTGATCGATGCGTCGCCCATGGCGACCAACTCGACGACGGCCGCATGGAGCTGGTTCTCGTCGCGCATCGGGGCCGTGCAGCCTTCGAGGTAGCTGACCTGCGCGCCTTCCTCGGCCACGATCAACGTCCTTTCGAATTGTCCCGTGTCCTTGGCGTTGATCCGGAAATAGGTCGACAGTTCCATCGGACACTTCACGCCCTTGGGGATATGACAGAAGGAGCCGTCGGAGAAGACTGCGGAGTTCAGCGTGGCGAAGAAATTGTCGGTGTACGGCACGACCGAACCGAGATATTTCTCGATCAAAGCGGGATGTTCGTGGACGGCGTCCGAGAAAGAGCAAAAAATAACCCCCGCCTCGGCCAATGTTTTTTTGAAGGTCGTCGCGACTGAAACGCTGTCGAAAACGGCGTCCACGGCGACGTTGGACAGCATCTTCTGCTCTTCGAGAGGGATGCCAAGCTTCTCGAAAGTCGCGCGAATCTCAGGATCCACCTCGTCCATCGAATCCAGCTTCTTCTTGGGCTTCGGCGCTGAATAGCAGATGATGCCCTGGTAGTCGATCTTCGGGTAGTCGACCGCGGCCCAGGACGGCTCCTTCATCGTGAGCCAGTGCTGATAAGCCTTCAGACGCCAGGCAAGCATGAAGGCCGGCTCGTTCTTCTTCTTCGAGATCAGACGGACGGTGTCCTCGGTCAAGCCCTTGGGGACCTGGTCGGCTTCGACGTCCGACTGGAAGCCATGCTTGTACTCCCGGCCCGCCAGGTCTTTGACGTCCTGATTGGTCATGATGCTCCTTGTTCGCGAGGGAACACCCCCAGTTTACCATACCTGACCTTTTTAGTCAAGAATAGGCCCCGGATGGGGCGCGATCTGGAGCAGGGAGTTGAGCTCGCCGTCCGGCAGACGGCCGGCGCCGCGGCCCTTGAGTTCGGCGATCTTGGCGATGGCCTCGGCGATGTCCTCGCTGCGCGAGGCGTCAATGCGCACATGGTGCCGGCCGGGGCCGTCGAAGGCCCGGACCTGCTCGGCGGCCGGACCGTAGCCGATGACGATCACGTCGATGCCGGCCCGGGCATAGCTCTCCAACAGGCTCTCGGCGCGCTGCGTCAACCGTGGGCGGCCGTCAACGGAATGGACCGCGCCCTCGTCGGCGCCGTCGGTGTAGAGCACCACGTACTTGACGCGGGCGGCGTGCGCCCGGCGCGAGGCGAGGAAGTCTCGGAGCTTGGACTCGAGCGCGGCGCAGATATCGGTGCCGCCTTCGCCGGCGCGGTTGGCCATGGCCACAAGGCGGTCGGCGTTGTCTTGAGCGCTCACGCGCGCGCCCATTTTGACGGAGGTCGTGGGCGTGCGGGTAAACTCGGAGAGATCGTAGAAGAAGTGCTCCGGGGCGGCCTCGCGCAGCCTCCAGAAATTGTCGCCGACGGCGGCGATCGTGTAGGCGAGCTGCGTTTTGACGCCGATCATGCTGCCGCTGAAATCGAGCAGGACGGCGGCCGCCGTCGTCTGGAGCTTCTCCTCACGCTTGCGCTTGACGAAGGGTTTTGGCTTGCGCAGCATGAAGGCCAGCGGATCGATCTCCAAGCCGCGCTTGACCTTGAGTTTGACGATGCGCACGCGGTCCTGCAGGGCGCGCAGCATCCGGTCGAAGACGAATTGCGTGTCGCCGCGGCCGCTGGCGAACAGCGGCGCCAGTTCATCGTGCAGGAGGGCGTCCTTGGCCAGCGCTCGGTCGAGATTTTTGATCTCCCGGTTCATGCGCGCGGAGTCCGCGGCGAGGCTCTTGGCGCCCTCCTCTCCCGATCCCGAACCGGCCTTGCAGGCGCCGCCGCCGCAGTGTTGCTCGATGCCCTGCCGTTCCAAGGCCTTTTGCGTGCGCTGAGCGTAGCCCTCGGCGTTGCGGCGATGTTCCTCGGGCTCGGGCAAACCGTCGTTGTGGCGCGGCTGGTGGCGCTCGCCCGCCAGAGAGGCCAGGTCCATGCTCATGGGGTCGCCGCCGCCGCCCAGGTCGATGCGCTGCCAGCCGCGGCCGGGAACCAGAATCTCGGCCCAGGCGTGGATATCGGACTCGACGTAGCGAACGGGAATGCCCAAGCCCAGGGCGGTGCGCGCGAAGGCGAAAGCGCGGTGACGGCAGACGCCGGACTTGGAAAGCACAAGGTCAAGATACAGCGAGCCGCCGTGACGCTTGATCCCGTTCTCCTCAAGCGAGAAGCCGCGGAAGTAATCGACCAAGGCGTGCAAGACGACGCGGAAGTCGGTCTCCGCGCCGCTGAGGCCCATGAGGCCCAGCGCCTGGCGCACTTCCGCAGGAATAGAGGCCGGAGCGCGGAAAGGCAATCCCTCGGCCACGGGGCGTCCAAAATAGGACGCCGGCACGGCGACGCGGTAGCGCAGTTCGGCCGTGACCCGTGTCTTGGCGCGCACATAATAGTTGTCGGCCGAGTCCTTCGCCAGTTCGAGAACGGGGGAGACGCGACCGCCGCCGAGGCCGCGGGCGCTCAGCGCAAGGAATTCCATCCCGGGGCCGGCCGCGGGCAAGACCTGCCAGTCGGAACCGAGGTCGAGAACGACGCGGCCCTCGAAAAGATCATGGGTCGCGCGCAATTGCCGGGCGCGGGCCTCGGCCCCGAACGGGGCCGGCGCGGCCACGGCCGTGAGCGCGCCCGAACGAGTCCACTCCTCGGTCGCGACGTCGTAGAGGTCGTAGGCCTGCAGACGCGTGTGCGGGAACAGCTCGGGCGTGAACACCCCGCGCGCGGGCTTGCGGCCTTCACGCGGCGGCACGGGCGCGGGCAGGGACTCATCGAAGGTCTCCCGGCCCGCGATCATGTCGCGGTCGCCGCGCGCGCGGGCTTGCGGCCCGACCGGTGCGACCGGGACCGTTTCCGCCGCGCGCGCGGGCGCGGGCACGGAGGGCGGCGGCCCCTCCTCCCAGACGCCGTAGAACGACTCCACGACGCGCGCCGCGTCCTCGGGCGCGGCAAGATCCATCCACGCGACGATTGAGTTCTCCATGATGCGCGGGTCGATCGCGCTGCGCGCCGAGTAGCGCGCGGGGTTGAAGGTCATCACGACCTGGACGCCGTCGCCGATCGCAAAAGACTCCTCTTCGGGGAAGATCGGGTGTACGCGGCTCTCGCCGCGCAGCAGCGGCTCGAGCGTCCACAGCACCCAAGGGGCGATGTTGGCTTCGTCGATGTCGATCACGACGCGGCCCTCGCGCAGGACGCGATAGAAGTCCTTGACGCGCTTACGGAACTCTCCCGACTCGTCCTGCTCGATGTCGACGGTGAGATCGGACGACTCGCTGCCCGCGTGCGCCTGATATTTGTAGAAACGACGGCCGGTCAGCGCGGCCCACAGAGCCGCCACGCTGGTCTTGGCCGCGCCGGTCTCCCCCACGAGCGCGGTCACGCGGCCCAGCCCATCGGCGCGCGCGAGCACGGCCAAAGCGGACGCGATCCTCGGCGTCAGGCGCACGCCGGTCTCGCGCAGGGCCGCCCCCAGCGGACGCCCCGGCCGCACGGAGACCCCGTCGATCGAAGAGAGTCTCCCGTCCTCGACGGCAAGGCGCGGGGGCACGGCCGGCGGCGGCGCCGAACCAAGGACGGCGGACAGGGCTTGCTCGAAGCGCCGGGTATCCGGGACCTCGTCGGCGCGTGGGTCGTCGTGCAAACGCGCGGCCACGAGTCGGCGCGCCTCGCGCGCGAAGGTCTCGGCGGCGGCGCGGCGGCCCTCGAGGCGGGCCTCGCTCTTGGCCGCGCGCAGGGCGTCGGCCAGCGCGAAGAACGAGGTCGGCCCGAAGTCGTAGCGGCCGCGGTCGCTCCAGCGGCGCTCGGCGTCGAGCGTGGATAAGGCGCCGTAAAGACCGGCCGTCCAGTGCGCCTGGAGAGCGTCGAGGCCGTAGACCGAGCGCAGGACGGACGCAAAGGACCCCGCGTCATCGCGCGCGACGCCGACCTTGACCCAGCGATTAAAGAAGGCCGCGGAGAACTCCTGCGTCGAGTCGGCCGGCATCTCCGCAAGCAGGTGCAGGTGCGGCGGCCGGTGCAGACGGACGACGCTCCCGCTCTCATCTTCGAGGTCGAGGTAGCCGTCTTCCAGCAGTCCATTGAGCGCCGTGCGGATTTCCTCGTTCCACTGGTCGACATTGCGCAGCCACAACACAACGGGCTGGGGCTTGGCGGGGGAACGCGCGAGTGCCTCAAGCTCCGGGGCCGTGAGCAGGTATCGGGTGAGCTTGCCGCGCGCCAGGCGCGCGCGCGGAGCGCCCGCGCTGCGCGCGCCGAAGCGCGGCAGAAGCCCGCCGAGCAGTTCGAGCTCGCCATGCTCGGGTGCGGCGTCGACGGGCTCAAGGCGCGCCGACAGCGACGCCGCCGCGGCCCGCGCCACCGCCCCGGAACGCGCGCCGCGCTCGACTAAGTGCAGCACCGGCTCGCCCTGCTCGAAGAGTCGCCGCGTCAACGCCGAGACCCGGGCCTCGTCTTCGGTCGCGGCGTTCGGAAAAAGCGCGCCCGCCTCCCGGGCGATACGCCGATCGAACTCCGAGGCCAGCGGGCTGGGGGCGAGCTTGCCGCGCACGAAGGCGCGCTCCTCGGGATGCGGGAACATGCCCTCGTAGACGGTCCGCAGGGCTTCGTAGAAGGCGAAACCCGCGTCGTCGGCGGGGCGCTCGGCCAAGGCGCGGCGCAGTTGGGCCGCGACGCGGCGGACCTCGCGCTTGGAGAGATAGTAGCGATCACGCCCGTCCTTGCCCAGCTCCTTGCCGATGGCGGGCTTCAGCGCATGATGCAGCTCCGCGACGACCTTGCCCCAGCGCGCGACGTCCGCGGGTGCGGCCGCGACCGGTCCCAGGAAATGCGCGAACAGCCGCGCCAACGTCTCGGGAGCGTCGTCGTCGCTCACGCGCAGGACATGGACGGCGCTCGTGACCTCGCTCTTGGGGTGCAGGCGCCCGACGGTCTCCTCGGGCAGGTTGCCGGTGATCACCAGGCTGAAGTCAGGGTGGACGGCGATGCGCCGCTCGCGACCTGGAAACTCCTGCAGGACGATCTCGCGCGCGCCGCCGGTCGTCAGGCCCGCGAACCAGCTCAGGAGCTCGCGCCCGCGCTCGCCGACGGCGCCCTCGTCGAGCACGAACACCCCGCCGCGGGCGATCAGGTCGAGCAGCGGCGTCCGGGTCGTCAGGCGCAGCCGGCCCTCGGCGTCCTCGCGGTAGCCGCCGATGAGGTCGGCGAGCTCGCGCTCGCCGTGCATCTGGAAAACGAACAGCGGCAGGCCGCGCAGGAGCGCGACCTCGCGCGCGATCGCGGTCTTGCCCGCGCCGGAGCCGCCGACAAGCGCCGTCGCGCGCCCCGCGCGCTGGGCGCCCAGCACGCCGCCCTCGATCTCGGCGAGCTCGGGCGTCTCCAGCAGGAAGTCGGACTCGGCCAACGGCCGCGCCGGCACGGCATAGGGGTGCTGGATGTCCGAGAGCGCCAACTCCCCCGGCGCGGCCCCGGACCGCAGCAGACGGTGCCGGGTCTCAAACCAGCGTCCCTGGTAATTGAGGCGCACGCGCCCTTTCTCATCGGCGGCAAAGAAAAAGGGCTTGCCGCCGTAGCGCGGGGCAAACGGCCGCGCTCGCGGCGCCGGCAGGACGGCCTCGGGCAGGGCCACGACCTCTTCGGGCAAGACGGAGCGGGGCAGTTCGCGGCCGGTGTCCGAAACGACCATGGTCGTCTCGTCCTTCATGAGATGGGCCTGCGGGGCGTAAAGATCGAGCGTGTCCTTGAGACCCTGGATCGCGAAACGATCCCGCCCCATGACGGAGAGAAAGCCGGTGCGAGCGGGAATGCGGCCCGTGCGCCACGCCGGCCGATAATCCCAGTTGTCACCGTCGCGTTGGAAGGCCGCCACGGCTTCCGGCAAACGAAGGAGCACGGTCCTCTCATCCCGGCTGACGGCGATGTCCTCGATAGGCGCATCGACCAACCAATGCGAAACAGCGACGTATTTCCCGGCGGGCACATCCCAGCGCAGGGCTCTGACAATGGATTGTCGGAAGTTGGGCTCACGTTGGGCGAACCAGATCGTTCCTGCGGCGGAGATCAGAATCGGGACCTCGTGCCTGTTGCCCGCGTGCAACCATTCCCGTATGGATGCGGAAGACGGAGCGCCGGCGACGCCGTCCCAATGGAGTATCTCGGGGTCCGCCGCATGTCGTTCATAATACCTGACGACCAAGGTTCTTCCATCGGCCGAGGGGATGATCTTGCTCGGCACCATAGTCAAGGGCTTCGTCCACAGCCTCCGAGTCCCGCGATAGGCCCCCAATGAATAATCAGTGAGACCGGTCTTTTTGGCCACGAAAACGACGTTCAAATCATCGCTCAGGGCCAGGCCCGCGATATCCTTCTCTTGACCGGGCAGTTCGTGAAGGAGGGCAAGGCCCGAGTCCTCCACGCGATAGATTTGAATGGCGCCTTTGTACCCGTTGGCGATGACGAGGCGCTTTCCATCGGGGCTGAGAGCGGGGAAGCTGCCCATAAGCCGACGAGCGATGATATTTCGGTAGCCCGCGCCGTCGCGTTTATATATCCGGATTTGCTCGCCGCGACCTCGAACCAAGACCGTCTCTTCATCCAAAGACTTGATGACGCCTAAATGCATGCTGTCACGCGAGACGGTTTCTGAAAAGGTGGGAAGCTCTTCCCGAAGGGTGACGGCCTTGGCCGGCTCCAGCTCCTTCAATTGACCCGCCGGCCGCATTTGCCAGGGGAAGTCACGGTCGTGGGCTTGGAGCACTCGCGCGGCCTGGGCCAGGGCCCCGGCGCGCTGGGCGTCGTCGTTCGCCATGACGTAATCAGACTGGGCCGCCTGAAGGGCCTGCAACGGCCGGCGCGCGGACACGGCGGGGACCTCGACCAAATCGGGCAGCCGCCGGCGGTCCAATGCGCGCCCGTCCTCCAGCACGACCGCCGTCTTCGCGTCCCGGACGATGAACGGCTTGAACGAATAGACCTTGACGCCGTCCTTGGCGCCGACCGCGAGCGTGCGGCCGTCATCGGCGACGGCGAAGGAGGCGACGTCGTGGTCATGCAGCACGCCGGCGACATTCTGATATCGCCGCGCCCCCTCATCGAGCGCATAGCAGCGGATATGAGGACCGGCGCCCGCAATGATGGTCCGACCGTCGGGCGTGCCGGCCAAGGCCCTGATCGCGTCAATCGAACTCAGCTCGGGGCCGGCGAGATAAGCTTGCGCCGCCTCGTTCCAGACCCACACGGCCGCCCCCCCAGGCCTAAGGCCCACGACCAAAGTCTTGCCGTCGGGCGTGAGCGCCACGGCTCCGGTCCTTGCTGATAAAAACTCCGGTCCGGACAGGGCCAGTTGACGGCCATCCCGGAAGACGGAGGGGCCGCTCCAGCCGCCAAGAACGATGGTCCGACCGTCGGAGGTGACGGCCGAGGCGCTGACGACATGCTTCACATACAGTGACTGAGTGAATATGTAGCCTTGAGCGTCGTCCCAGCCCAGGACATGCTGCCCAAAGAGGCCCGCGATGACGAGGGTCCGGCCGTCGGGCGTGATGGTCACGGCGGTTATTTTCTCCCCGTCGAAGCCCTCCGGCAGCGGCAAAGCATGCCGCCGGCCGTCCCGGAAGACCTGATCTCCCATGACAATGACGCGGCCATCAGGAGTCACCGCCACGGAACGGACGGCGTCTGGAATCGCCGGCTCGGCCGCGGCGTATCGGCCGGCCGCGTCGCGGCGGAAGACAACGCCTCCGCCGGGACCGCCGAGGACGATGACGCCTCGGTCGGAGGTCATCGCAACGGAAGAGACCGGACCCACGACCTTCAGCGCCTCGCCCGGCAAGAGGGCCCGGGCGACGTCCCATTCGCTCAACTGCGCGGCCGGCCGCTTGTCCCAAACGTCGGCCGGCGCGGCCGCGGCGGCCCGGCTCAAAGCGGCGAGGGCCTGGCCGCGCTGAGCCTGCGTCGTCGCCTGGCTGAACAAAAGCCGCGCCCGGGGCAA
>CAYHNV010000003.1:35817-43647 GCA_964358065.1 uncultured Elusimicrobia bacterium | reverse complement strand
TTATTTTTACACGGGCGGGATCGGAGGCCGGGTCAGGAAGGCGCTAAACAATTACTAATTTCTTTTGCACGGCCGGCGGGCGGAAGCGGCAAGGACGGCGACAGCGGGCTCATCGCCAGGGCGCGCAGGTAGGACGGCAGGGGCGGGTACTCGCGTGCGAGTTGCCCCGGTTGCCCCTTCCTGTAGAGCTCGGCGACCGCGGCGTAAGGCGGCTCGTCGTAGGTGGCACCCGTGCGCAGGACCAGGACGCCGCAGAGAGCGGCGAAGACGGCGGCGAACAGGGCGCTCGCGCGGCTAGAGTTCATAAAGAGCGATCCCCTCGCGGACGAGCACGGGCCGCGCGCCGCGCGCCAGGCGGGCCGACATCAGGCCGAGCGTGCGCGCGTCGTAGTAGGCCGGGTCTTCTTTGTACAGGTGCGAGCCGGGGTGATCCAGCACATGGGTGACGCCGAGTTCCTTGAGGCGCGCGGCCAGCTCGTCGGGGCCGGCGAGGCGGCGGTAGTCGAGCGCCGTCTGGTTCATCGGGTCGCCCCAGATATGGTCGAACCCCGCTTGGTAGCCGCGCACTTCGCGGAAGAGCAGGACCTTCGCTCCGGGCGGCAGGACCGCGCGCGCCTCGCGGTAGAACGCGGCGACGTCGACGCTGCGCTCGAGAAACAGCTCGCGCCGGTCGGCGTCGGGCGCGGCGTCGGAGCGGACCCCGAAGACGGCGAACAAGGCGTTGTTGGGCGAGAGCGACAGGACGGGTAGGCCCGCGGCGAGCACGGCGGCCGCGGCGGCGGCGCGCCGCGCCGGCCCCCCGGCGAGCGCGGCAGAGGCCGAGCGGCCGGAGGCGAGCGCGAACGCGGGCCAGACCGGCATCAGGAAGCGCCAGGCCTCGTTGTGGCGCCAGGCGAGAACCGCGTAGGCGGGCGCGGCGAGCCACAGCCAGCGCTCGACGCCCGAGGCGGTCGGGCGACGGCCGCGCGATAAGGCGAACAGCGCGAGCGTCGGGATTACGAGGAAGCCCGGCCCGTCGTGCGCGAGCAAGGACGCGGGCGGCGGCAGGTTCCAGCGGTTGGAGCGCAGATAGCGCGCCGCCAGCCCGGCGGCGTCGGCGCCGATGTTCAAGAACGGCCAGACCGGATCGCCCGTCGCGTGCCAGGTCGTCCACAGCCACGGCCCGAGCATGAGCGCTCCCGCGAAAGCGAAGAGGGCGGCGTCGCGGGCGCGGCGCGTCTTCCAGAGCAGGACCGCCGTCCACGCGCCGAGAGCGGCGACGCCCAGAAGATTGGTCGAGGCTGCCAGGCCGGCGAGCAGGCCGGCGATGACGAGCGTCGCGTCGGCGCGTTTCTCCTCCCACTGCGAGAGCGCGAGCGCGGCGGCGAAGACGAAGAGCGCCGAGGCGGCGTCGCAGTGCGCGGCCGCCGCCGTCCGCAGCAGCGCGGGTTGCCCCGCGAGGGTCAAGGCCGCGGCCCAGCCCGCGGCGGCGCTTCCGGCGCTCGCGGCCGTCGCCCCGACGAGGAGTGCAGCGGCGCCGGCGTGGATCAGCGCCGCGGTCGAGTCGGAGCCGAAGGCGAGGGGCAAGGCGTAGAAGGTCTCCATCAGGCGCGGCCAATGCGAGTGGATCATCCACGGCAGGTCGCGCAGGCCGCCCGCGCGCAGGTAGATCTCGGGCAAAGCCAGGTGATAGGCGCGGACGTCCCACTCAAGCGTGGGCGCCAGAGAGGTCGCGAGCACTGCGAACGCCGCGAAGGCGAGCAGTCCGGCGGCGAGTTCCTGCCACAGGGCGCGGGGGCGCGGGGGCATCGGAATGGAACGGGCTCTTAAAGGGTAGGCCAAAGCCGCCGCCGCGACGGCAAGCGCGGCCAGGGCGGGGCGGTTCAAGACTCCGGCCCAGGCGAGGAGGAAGACGGCCTGCGCGAACGACCCCAGCCCGAGCGCCGCCGCGACGACGTCCCCGGGCTTGAACCCGGCGGCGCGGGCCGCCCGCCGGCCGAGACCCAGGCACGCCGACCAGCACGCCAGCGCGCCGAGCAGGGGCAGGATTGCCCGCGTCAGCCACAGCGAAACCGAAGTCGCGTCCAGGGCGCCGGGGTGAGCCAACAGGTGGCCCCCGAATCCCCGGCTCGTGACAATCAACGCGGCTGAAAAAACGGCGAAAGCGGCGATCACGGCCCAGATTCTACGCCATTTGCCGCCCACAGGGGTTGTGGCCCTGTCGTGGGCCTTGACACCCCGCTCGCTTTATGCTATGTTCCTGTTGGATAATAATTATCCACTCAGGAGCAGCGATGAAGACAAGAGAAGAAATCCAAGGCTTCTTCAAGGCGAAGGAGGTCCCGCTGACCCATCAGCGCCTGGCGGTCTATGAGGAACTGGCGGCACGCAAGGATCATCCCAGCGCGGAGTCTCTTTACGATGCCCTCAAGAAGAGCTACCCAAGCCTCTCCTTGGCCACGGTCTACAAGACGCTCCAGATCCTGCATGACATGGGCATGGTGTCCCGCGTGCCCTCGCAGGTCGCTCAGGCGCGCTACGACGCCTGCATGGCGGTACACCATCACGCGGTCTGCGTTTCCTGCGGCAAGATCGTCGACGTCTTCGACCCGAAGCTGGACGCGGTGGCCGTTCCGTCGCTTCCGGGGTTCAAAGTCGCGGGACATTCCGTTCATTTTCACGGCTGCTGCGCCAAGTGCGCCAAGGCCGCCGGATCCAAGACGAGCTGAAAAATAGAGGAGGCGAAAGACATGGCTGATACTCTCGTTCAAAAAGATGCGCCGGACTTCAAGGCCGAGGCCCTCGTGGGCAAGGGCTTCAAGGAGATAGCCCTCTCCGATTACAAGGGCAAGTGGGTGGCGCTGTTCTTCTACCCCCTCGACTTCACCTTCGTCTGCCCGACGGAGATCGTCGCGTTCTCCGAGCGCCATGAAGACTTCAAGAAGCTGGGCTGCGAGGTCCTGGGCTGCTCGGTGGACAGCAAGTTCTCCCACCTGGCCTGGACCAACACCCCTCGCAAGGAAGGAGGGCTGGGCGACATCGCCTATCCCATCCTCTCCGACATCACCAAGAAGATCGCCCGCGACTACGGCGTGCTCATCAATGACGCGGTGGCCCTGCGCGGCCTTTTCCTGATCAACCCCAAGGGCAAGGTGGCCTACAGCGTCGTCCACGACCTCGGCGTGGGCCGCTCGGTCGAGGAGACCCTGCGCGTGCTGGCGGCCTTCCAGCAGGTCGAGAAGACCGGCGAGGTCTGCCCGGCGAACTGGAACCAGGGCAAGAAGACCATGAAGCCCGACACGGCCAAGTCCAAGGAATACTTCGCCTCCGCCGCCTGACCGCGCCGGTCACGGCGCCGCGAGCGGAAGGTCGAAGTAGAACTCGCTGCCGCCGCCGGGGATGGACGTCATCCCGGCGGTGCCCCCGTGGGCCTCGACCACGTTCTTGACGAAAGCCAATCCCAGGCCGAACCCGGGGATCTGGCCCGTGAAGTCGTCGTCGATCTGGTAGAACTTCCGGAACAGCTTGGGGTGTTCCTCGCTCGGGATGCCGGGGCCGTTGTCTTGGACCGAAACCCTCAGTCCCGAGCCCCGGAGCGAGGCGGAGATCCGGACTTCTTTCTTTGGGCCCGTGTTGAACTTGATCGCGTTCTCCACGAGGTTGGCCACGGCCTGGCGCAGAAGGACGCGATCTCCCGCGAACCCGGGAAGGCCGGCGGCCTCCTCACGCGCCCAACGCACGCGGACGCCGGGCCCCGCCGCACGCTCACCCAGGGACTTGAGGGCCTCGTCAACGACGTCGGTCAAGTCCACCGCGCCCCTGTCGAGCACGATGTTCTCGGGGCTCTGCGCCAGCGAGAATATGATCAGTTTCTCGACGAGGATATGGAGTTTTTGGTCTTCCTGCTGGATCTTCACGAGGGCCTTCCTTTGCGAGTCATCCAGATTCTCGCCGGAGAGGAGGATGTCCAGATAGCCGAGGGCCACGGCCAGCGGGGTCCGCAGTTTATGGGAGACGATGGAGAGGAAGTTGCGGGCGATGCTCTCCCCCCGCTTCTCCAGGGTCGCGTCGTGGAAGATGAAGAGCAGTCCGGCGGGCTCCTGGTCGCTGCCCAGGCGGTCGGCCACGCCGGAGAGGATGAGGAGCTTGGGCTCCTGGCGGTGGAACTCGAAGGCGGTGATTCGGGCGCGAGCCTCGATGACGGTTGCAAGCGCGGGACGGGACTCGAAGCCGGTCAAAGCGCTCGCCAGGCCGTCCGGGGGCGACTCCCCACAACCCAGCAGGGCCCGCGCGGCCGGATTGATCAGCCGGATGCCGCCTTGGGCGTCGGTCCACACCATCCCCTCCCGGGTCTCGTGGACGATGGTGGCGAGCTTCTCCTTCTCCTGGTTGATGGCGGCGAAGAGCACGGAATTGGCCGCGGCCATATCGTTGAACGATTTGGCGAGGAGCCCGATCTCGTCGCGGCTGCGCCAATCCACGCGGACGTCGAACTTTCCAAGCGCGATCTCTCGCGCGGCGGCGGCCAGACGCGGCAGGGGGCGCGTGATCCAGCCGACGATGGACACCGTCCCCAGGATCGTCACGAGGGCCACGAGCGTAGCCAAAGTGAGAAGACGCCGCTTCTGCGCCTGAAGGGCCGACTGGATGGAGGACTCATCAAATCCCAACCGCGCCGTTCCCACCCGGCGGTTTCCCACGCGCAGGGGCACAGCCAGCTCATAGCTGGCGCCCGTCGCGTCGGGGCGTCTCTGAAGGAGGGTCTCCTCGGCCGCGAGGGCGCGCGCCGAGACGAGATCGTCCAGAACCTCCCCGATGAGCCTTGGGTCGGAGTGCGACACCACGCGGCCCTCGGAATCGACGACCGCGGCGTAGGTGACGGCCTTCTCCTTAAGGAGCTCCTCGACATGGAAGTGCAGGGAGAATAGGTCGGGCTTTGGAAAGAGCGCCTCCCGCGCGGAACGGGAGAAGAACTCGGCGCGCACGCGCATCTCGCCGATAAGCCCCTGCTCGATCTGCCGGAAGATTCCCTGTGAGACGAGGGCCAGCACGCCCAGCGTGAAGAGGCTGGTCAACAGGGAGAGCTTGGCGGCGAGCGAGCGCAAGGGGTTCATCAGTAGAGTACCGCCACCTTGACCTTCTGGTTCTCCGTGCGGCCGGAGTATCTCTTGCTGATGAGAACGACGTAGCCTCCGGGGGCCGCGCGCACCCCGGAGTCGTCCTTGCCGTCCCAGGCCAGGATCTGGTTGCCTCCCGTCGCGTAGCGCCGGCTCGTCGCGCGCAGCGGCCTTCCCTGGAGGGTGTAGACGCGCATGACCACGTCCGCGCCCTCGTCGAGATGGAAAGCGATCTGCGCGGGGCCCTGCGCCGGGTCGAAGGGGTTGGGCCAGGAGAAAGGCTTCGCGACGGCGGCCGCCTCCGCCGTCTTGAAGACGGGCACGCCCACGCTCACTCCCGAGAAGGGCCCGACCATGCCGGCGTTGCTGCGGGCGCGGACCTGGGCGTAGTAGGTCCGCCCGGTGGAGAGCCCCGTCGCCGTGTAGCTGGAAACCGGAACGCGGTCGTTGAAGACGTCGTTGCCGCCCGGATAGCTGCCGACGAGAAGTTCGTAGTCGAGAATGCCGACCCCGCTTTGCGCCGCACTCCAGAGGAAGAGGACGCTGCCGTCGTAGGAGAACGCGCGGTCCGTGACGGGCGTGCCGGGCACGCCTGGAGGACTGACGTCGGAGAGATTGCCCACGCTCGTCGAGACGGAGGCCGTGTAGTCGCCGGCGGCGCCCAGGCGGTTGAGGGCGCGCACGCGGAAGAAGTATTGACCGCCCGGGGTCAGGGCGAAGAAGATCGCCGAGGACGCCGGCGTGGCGGACGTCCCATTGAGCGAGAAGAAGTTGTCCGAGGAGACCTCGGCCTGGTAGAGGGTGTCGGATGGGTTGTTCCCCGTCGACCAGGTGAAGACCGCGCTCGTCACGTTGACCGCGCCGAAGGCGGGCGAGCCCGGCGTCTGCGCTAATGTGGCCGTCGTCATCGTTGCCGTGTAGGCGGTGGGCACGCCGTCGAGGTTCACGGCGCGGGCGCGGAAGTAGTAGGTCGTGTTCGGCGTCAGGTTCGACGGCGAGGACGCCAGGCCGACGACGAAGTCCGCGGCCAGGCCGGTCGTGAATCCGTTGTCGAGGGCGGACTGCAGCTCGTAGCGCGTGTAGGAAGGGTTCGACGGTGAGCCCGCCGTCCAGTTGACGGTGAGGCCCGTCGCGGTCATCCCGGTGAAGGGCGTCGCCGCGCCGGCGGGAAGAGCGGCGAGGGTGTGGGTCGAGACGGAAGACGAGGGGTGACTGTCCCCCCATTCGGTGTAGGCGGTCACGAAGCGGAAGTAGGTGGTGTTGGGGATGAGGCCGGCGACCGTCGCCCCGGCCAGCAAGGAGGAGACGGCGAACTCGGGGGCCGTCAGCGGCGCCGCGGCGGTGGCCGGGAATATTCTGTAGGCCTGCGAGGCGGCCGGAGCGTCCCCGAAGGCCGTGACGGCGTTCCAGGCCCAGGAGATGGAGGTGATATAGACGGTCTGCGCGGCGAAGACCGTGGGCGAGGAGGCGATCGTGCCGAAGCTGACGGTGCCCGCCGCGCCGGCGGCAGGCAGGGCGCCGGCGTCGACGGTGCCGCAGAACGCCCCTCCCGCCGAGCCCGCCGATGTCGAGAAAGCGACCGACGTGAAGGTGGCTCCGCGCGTGAATATCTTGATCCGGCCGCCGGCGCCGCCGCCACCCGGATCCGCAGTGTTGCAGAAGGTCGGGTCGACGACGTTGCCGCCGTTGCCGCCGCGCGCCGTGATTCGGGCGTTGGCGCTGCGCAGAGCGCCCGTTGCACGCAGGAGGAGCCCACCGCCGGCTCCGCCTCCCCCTGAGCCCTGGTTGACGCCGCCCTGGCCATTGGTGACGGATGATGCGGTGGCTCCATCGAGGAGGACCGCCCCAGTCACCGTCATCGAGGAAGACTCGAGGAAGATCGCTCCTCCCCCCGTCCCCCCGGGACCGCCTGAACCTGCGGTGAGAGCTCCTCCCCCGCCGCCTCCGCCGCCCGAACCCTGGAATATGTCGTCGGCCGACAGCGGGGTGCTCATGGCCGTCCCAGTCGAGCCGTAGAGGACTCCAGCGGTGCCCGCGGCGCTCCCGGCGCCGATACCCCCCCCTCCTCCGTGAGCTCCGCCGCCGCCGCCCATGCCTCTGCCGCTGTAGCCTCCGCCTCCTCCGGCGCCCGTCCCCGCCGGGCCATCGCTGAACCCGGAAAGCCCCGCCCCGCCGACGGGACCGCCGGCGCCGCCGGGTTGGCCGCGGCCTGAAGCGTCGAGCGTCCCTGTGATGGCTACCGTGGCCGCGTAGACCGACAACGGCACGCCCGCCGCGACATAGACGGTCGCGCCGGCCGGGATGGAGAAGAGCTTCACGTTCGTAAAGACACCGGAGAGCACGTCGCCGTTGTCGGGCAGGAGGTCGGTGCCGGCATAGTCCGCACCGGGGATCGTAGCGGCCCGAGCCGGAACGCAGACGAGGAGTGCAGCGGCGAGCAGGAGGAACTTCATCGCGAGTACCTCTGCGCGGCCTCGACCTTCTCCTTCAGCCCCCGCGCGGGCTGCGACGACGGGTCCAGGTTCAGGACCTCGTCGGCCAGCTTCCCGGCCACGTCATAACGGCCTTTGAGGTATTGGTCGACGGCGCGGTAGTAGAGCTGTTCGGCCTGCTTGCGCGATTCGGCGGGCAAGGTCCGGCGCAGTTCCGCCTGGGCGGAAGCCTCCAGGCGCGCGACCTCGGGGTTCTCGGGATCCTCCCGCCGCGCCGCTTGGAGCTCCGCCAGAACGGAGTG
>CAYHNV010000003.1:7814-35807 GCA_964358065.1 uncultured Elusimicrobia bacterium | reverse complement strand
GCCGCGGCCGCCTTCTCCGCCTCGGCCAGGCGCGCGGCCGTGAAGGCCGCGATCTGGCGGCGCGTCTGCTCGACGAAGTCGCGTGCCTGCGCGTTGTCCGGGCGGCGCTTGAGCGCCTTCTCAGCTTCGAGACGCGCCTGGCGCAGGGCGCCTCGCGAGAGGAGCGTCGCCGCCCCGGCCAGGGAGAGGGCGATCTCGTTGGCCACCTCCGCTCGGCGCAGGATCTCGGACCGGGAGCGCTCCTCGCTCGAGAGGGCGTGGTCGATCTCGGCCATGCCGCGCAGGGCCGAGGCATGCGTCGCGTCCAGGTCCAGCACGGAGCGCCAGTACTGGCGCGCGGCGAGGAGATTGCCCTGTTGCTGTTGCTGCGAGGCCAGAGAGGACAGCCGCTCGAGGGTCTGGCGGTGCAGGGACTCCTCCCATGACGCGTCGGCTTGCTTCAAGCGCAGTGTGATGTCGGCGTTGCCCGGATCGAGCAGGGAGGCCGCCTCGATATCGCGGCGGGCCTGAGTCGTGCGCCCTTCGCGCGTCTCCTCGTCGGCTTTCTGCAGATAGGCCTTGGCCAGGCGCGCGGCGTCGGCGCGAGAGAGACGGCTGATGCCGCGCCGGATCGTCTCCGCCAACTCCTCACGCGTCTGCCCGAAGCGCTGGATCAGCGTCACCGAGTGCGAGACGCCCAGGTCGTGCAGGAGTGCGGCGTAGTCGAGACGCGTGTTCGCGTAAGAGACGTCGAAGCCGGTGGAGGGGCCCTTGTCCGAGGCGCCCAGTCTCAGCGCGGCCAGTCTGCCGTAGCTCAGCTCCACCGCGCCGGAAGGGTCCGTGCCCTCGCCGTCGACGCGGCGCAGGCGCGCGGTCAGCAGGAGGTCCCAGGGGCCGCCCAGCGCGCGACGATAGGCCGGCGAGAGGTCGAAGCCGCGCGGATAGCGGACCGAGGAGGAGACGAAGGTCGGGCTGGGCGCGATGAGGTTGTCGGCCTTCAGCCCGATGGTCAGGCCGGGGCGCGGTCTGATCAGCAGTCCCGCGTCGAGCCCCGTGCCGGAGCCGGAGGCGCGGTCGATGGACTCCTTGACGGACTTGGCGGTCAAGCCGACGGAGACGAGGCGCGTGCGCTCCGACGCCTCGCCTTCTTCCCAGGGCAGGCGCGGGGTATAACCCCAGCCGACCAGCAGCGCGCTCTGGTCGACGGAAAAGGTCGTGGGCGAGTCGTTGGGGCTGGAGCGGCGCTCGAAACCTCCGCTGGTCTGGCGCACGTAGCCCGCCGCGAAGCTGCCCCAGCGGCGCGTGGGCATGCCCAGCGCGAGCGCGTCATAGGTCGTGTCCTCGAAAAGGATCACGCGGGTCGCGCTAATCTCGAGCTTGGTCAACCGCGCCAGCCCGGCAGGATTGATCAGGAGCGAGGAGGCGTCATCGCTGACGGCCGTGACCGCCCCGGCCATGGCCGCGGCGCGCGCGCTGGAATCCTGACGCAGGAACGCGCCCGCCCCCGTCTGTTGCGCCCGCGCGACCGCAGGGCAGACGAGGACAAGCAGGACGGGCAGGCGCGTCCAAGCTCTGACGGTCATTCTCTTTCCTATGTCTATACTTAACAGGCGTACGGTGCCTTGTCAAGCTCTGCTGTCTTACGCTATCCTCCCCCTCATGGCGCGCATCCTGATCATCGAGGACAACGGGGAACTCCAGCAGCTGCTGAGCCTGACCTTTACCCGCGAGGGCTACGAAGTCCACTACGCCTTCAACGGCAAGGAAGGCTACGACAAGATTCTCTCCCTACAGCCCGACATCATCCTCCTGGACTTGATGATGCCGGTGCTCAATGGGGTGGAAGTCATCAAGCTGGTTTCCACGAATACCTCCGTGCGCGACATCCCCATCGTGGTGATGACCGCACACGGCGATCAGGCCGACATGCTGGAGCACTCAAACAACGCCCCCGGCGTGCGCGAGTACGTGCGCAAGCCCTTCGAGTTCACCCACATGAAGAAGGTCGTCAACCGGCTCCTCTCCCAATATCCGCGTCGTCCGCGTGAGGCGACCGAGGTGGCCAAGGGCCAGGTCCGTCTCGACACCAAGCTGCGCACTCTTTGGATCGACGACAAGCGCGTGGCGACCCTTCCCCCCACCCGCGCGGAAGTCCTGCGCGTCCTGCTCGAAGCCTCCGGCTCCGTCAAGCGCGAGAAACTGATCGCGCAGGTCTGGGGCGACGAGGGCAGCGTCGCGGCGCTCGAGAAGACCATCCAGCGTCTGCGCGAGGACCTGGGAACCGCCCAAGCCCAGCGCCTACAGACCACCGCGGAAGGCTACGAAATCGTCGGCTGACAACCGCTGACATGGCCTGACAAAACGCCACTGGCGCTTTCCGGTGGCTCTGCTACCCTACAGGGTAGATGAGGACAGCAAGTCGCCCCGTCGTTTCCCTCCTCCTCGCAGCGCTCTTTTCCTTGGCCGCGCCCGTCGAAGCGGCCTGGCGCGCGACGGAACCCATGCCGGCGGGTTATTTCTTCACGAAGAGCGTGGCCGGCAACGGATATCTCTACAAGATCGGCGGTCTCGGCGATAAGGGCATCTGCGGGACGCAGGACGTCCTCTTCGCCCGGCTCAACGTCGACGGCACGGTGGGTCCCTGGGCCGCGACGACCTCCCTGCCGGGCATGGGGACGACCGTTCAGACGGTCACCTGCGGCGGAATCGATTATCAACTCAGCGATATCATCACGGGCTGGGGCTATGAGGCCGTCTACTCGAGCGGAACGGTCTTCATCTTCGGCGGCAACCTCTGGAACTTCGGCTCCTTCTCCGACGGTTCCAAGATCCATTTCTCCAACGCCGTGTTCTTCGCGAAGGCCAATGCCGACGGGACTCTCGGCGCCTGGCAGCGCGGGCCGGACCTGCCCGCCCCGGCCTTCTTCGCGGCCGCGGCGGAGTACGACGGGATCATCTACCTCTCCGGCGGACGCGACGATTCGGGAACCTCCTTCGTGCGCCGCGATGTTTACTTCTCTCGCCTGAACGCCGACGGCAGCCCCGGCGCCTGGCAGGTCTCCGCGTCGCCTCTGCCCGGCGGCTTGTGGCTGCACGGCAGCGAGGCCGCCGCCGGCCGCCTCTATGTCTCCGGCGGCGTCACCTACGACCCCTTCCCGCGCGACCAGATCACCAATAGCGTCTTCAGCGCTCCCATCGCCGCGGACGGCACACTCAGCGCTTGGGTCTCAGAGGCGTCGCTGCCTCTGGGATTGGCGGGCCACGGCATGCGCGAGAGGCACGGGACCCTCTACACCATCGGCGGTCAGGAGCCGGATTGGCCCTCGGTTTCCGTGCACGCGGCGGCGATCAACGCCGACGGGACGCTGGCCCCCTGGACTTCATCCGACCCCTTGCCCCTGGCCCTCTACATGCACGGCAGCGCGCGGGGCGGCGACGCTCTCTACGCCGTGGGCGGCACCGACCTACAACGGCCGCTGAAGGGCACCTACTACCTGCCCGACCTCATCGCGCCGGCGGTCGTGGCGGATCTTTCCGCCGCGGCGCAGGACTCGACTTCGATCCTTCTCCAGTGGACCGCGCCCGGCAACGACGGCGCGCAGGGCGCCGTGGCCGCGGGCCGCTACGAGCTGCGCATGGCGGCGGACGCCG
This sequence comes from uncultured Elusimicrobia bacterium, assembly GCA_964358065.1. GTDB lineage: Bacteria > Elusimicrobiota > Elusimicrobia > UBA1565 > UBA9628 > GWA2-66-18. The sequence goes on along the minus strand of CAYHNV010000003.1, from coordinate 32,177 downwards.
CCTCGCTCGCGACGGCCGTCCCCGAATCCTGGACAGCTTCCTTCGAGCCGGGGCAGTCCCAGACGCGCCTCGTCGCGGGCCTGGCCGCCGGCAGCCGCTACTTCTTCTCGCTGCGCGCCGCCGACGCCGCGGGGAACCTCTCCGCGGACTCCAACGCGCCTTCCGCCTCGACCTTCTTCGTCGCCACCAGCACCGAGGCGACGCCCGTCGTCCGGCTGGAGAGCCCGGTCGCGGGGCTGACCATCTCGCAGCTGCCGGGCGCCTCGGTCCCGACCGCGACCAAGGCGATGGGACTGCTGTCCGGCGCGGCGTACTCGATCGCGCCCTCCGCCGTCCTCGCGCCGCAGGGGCTGCTGAGCATCGCGCTGACGCCGACCCAGTTCGCGCAATCCCTTTTCCTCTATTGGTATGTCGACGCGACGGTGGGCTGGAGCACCGCGGCCCTCAGCGGCCAGGCCGTCGACGCCGCAGGCGTCCTCACCGGCAAGCTCGCGCGCACCGGGATATTCGGCTTCTTCGACCCGCGCAGCAAGCCCCCCGCGCCTCCCCCCTCCGCGGTCTCCTTCGCCGTGAAGTTCGACCCCAAGACGCTGAACCTGCGCAGCCGCGGCCGCTCCATCGAGGCGACCCTCTCCGCCGCGGGCTCCGTCCGGCCCTCCGAGATCGACGCCCGCACCGCGGTGATCTCCGCCGTGGACGGGGTCGCCATCGCGCACATCCGCGCCCTGCGCGCGTCATTCGAGGACGACGAGGACGACCGCGACGACCACGGCCGGGGCGGACGCGACCGCGACGAGCATTCGCGCAACGGCCGCCATTCGCGAGCCAGCCGGGAACTCCGGCTCGCCTTCTCGCGCTCCGCCGTGGCCGCCGTCCTCTCCGCGGGCTCGCCTCAGCTCACGCTCACGGGGACCCTGAAGGACGGCCGGAGCTTCACGGCGCTGGGGACCATGCGGGTGATCGCGCCTCCCCAGGTCGTCTCCCATTGCCGCCCCGACCGCTTCTGGCCCGCCCCGGCGGCCCTGCTCGAGCTCAAGAACGTCTCTGTGACCGAGGAGCCGTACGCGCCGAAGCACGGGGACAAGAAATGGGCGCGCCGCATCGTCAGCGAGAAGGTCTCCCTGCGAGTGCCGGAAGGAGCCATCGCCGCCGAGACGACGCTGACCATCTCGACGACCGCCGCCGCCTCCGAGCCCGACAGCCATGAGCGCGTCCGCAAGACCGAGGAGCGCGGCATGGTCGAGGTCTCGGCGCCCGTCGTCTTCGGCCCCGAGGGCACCGTCTTCGACAAGCCGGTCACCATCGAGCTCCCCTACGACCGCCGCCACCTGCGCGACGGGATGGACGAGTCAACCTTGGCTGTCCATTACTGGAATCCGGCTGCGCAGAGTTGGGAGAAACTTCTATCGACCGTCGACCGCGCGGCGCAGATCGTGCGCGCGCAGACCTCGCACTTCTCGCTCTACCAGGTCCTCTCGGCCCCCGCCGACCAGGCGCCGCTCGCCGCCGGCACGGACTTCTCGCTGCGCGCGGCCTACGCGTTTCCGAACCCCGTGCGGGGCTCGGGGCCCGTGGGCATCCGCATCCAGCCGGGTGCCGCCGACACGGTGTCGGTGCGCGTCTACGACCTCTCCGGGCGCAAGGTGCATGAGTCGTCCGACTTCGCGTCCAACGCGAACTTTAACGACGGCAACGGCCTGGGCGCGCAGTACACCTACGAGCATGTCTGGGACGTCTCAGGCGTGGGCTCGGGCGTCTACACCTACGTCGTCGTCGCCCGCAAGGCGGGTGCCGCCGATATCCGCAAGACCGGCAAGATCGGGGTGATCAAATGAAGGCCCCGATCATCGCCGCCCTGCTGCTGAGCGCGGTCGGCTTCGCGCGCGCCGCGGAGACGGCGTCTTTCCTCGACATCGGCGTGGGCGCTCGGGGCCTGGGCATGGGCGGGGCGTATACCGCGCTGGGCGATGACGCCAACTCCCTCCATTGGAACCAGGCCGGGATGGCGCGGCTGGAGAAGACAGAGGTCTCCGCCTCGCACGCCGAGCTCTTCGAGAACACCCGGCTCGACCATCTCACCTACGCCCACCCGAGCGCGCAGGGCACGTTCGGGGCGGCCTTCACCTATCTGAGCCAGGGCAAGATCGAGGGCCGCGACAGCGCCGGGCACCCCACGGGCGGCTATGCGGCCTCGGACTCCGCGTTCGACCTCGCCTACGCGCGCAAGACGGATGTGGCGGACCTGGGCGTCGCGGTCAAATACATCCGCTCCCACATCGGCTCGGCCGAGGCGCAGACGACGGCCTTCGACCTCGGCGCGAAGAATGAGTTCGGCGCCGTCGTCGTCGGCGCGGCCGCCCGGAACATGGGCCCCGGCCTCAAGTACGACGACCAGCGCAACGACCTGCCCCTGCGCCTGGCCCTCGGCGTCGGCTATAAGTTCTCCGGCGGCCACGCGCTGGCCTTCGAGCTGACCAACGGTCCCCGCGGGACGGGAACGGATGCCGCCTTCGGCGGCGAATGGCAGCCAATTAGGAATGTCATGCTGCGCGGCGGCTACACCACCAAGACGACGACCGCCGGCGGCTCCGGCTTCGATGCGGCGCGCGGCCTGACGTTGGGCATGGGCCTGCGCAACACGAAGTGGATGCTCGATTATGCGATTTTGCCCATGGGAGAGCTCGGCCGCAGCCACCGCCTCACCCTCGGCGCCCGGTTCTGATATCCGGGAGTGACACCCCTTCAAGTTTCCCCGGGAAAGTGCTAGCATTCTTCGCCGCTTACTTAAGGAGAATGAATGTGCCCACAGCCACCAACCCCCTGATGCAAATGGCGCCCATCATCGCCATCTTCGCCATCTTCTACTTCCTTCTCATCCGTCCCCAACAGAAACAGCAGAAGGAGCATGAGGCCATGCTCAAGAACCTTAAGACGGGCGACAAGGTCCTCACCACCGGCGGTCTCTATGGGACCATCGTCGGCTTCAAGGGCGAAGACCTCGAGATCCAGTTCTCCCAGACCGTGAAGCTCACCGTGGCGCGTTCCGCCGTCACCCGGCGCGTCGACTCCGGGACCGCCGCCGCGGTCGCCTCCTAAATCCCGCCAAGGACCCCCAAGGATCAAAGACATGTCCAAGACCCAGATGAAATGGCTCGGGCTGCTTGCCCTCGTGGTGGCCGCCCTCTTCATGCTCTACCCTTCCATTAATTGGTATTCCCTGGAGGCCGCCGAGCGCGCCAAGCTGGAGCTTCTGCGCGAGCGTCCGAAGTACCTCGTCAATCTCGGCCTCGACTTGAAAGGCGGCACGCACATGGTCATGGAGTTGGAAGTCGATAAGCTCGACGCCAAGACCCCGCTCAACGACGCGATGCAGCAGGCCATCGAGATCATCCGCAACCGCGTCGACCAGTTCGGCGTGGCCGAGCCCTTGATCGTGCGCCAGGGTGCGCGCTGGATCGTCGTGCAGCTGCCCGGGGTGACCGACTCCGCGCACGCCAAGGAACTCGTCGGCAAGACCGCGATGCTTGAGTTCCGCATGGTCGACGACACCGTGAAGGGCAAGGCGGCGCTCAACAAGATCCTCGAGCTCGGCAGTCCTTTCTCAGCCGACGGCGCCGTAACCCCCGCCGCGGCCAAGCTCGTCCCGGAAGGCTTGCTCCTGTACAAAGGCAAGGACAACGCCATGTACCTCCTGCAGAAGGAGGCGCCCCTGACCGGCGCGGCCCTGGAGACCGCCAAGGTCAACACCGCCGGCGGCGAGTACGGCATGCCCGTCGTGGACTTTAAGTTCAAAGCGGAATCAGCCGGCAAGTTCGCGGCACTCACGGCCGCCAACGTGGGCAAGAACATGGCCATCGTGCTGGACAACATCGTCTTCTCGGCGCCCGTCATCAAGGGGCGCATCTCGGGCGGGTCGGGCATCATCGAGGGCCAGTTTTCCTCGGAAGATGCCAGGTCTTTGGCCATCGTCCTGCGCGCCGGCGCTTTGCCCGCACCCGTCAAGGTCATCGAGGAGCGCGTCGTCGGCCCCACGGTCGGCGAGGACTCAATCCGCGACGGCTTTCGCGCCAGCGCCATCGGCTTCCTCTTGGTGGTCCTGTTCATGCTCGTCTACTACCGAGCCTCCGGAGTCGTGGCGATCATCGCCCTGGCCCTCAATCTCCTGCTCCTGGTCGCGATCATGGCTTACCTGCGCTCGACTCTGACCCTGCCGGGCATGGCCGGCATCATCCTGTCTTTGGCCATCGCCGTCGACGCCAACGTCCTGATCTTCGAACGCATCCGCGAGGAGCTGCGTCTAGGCAAGCCGGTCAAGACCGCGCTCTCCGTGGGCTACGACCGCGCCTTCTCCGCCATCCTGGACTCGCACGTCACCTCGCTGATATCCTCGGCCTTCCTATTCCAGTTCGGCACCGGCCCCATCAAGGGCTTCGCCGTGACCCTCTCCATCGGCCTGGTCCTGTCGCTCTTCACGGCGATCGTGATCACGCGGATGATCTTCGACTACTACCTCGCCAACAACGAGGTTGAGGAGCTCTCGATCTAATGGAACTTTTCAAGAAACCCGCCATCGACTTCATCGGGCTGCGCTGGTACCCCTTCGGCGCGTCCATCCTCGTCGTGGCCCTCAGCATCGCGGTCATGGCGGTTAAAGGCTTCAACTACTCCATCGAGTTCACCGGCGGCACCCTGCTCCAGGTAAGCTTCCCCGCGGCCGCGACAGTGGACGTCAACGACGTGCGCAAGGCCCTTGAGGCCGTCGGCGGGAGCTCCGAGATCCAGGCAGGCCAGGGCGAGCGCCCGACCTTCATCCTGCGTGAGAAGGGCACCGACATGGCCGTGGTGGACGCGTTCACGGCCAGGACCATGGAAGCTCTCAAGAAGGTCGCCCCGGGTTCCGACCCCATCATGGACCGTAAGGACGTCATCGGCCCCGTCGTCGGCAAGGACCTGCGCCGCCGCACCGTCTGGGCCATCGTCTTCAGCCTCCTGGGCATCGTGGTCTACGTGGCCTACCGCTTCGAGAACCCGATTTGGGGCATGGCAGGCGTCCTCGCGCTTTTCCACGACGTCATCGGCGTGGCCGGGCTCTTCGCCTTCCTCCAACTCCCGATGGACTTGCTCATCGTCACGGCACTCCTGACCATCGCCGGCTATTCGATCAGCGACACCATCGTCGTCTTCGACCGTATGCGCGAGAAGCTCCATACCGCGCGCGGCCTGCCGCTGGCTGAGCTCATCGACTCCTCGATCAATGAAACCCTCTCGCGCACCATCATCACCGTGCTGACGGTGCAAATCGTCAGCGTAGTCCTCTTCTTCTTCGGCGGGCCCGTCCTGCACAACTTCGCGCTGGCCATGGTCGTTGGCAACCTCCTCGGGACTTACTCATCCATCGGAGTGGCCGCACCCCTCGTCTACGAGTACCAGACCCGCTTTGGAGGTCGCCGCCGCAAGTGAGGAAGATCAAGGGCTTCAAGCTCGTCCTGCGGCCACACGAGGTCAAAAGGCGCGCGAAGAAGGCCGGCCTCGACCTCGAGACCGCGGGACTGCCCGAACCCGCCCTAAACAAGTTCCTCGAGCGCGCCGCCAAGGGCCTGGTCCCCGGAGTCCTCTTCGACACCTTCAGCTGCCCCGACGACGACCAACCCATCCTTTCCCCTCTGCCCGGATTGGCGTACAGTCTCATCCTGGCCGGCCTCGGCGACGGCTTCGCCGCCGTCCGCGAGAAGGAGTCCTCCCTGCCGGACGGCCTTTGGCCCATCCTCACGGAAGTCGCGTTGGATGAAGCCGTGCGCTTCGCCTCCGGCATCATCGCCGACGAGGCCGAGAAGGACAATTGCGAACTCTCTCCCATGACGACGTTCAGCGAGGGCACGGCCCTGGAGGCCGTCCTGCGCAAGCTCGACGGGGCCAAGCTCGGCGTGACGGCCCGTGAGGGACGGCTTGCCCCCTCGGCCTCGGTCGCGGTCAGCCTCTCCTGGCTCGCGAAGTCCAAGGCCAAGGGCCGCTCAAAGTAGTGCTCCGGACAATCGTCCTCGTCCTGGAGACCCTGCTCGCTCCTTTTGCGGCGTTGGGAGTCCTGCTGTCCTTCGCATTTTCCAGACGTCGTGGGCTGCTGTCAAGTCTCTTCGACGAACTGCCGGAACGGCTGGGTGGCCTATCTGGTGAGGCAAAAACGAAGCTGGCCCAGCGGGAAATCTATTGGCTTCACGCGGCCTCCGCGGGAGAAATTGCCGGGCTTGCGCCGCTCATTGAAGCGCTCGCCTCTCGGCCCGACGCCCCGGCGCTGTTCGTGACGACGATGACGGCCGCGGGTCGCGACGCCGCGCGCAAGAATCCTCGGATCACCTGGGCCCAGCTCGCCCCTCTCGATGCCTGGCCCTGCGTCGCACGCCTTCTCTCGTCGTTGCGCGCCGAGCGGTTGGTGCTGAGCGAAACGGAACTGTGGCCGACCTTGCTCATCCTCTCTTCTCGGGCCGGTCTTCGGCCAATGCTGATCAACGCCCGTCTGACCTCGCTGAGTCTCGGGCGCCTGCGTCTTGTACGGGGCCTGCTGAAGCCTGCCTTGGACTCATTGGCGCAGGTCGGGGTCCAGAGCGAACCGGAGGCGGCGCGCTTCCGAGCTTTGGGCATGCGCGCCGAACGGGTCCAAGTGACGGGCAACTGCAAATACGACCAGGTCGCCGTCCCGGCCGCCGACGCCGAGGTGTACGCTCGCCTCGGGCGTCTGGGCTGGGGCGAGTCGCCGATCTTCGTGGCGGGAAGCACGCATCCCGTCGAAGAGGACGCGGTGCTGGCCGGATTCCTACAAGCGCGCACGCGCCTGCCGTCGCTGAAGCTCGTGCTCGCCCCGCGCCATCCAGAACGCTCCGCGGAGGCTTGGCGTTCTCTCGTAGACGCCTCGCTACACTGCGCGCGCTGGAGCCGGCTCGGCCCGGGCGCGAATATCCCGGCGGACACCGAAGCCGTCCTCGTCGACTCGCTGGGGGTCCTCGCGGCCCTCTACACCCGCGCCGCCGTCGCCTTCGTCGGCGGTACGCTCGTCCCGGTCGGGGGCCACAACCTCCTGGAACCCGCGTTGGCCGGCGTGCCGGTCCTCTTCGGTCCCTACACCAGCCATATCGAGCTTCCGGCGACTATCCTTGAGGAAAGTCGTGGCGGCTTCCGCGTTCGAGACGCCTCTCAGTTCGCGGACCGTCTCGTCGAGCTGGCCGGCTCCCCCAAGAAGTCGCGCGAGGCCGGAGCAAGGGCTCGGCAGGCCGCCGAGGCTCTGCGCGGGGCGACTGCCCGGACCCTCGCCCTCCTCTCAGGCGCGAAATGATAAAATACTGCGTTGTCACAACGAATACTCGTCGTCCGGCTGTCCTCGCTCGGGGACATCGTCCTGACCGGCCCGGTCTATAAGAACCTCAAGGCGCACTGGCCGGACTGCCATATCAGCGTCCTGGTCAAGCCCCAGTTCGCCGCCGTCCTGGAGGGCCATCCCGGCGTCGATGAGGTCATCGCCTTCCGCGGGCTCGGCGACGCCCTGGGGCGCATCCGGGCGGGTGGGTTCACCCATTTGCTCGACCTCCACGCCACTTTGCGCTCCTGCCTGATCCGCCGCCTCTCCGGAGTCCCGAACCAGGCCGTTTATAAAAAAGACGCCCTCGCCCGCCGACTCTTCGTCGCCTTCGGCCTGCCGTCGCCCTCCTTGCAGCGCCACACCGTCGACCGCTACTTGGAAGCTCTCGAAACTTGGGGGGTGCCCACCGAGCTGCGCGCGCTGACCCCCGCCGATTGGGGTGCCCGCGACAGCCGCACCTCCGCCCGCCGCGTCGTCGTCCTGCAGACTTCTTTCCTGGGCGACAGCCTGCTGACTTTGCCCCTCCTGCGCCGCATCAGGGACAGCCTGCCCAAGGCGGCGCTCTCCGTGGTGACTTTGCCCAAACACGCCGAAGTCTTTCGCGGAAATTCATGGGTCGACGAGGTCATCCTCGACGACATGCGTGGTGCGCACAGAGGGCTGACGGGCCCTTGGAAGATCGCCGCATTGCTTCACGAAAAGAACTTCGACCTGGCCGTCATCCCCCACCGTTCCTTCCGCTCGGCCTTCGTGGCCTGGCTCGCCGGTATCCCCCGACGCGTCGGCTTCTCCGCCAGCACGGGCAGCTTTCTGCTCACCGACCGCGTCCCCTTCTCCTGGCTGGCCCACGACCTGGAAAGGAATCTCGCATTGGCAAAACCTCTCGGAGCTGTGACCGGGCCGTCTATGGGAGAAGAACGATATATCATGCCGCCGCCGCCAAGCCCGGCGCTCACCAAACTCTTGAACGGCGCTGGACTGAGCAGTGGAGATCGATTGGTCGCAGTGCACCCCAGCGCGGCCTGGCGCACCAAGCGCTGGGACTGCGAACGCTTCGCCGAACTCTGCCGCCGTCTGGCAAAAACGGGCCTGAAGCCCGTCCTCCTGGGCGGCCCCGGCGACGCCGCCCTGGGAGCGGAGATATCCAAGACCTCGGGTGCCGCGGACCTCACCGGCAAGACGAGCCTTGAGGACCTCAAGGCCCTGATGGGGATGTTATTGCTGTTCGTCACCAACGACTCCGGCCCCATGCATCTGGCTGCCGCCGCCGGCGTGCCCGTCGTGGCTATTTTCGGCGCGACCACGCGCGAGCTCGGATTCTTCCCTTACGGATCTCGGCATCGTGTCGTGGAGACGGACCTCGCCTGTCGGCCTTGCGGCCTGCACGGCGGACGGGCCTGCCCGGAAGGCCATTTCCTCTGCATGCGCCTCATCACCGTCGACCGCGTCGAGCAGGCCTGCCGCGCCGCCCTGGAAACGGGAGCCGCCGCGTGAACATCATCCACCTCGAAGACGAGCCTTGGGATTCGGGCATTGCCCACTACGCCCTCACCCTCGCCGTCGAGCAGGCCCGCCAGGGCCACCGCGTCGAGTTTTGGGGCCTGAGCGGCTCTTCCGTCCTGAAGGACGCCGAGTCTCGGGGACTCAAGACGCGCGGTTGGGCCGCCATCGGCGCCTGGCTATCGATCATGACCCTGCGCCGCGACATGGCGGCCTTCGGCGCGGAGGTCGTCAACGCCCACACCGGCGCCTCCCATGTCCTGGCGTTGGCGGTCGCCCCCGCGAAGGCGGCCGTCATCCGCACGCGAGGCGACGCGCGCATGCCAAAGGCCGGCTTCCTGGCGCGCTTGGCCGCCTCCCGCACCACGACCCTCATCGCGGCGAACACCGAACTCCAGGCCCGTCTCGAGGAGAGCTTCCCGCGATCTCGCGTGAGGCTTGTCTGCCCCGGCGTGCCGGGTCCCGAGGCCGTGGCGCCGATGCCGTCAGCGCCCTGCGTGGGCATGATCGCGCGCTTCGACCCCGTGAAGGGACACGACACGCTCCTCGATGCGGCTGAGATCCTCAAGCCCGAAGTCTCCGGGCTGCAGGTCCTTTGCGCGGGAGACGGTGCGGACCTCGGGCGCCTGCGCGGCCGGCTTCAGCCATTGGGACTGGAAGGCACGGTGCGCCTGCCTGGGCGTGTCGAAGACAAATGGACGTTCCTCGCAAGCTGTCGGATCGGCGTCGTGGCCTCGACGGGCTCCGAGGCCGTCAGCCGCGCGGCCTTGGAGTGGATGGCGGCGGGGCGTCCGCTCGTCGCCTCCCGCGTCGGAGGCCTTGCGGACCTCGTCGAGCATGACGTCACCGGTCTTCTGGTCCCCCCCAACGACGCCGACGCGTTGGCTGAGGCAGTGCGATCACTGTTCGACGATCCCGCGCGCGCCGAAAAGATGGGCGCTGCGGCCCGCGCGCGTTGGACGAACCATTTCTCACTTGAACCCTTCTATCGATCCACACAGGATGTCTATGCCGAGGCGATCGACTCTCTATCACGTTGACGGCGAGCGCGGACTGAGGGGCGGGGAGCGTCAGCTCCTATACCTCGCGGCGGCTCTGCGCGCCGGCGGGCGGCGCAACGTCGTGTACTGCCGCGCCGGCTCGGAACTGGAGGCCGAGGCGCGCCACCAGGGCTTCGAGGTCCGCAGCCTCCCGTTCTTCTGCGAGTTGGACCTTTACTCGGCCGCGCGTCTGGCCGCCGACGCCCGCCGCGAGAACGCCGTGATCCATTCCCACACGGGCCATGCCGCCGGCATCGGCGCGCTGGCCTCGCTCGCCGGAGCCCCCTTCGTCGCGCATCGCCGCGTCGATTTCCCCGTCGGCCTGATCGCGCGCGCCTTCAAGTACGCCCTTGCCGCCAAGACCGTCGCCGTCTCCCAGGCCATCGCGAAGATCCTCATCGAGTCCGGGTTCCCGGAAGAGAAGATCGCCGTCGTGCCCGACGGCATCCCGGTGGGGGCCGAGGAGAACGCCTGGTGCCAGGCCGACTCGGACCGTTATAAACCGCCTTCGACCGAGAAACGGAAAGAATATCGCCGGATCCTCTCGGCGGAACTTGGAATCGATCCGGCGATGATTTGGATCGGCAACCTCGCCGCTCTCGTGCCGCACAAGGACCACGACACTCTGATCGCCGCGGCGGTCCTCGTTCTTTTCCAGCGCCCGAACGCGCGCTTCCTCATCGCCGGACGCGGGCCGCAGGAGCCGCATCTGGCCGCAGCCATCGAGCGCCTGGGCCTGGGCGGCAAGGTCCTCCTGCTCGGCCACCGCGAGGACGCCGCACCCCTGCTCAAGAGCCTCGACATCTACGTCCAGTCCTCCTGGGGCGAGGGCATGGGCTCGGTTCTCATCGAGGCCGCCGCCTGCGGCATTCCTCGCGCCGCCACGACGGCCGGCGGCATCCCGGAGGTCGTCACGGACGGCGAGACCGGGCTGCTCGCCCCGCCCAGCAACCCGGAGGCCCTGGCCGGCGCGATCGTCCGCCTCATCGACGACCATGCCCTGGCGAAGCGCCTGGTCGAATGCGGCCTGAGCCGTCTGGGACGCTTCGGCTTGAAGCGCATGACCGCCGACATGGAGAGGATCTATGACGCCATCCATTAGCGCCATCCTCATCGCCAAGGATGAGGAAGTCGACCTCCCCGCCTGCCTGGAAAGCCTCAAGGGCCTCGCCGGCGAGGTCGTGGTCGTGGTTTCCGAGGACACGAGCGACCGCACCGAGGAGCTCGCGCGCGCCGCGGGCGCCAAGATACTGCGGAGGCGCTTCGACGACTACGCCCGCCAGCGCCAAGCCGGCCTGGAGGCCGCGACTGGAGACTGGTGCCTGTGGATCGATCCCGATGAGCGCGTCACGGCACAGTTGGCCGCTGAGATCCGGTCCGTCCTCGCGGCGGGGCCGACCGTCTCAGGTTACGCCATCCCCTTCGAAATCATCTTCCTCGGGCGCGTTCTTCGCTGGGGCGGGCTCGGCTCGGAATCCCATCTGCGGCTCTTCCGGCGCGGCCTGTCACGCTTCGTCGGCGGCGCGCTCCATGAGGGCATCGCCGTCGACGGCTGCCTGGGACGTCTGAACGGCGTCATGGTCCACGAGCCCTACCGCGACATCTCGGATTACCTCTCCAAGCTGGACCGCTACACGACGCTCGCGGCCCAGAAGCGGTTCTCGGCAGGCAAGCGCTTCACGCCGCTGCACCATCTCATCCTGCCCTGGGAGTTCTTCGCGCGCGCCATCCTCAAGCTGGGCCTGCTCGACGGTTACCCCGGGATGGTCTGGGCGGGCCTGTCGGCCTATCACTCCTGGCTCAAATACGCCAAACTTCGGGGCCTGGAGCGGGCCTGTCGGGAAGATGCCATCTGAATATCCCTATAACCCGGCCATTCAATGCCGCTTTTTGATGACTCAAAAAAACATGCCTGAATCGCCACAATTTGCCGACTCAGCCTTTCGAAACAGGCGATTCTGCCGTTTCAGCTTTTCCACCCTTCCTGCAAGTTGAATCGCTCAGTCGCGCTCTGCGCACCACGGCGCCAAGTCTTGTCGCGCATCCTGATTCTGCCCCCGCCGCGCTCCTGTCGACTGGGCCTTGACGCCGCGCGAACCCAAGGTTACAGTAATCGGCATGCGGCCCCTCCTGTTCCCGCGGCGGATTGTCTGCTTGGCGGGACTTTTATCGCTGCTGTCATGGCGAGCCGCCGCCGAGCCGCTTCCCACCCTCGAAAGCGACGCCGTCGTCAGCGGCGGCTCCTTTCCCAACTTCGTCGTTCCCCTGCCGGACGGCAGCCGCTACATGGCGGGCGATGGATTCGTCCAGAAGCTGAACTCAGGCGGGGGCATCGCTTGGAGCAGGACTGTCGACGGTTTCCTCCGGGGGCTTGCCGTGGACGCCTCCGGCAACGCCTATGTCGCGGCCTGGAACTTCACTGCGGACTATAGCGATCAGTTTGCACGGCTCTACAAGTTCTCGACAAGCGGCGAGCCCTCCGGCGTCGTGGACCTGCCCGTGGACCGCGTAGCGGGGGAGTGCTGCGTCTTTTCGGGGGGCGTGGCCGTGGACCCGGCCCGCAACCGGGTCTATGCTGCCTACAGCTTCGGAAATCCAATCGGAGGGAACTTCAACATTAAGATCGCCGTGCTCGACGCGAACCTCAACATTCTCGACGTCCGGACCCATTCGCCAGAATTCATGTACGGCACTGGATTGATCGCCAAGGGCGGAACGTTCGTTGACGCCCAGGGGGATGTGTGGGTCGCCGGTTACGATTCGGCTGGATTCCCGTTTTCTGATAACTATGTGGTCGTTCACCACAGCCCCAACTTGGCGGGAGGGACCGTCCTTCGCCAGGAAGCGATATTCATCGACGGGCACCAGATCGTCGCCGCAGTAGACCCCCGTGGCGGGATGGTCATGTCGGGGGAGTGGTCGGATGAGAACTCTTTCTCACCGGTTCGCGTCCGCCGGGTGACGGTCGGAGGGTTCGCAGCGTACTTCATCGTTGAAGACTCAGACGCCGGCCTGATGACGGTGGACGCGGCGGGGGGCCTCTACGTCCTCGGGAGCAACCCCGTGACCTTCGCCTCATCCGTGATTAAGCTCAGTACGGCCAACGATCGGGCCTGGGACCCTCCCCACCTGGACTTCCCCACGGGACGCTTTCCGTCGGCCCTGGCGATCCCGGCGGCGGGAAAGCTTGATGTGGCTGGCGTCGAGTTTGACCCCAACACGTTTGAGGCCCGCGTCTTTGTGTCTCGCTACACGCAGGGCGGGACGCCGAAGTATTCCATCGCCAAGTCCACAGGTGACAACCAGATAGTTGTGGTAAGCAGCTACACCGCGCCGATAGTGGGCCTTGTAAAGGATGACTCCGGCAATAATTCCGGGAATATAACCGTAAACTTCAGTATATCCACATTCCCCGCCGGAGCGACAGGGCAGGAATTAACCGCACTAAGCACGAACACAAACAGTAATGGTTTCGCTGAAACAAAACTCAAGCTCGGTAATATTCCGGCTGAATACGGAGTAACAGCCACCTGCGCGAGTTGCGAGGTTTCCGCGAGCAGCGTGCTCTTTAGGGCGTGCGGTAAGCTCCAGGACGACGGCTACCATCAGGACCAAGCTCCCTGGGATGACGACATCCTCGACCATCACAGCCAAGGCAAGACCATCGGCAAGCGCGGCTGCGCCTTGACGGCCATGACCATGCTGATCAACGCCTACCAGCGGCGCTATGGGCTCGGTTATGCGCCCACGGACCCGGGGGCGCTGAATGCCTATCTCATCGCCCCGGCGCATTATGGGTTCAAGGGAGACGCCGACCTGGACTGGTCTGAGGTACTTTTCCACTATACACAGGAAGCGATAAGCTATCAAAGCCGCATCTCCGTCGATCAGGACGCCTCACGTTATGAGGCGAGCGTGCGCTCAGCGTTGGCGAAAGTTGACGCAAGCCTCCTGCGCGGAGAGCCCGCCGTGCTCCATCTCCAGTCCACGACCAACGCGGGGCATTTCGTTATGGCCGTGGGACGATGCGGCGGCAACTATCTGGTGGCAGATCCCAATTCGGCAACGGCTTTGAAAGTCTTGGACCCGCTGGCGCGCAAGATTCGAGGCGTGCGCCTATTCAAGTTGAAGGTGAGGTAGACATGAACGCATTGATGACTTTGGCCTTGGCGGCATGGGCGTCTCAGGCTTCCGCTCAACAGACCGTCGGCAGGGTTTATATCTCAGCCGGTACGGGCACAAGCACGACCACATACGTTCACTTCTACCTGGAGGATGAGCAGGGGCGTCGAACCGGGCGTCTGCCGAGTGGAGAAATCGTCGGCAATATCCCTGGCACTACCGAAGGGGGCAATGTCGGGTATGGCACGGATGCGGTCTCCGATGAGGATACAGGTGAGCCCGGTCCGGAATCCATCGATTTCGTCTCCGATCTGCCTGACGGCAGTTACAAGCTGGTCCTGCTCCCCCTGGCGACCACAGCATATTACCTGCATGTGCGCCTTGAGTATAAAAACGTAGCGAGATCTTCTAATCCTCGGCTCAATTTCGCAGGCCTGCTGACCGCAGGCGCGGCGGTTGGCTATGAGATCGATTACGCTTACGGGGCGACAACGCCGGCCGTCCTGCTCAAGGATGTGACGTTCGCGACCCTACGCCGCGATCTGAGCTCCGCCGCCATGCTGAGTCTAATCGGCGATCCAAAATTTACAGCCAAGCTCGATAAGACGCTGGGGAAGGGCGAGGCTGCGGCGGCCAAAGGCAAGAAGAAGGAAGCCGTCGAAAAGCTGCGCAAGTTCGTGCGCAAGCTCGAAAAGACTTTCAGGGGCGAGAAGGACGACGACCGCGACGAGGACGACAAAGACCAGGACAAGAAGCACGAAGAAAAGGAGCAAGAGAAGCCCCCAAAGCGCTTCGTCAGCGAACTGGCCTTCAAAAGCCTCAAGGGCGACGCTGAGACTTTGATTGCGGCATTGGGCGGCAAGCCGGGTGACGACCATGAGGGCCGTGGAAAGGGGAATGATCGCGACGGGGGAAAGGAGCATGACCGCTAAGCGCCTCGTCCGAGTCGGCCTGTGGCTGGCCGCGGCGGCCTGCGCCGCCGCGCCGGCCGCGCCCGCCCGCGCCGCCGAGCGGCCTGGCGGATCGACAGTCAATGGATTGGGACTATGGTGACCTCCTATTCGCGTGCACCGGATGCATCGCCCGGTTCCATCGATCCTGACCATCACGACGGCTTTGTTCCTCCATCGCAGGATCACGCCCCGGTTCGCAGAAAAGTCGAGAAGATCATCCCCCTCCCACCCCGCTGAGGGCCGGGCGCACCCCAAAACCCGCTCCAAATTTGGCAGACTGATGGCACGCCATGATCACCGAGTCCTTGGCCCTTCTGGGTGCCGCCGCCGCGGCCAGCGCCCGCTGGAACTGGTGGCGCCCCGTCGTCACCGGCGGGATGCCCGTGCTCATGTACCACAAGATCGGCGCCCCCCCCCCAAGCTCGCAGCTGAAGAAACTATGGGTCACCGCGACGGACTTCCGCCGCCAGCTCGACTATCTCAAGGAGCACGACTACACCGCCATTACGCCCTCCGACTGGCGCGACGCCGAGAAGGGACTTAAGCCCCTGCCCGAGAAGCCCGTCCTCATCACCTTCGACGACGGGTACATGAACAACTACGATCTTGCCTATCCCCTTCTGCGCGAGGCCGGCATGAAAGCCTGCGTCTTCCTTGTCTATGAGACTCTGGACCAGCACAACGCCTGGCACGATCCGGCCTCGGAGCCGTGGCTGAAGATGCTGACCTGGACCCAGGTTCACGAGATGCAGGACTCCGGCGTCATCGAGTTCGGCTCCCACACCATGCGCCACCGCAACTTGGCGCAGATCCCTCTCGACGAGGCGCGCTGGGAACTCACCGAGAGCAAGAAGCGCCTCGAAGACAAGCTAGGCCGCGAGATGGTCGCCTTCGCCTATCCCTACGGCGCGGGCGCGTACAAGCCCGAGGTCCGCGCGGCCGCGCGCGAGGCCGGCTACCGCTTCGATTTCTCCATCAAGCAGGGCATCTCGAAGCTGCCTTGGGACCGGGAGAAGGAAGCCGTGCGCCGCCTCCTCATCCGCGGCGACGACACGATGTGCGATTTTCATCTCAACTTGACGCGGGGAAAAGCCCGCTTCTGATGCCACCCCCTCAGGCGCCGCATTCCATCCTCGTCGTGCAGCTGCGCCGCTTGGGCGACGTGATCCTGACCACCCCGGCCCTGGCGGCGCTCAAGAAGCGCTACCCCGGCGCCACGCTCGACTTCCTCGTGGAGGCCCCGGGCGCCGAGGCCGTGGCGGGCAACCCCGCCATCGATTCGGTCCTCGTCTACGACGCCAAGGGAGGCTTCGACGCCTTGTCCTGGGCGCTGAAGATCCGCGCCCGCCGCTACGATTGGGTGATCGACTTCCTCGCCAACCCCCGCACGGCGCTGATCACGGCCCTCTCCGGCGCGAGGGTCAAGGCCGGACCGGCGCATGTGGCGCGCCGTTGGGTCTATAATCACCGCATGGTCCAGCCCGCCAAGGCCTGCTACGCCGCCCTGGAAAAGGTGCACTGGCTCTCCGGGCTCGACGTGGCCGCCTCGGACGCGCCGCCGCTGCCCCAGATCTTCCTGGCTCCGCGTCCCGCGACTCTTGAGAACATCGTGGGGCTGGTCGTTGCCTCCCGCAAGGAGACCCGGCGCTGGCCGACTGCCTCCTACACGCGGCTGGCACGAATGCTGCGCGACCAGCATGGCTGCAAGATTAAGATTTTCTGGGAGGCTGGCCAGAAGGCCCTGGCCGAAGAGGTCGCGCGCGGCATCGGCGCGGGTGCCTCCGTCACCCCGCCGACGCACACGATCGCGCAACTGGCGCGGGAACTGGCGGCCTGCCGCGTCGTCGTCACGAACTGCGCCGGGCCCAAGCATCTGGCCGTAGCACTCGGCGTGCCGACCGTGACCATCCATGGCTCATCGGATCCTGTTTCCTGGACCCCGGTCCATTGCGACCACCGCAGCGTCCGGCTTGACGAGCTGGAGTGCATCGGCTGCCGTCTCAACAAGTGTCCCTATCACCTGGAATGCCTGCGCCAATTGCCGGCCGAGCGCGTGCTGCCGGTCGTCCTCGAACTGCTGGCCCGCACGGAGGCCGTCACGTGAGCTGGAACAAACGACGCGCGCATCTCAAGAAAACCTTCCAGGGCAAAGCCCTGCTGGGCGCCGCTTCCCTGGCCTATGGCGCGGGCGTGCTGGGGCGCAAGGTCCTTTACGATCTCAAGGTTTTCTCACGCAAGCGCCTCGACGCCAAGGTGATCTGCGTGGGAAACCTCACCGTCGGCGGCACGGGGAAGACCCCCGCCGTGCTGCTCGCCGCCGAGACCTTGCGGCGCCGCGGCCACGACGTGGCTATCATCTCGCGCGGCTATGGGCGCACGGCGCCGAAAAAAGACGTGACCGTACTCCTCGACGGGCGACACACGGACTGGAAGCTCTGCGGCGACGAGCCTTGGATGATCCATCAGTCCCTGCAGGGCCAAGGCGTGCCCGTTCTGGTCTGCCCCGACCGGACCAAGGCCGGAGAGCTTGCCGTGGAGATGTACGGGAGCCGGGTCATCATCCTCGACGACGGCTTCCAGCACCTCAAGCTCCATCGCGACCTGGACGTGGTCTTGATCAACGCGCGCAATCCCTTCGGCGGCAGCCGACTCCTGCCCCTGGGAGACTTGCGAGAACCGCTTTCCGCCCTGCGCCTGGCGCACATGGTCGTCATCACGCACGCCGACCGCGTCACCGCCGCCGTCCTCTCTCGGTTGCGCAAGGAGATTGAAACGCTTCACCCGGGAGTGCCCGTGCTGGAATCCGCGCACAAGGCCGATCATGTCCTGGACGTGCGCACCGAGAAGAAACACTCGCTCGAGCATCTCAAGGGTCGGCCCATCGTCGCCCTCTCCGGGTTAGGCGACCCGCTGTCCTTTGAGTCCCAGCTTGAGGCGCTTGCGGCCGTGGTCTCGCAAGCCTGGCGCTACCCAGACCACCATCCCTACACGGAACGCGAGATGCGCGCCATCGAGAACCTCCGCGGCGGCCTGCCGTTGGTGACCACCTTCAAGGACTTCGTGCGTCTTCCCGACCGCTGGCGCGAGATCCTCAAGGGTGAGGTTCTCGTCCTCGGCATTAAACTCGAACTCCTCAAAGGACGCAACCTCTGGATTGACACGCTCGACGCTCTGGCCAAGGGTGCCGGAGAGAAGAAATGAGCCGCCGCGCCGGACTGCTGATTCCAGCGGCCTTCTTCTGTTTCTGCGCGGTCCCCGCCGTCGTCTCGGCGCTCGCGCCGTCTTCCGCGCCGCCGGCGGTCGCAGCCGTCACGCCGCGCGTCTGGGGCCTCGTGGCCATCACGACCGGGATCATCTCCCCCTCCCAGCTCATGGGCCCGGAGGTCCCCTATTCTCCGGAGTTCAGACGCCTGCCGGTCTTCCCGGAGAAGAATGTCTTCGAGGTCTCCTGGGGTCTTCTGAGCGTCGGCGAGGCCACGATGGGGGTGGACAAGATCGTGGCCTTCAACGGGCGCGCCGCCTACCATATCGTCAGCGAGGCCCGTTCCAATTCATTCTGCGACACCTTCTACCAAGTCCGCGACCTCAACGAATCTTGGCTCGACGCGCGGACGCTGACTTCGCTGGGTTATTCCAAGAAGCTGCGCGAGGGGCGTTTTTTTCGAGACGAGTGGGTCCTCTATGACCGCGACGCGGGCACTTTCGTCGCCCGCCGGACCGACCGGAACGGCCGCTTCGAGGTGAGCACCGGGACCATCCCGGGACAGGTCCAGGATATCCTTTCCAGCGTTTATTTCGTGCGTTCCCAAGATCTGAAGGACGGCGGCCGGGTCGTCGTCGATGTGAACACCCCCGAGAACTGGCCCTTGGTCGTGAAGGTGACCGCGCACGAAAAGATCAAGGTCCCCGCCGGCGAATTCCCCTCAATATTGGTGGAGCCCGCCATGCGGCACGAAGGGCTCTTCGTCCAGAAAGGCAAGCGCCTGCGCCTGTGGCTGTCGGATGACGCCGCCAAGAGGCCGCTCATGATGAAGGTCGAGGTCTTCTTCGGCCACGTCACGGCGGTCCTGCGCCAAATGATATGATACCGACCCGTAAGATGCGCGAGCGCCAAGAGCTTCTGCGGACCATCGCACGATTTGCCGGACGCCGGATCCTTGTCGTCGGCGACCTGATGCTCGACCAGTACGTGCGCGGCACGGTCGGCCGCATCTCACCGGAAGCCCCCGTCCCCGTCGTGCGCGTCAACGGCGAGACGCACATTCCCGGCGGGGCCGGCAACGTGGTCAACAACCTCGCTTCCCTCGGCGCGGCCGTCTCCGTCGTCGGCGTGATCGGCGAGGACGAGGCCGGGCGCCGCCTGATGGAACACTTCCGCGGCAAGGGCGTCGACGTCGAAGGCGTCTGCGTGGACGTCGAGCGCCGGACCACGCAGAAGTGCCGCGTCATCGCGGAGCGCCAGCAGGTCGTGCGCTTCGACCGGGAGACCGTCGGCCCCCTGAGCCGCGCGAGCGAGATTCGCCTTCTGGCCAGTATCGCTGAGAAGATGGCGCGCGCCGAGGCCGTCATCCTCTCGGATTACGGCAAGGGCGTCATCGGTCCGCGGTTGCTCGCGCGCGCCATTTCCGAAGCTCGCCGCCGCGCCATTCCCGTCGCCGTGGACCCCAAGCCCGAGCACTTTCGCCGCTACAAGGCCGTCACCTGCGTGACGCCGAACACGGCCGAGGCCTGGGCTTGCATGCGCCGCGAACCCAAGCCCGGCCAGGACGCCCTCGTGGCGCTGGGCCATGATATCCTGCGCACCCTCAGGAGCGCTTCGGTCCTCATCACCCGGGGCGCCGAAGGAATGAGTCTTTTTGAGGCCCACGGGAAGCTCACGCATATTCCGACCGTGGCCCGCGAGGTCTTCGACGTCTCGGGCGCCGGCGACACGGTCATCTCGACTTTCACGCTTGCTCTGGCCGCCGGCGCGCCGCTCTTGCGCGCGGCCAAGCTCTCCAACCACGCCGCCGGCATCGTGGTCGCGAAACTCGGCACGGCCGTGACCGACGCCGAGGAACTCTCGGAGGCGATCCGGTGAAGGCCTGCCTGACCGTGATCCCGGCGCGCCTGGGCTCCACGCGGTTCCCGCGAAAGGTGCTGGCTCGTCTCGGGGGGCGGACCATGGTGGAGTGGTGTTGGCACGCCGCCGTGGCCGCCGACCTCGGAGCCGTCCTGGTCGCCGTCGATGCCGGTGAAGTCGCCGACGAGGTCCGCCGTTTCGGCGGGAAATACGTCATGACCCCGCCATCCTGCCCATCGGGATCCGACAGGGTCTGGCTGGCCGCGCGCGGACGGCGAGAACCGATCATCCTCAACTACCAGGGCGACATGCCTTTTCTCAAGCCGGCGACGCTGCGCTCGACCGTGAAGATGTTGAGGATCGGCGTCGATATCGCGACCGCCGTCATTCCCCTCACCGACGAGCGGCGCGCGGACGATTCCAACGTCGTGAAGGCCGTGCTGGCGGGGAACGGCCGCTGCCTTTACTTCTCCCGTTCGAAGATCCCCTGCTCCCGCGACGGCGTCCGTGCGCGCCGCTGGGAGCACCTTGGCTTGTACGCGTATCGCCGCGACGCCCTGCGCCGCTTCGTCGCCCTGCCCCCCTCTCCGTTGGAGAATACCGAGAAGCTTGAGCAATTGCGCGCTCTTGAGGCCGACCTCGTCATGCACGCCGCCGTCGTTATCGAGCGTGCCGCCTCCGTGGACGTCCCCGCAGATATGCGCAACGTCGAAAGAATCCTCCGCCGAGGCAATGAATGACCAAATACATCTTCGTGACGGGCGGCGTCGTCAGCTCGCTTGGGAAGGGAATCTCCGCCTCCTCCATCGGCAAGCTCCTCCAGGCCCGCGGCCTGGCGGTGAGCATGCTCAAGTGCGACCCCTACATCAACGTCGATCCCGGCACGATGAATCCGTTCCAGCATGGCGAAGTCTTCGTCACTGAGGACGGCGCCGAAACGGATCTTGATCTGGGCCATTATGAGCGTTTCCTCAACAAGGAGATGCATCACTACAACAATTTCACCGCGGGCCGGGTCTATCAGACCGTCATCGACCGCGAGCGCCGAGGAGACTTCCTCGGCACGACCGTCCAGGTCATTCCCCACATCACCGATGAGATCAAGAACCGTTTCCGCCAGGTCACCAAGGGCGCCGATGTCGCGATCATTGAGATCGGCGGCACGGTCGGCGACATCGAGAGCCTCCCGTTCCTTGAGGCCGCGCGCCAGATGGGTCTGGAGGCCGGCAAGGACAACGTGCTCTACATGCACGTGACGCTGATCCCCTACATCAAGGCCTCCGAGGAGTTGAAGACCAAGCCTACCCAGCACTCGGTCCAAAAGCTGCGCGAGATCGGCATCTCGCCGGACGTGCTCGTCTGCCGCACCGAAAAGCCTCTCGGCCCCGAGATGCGCGCGAAGCTGTCCATGTTCTGCTCCGTGCCGAAGGAATCAGTCATCGAGGCTCCCGACGTGGAGAGCATCTATGAAGTCCCCTCCATCTTCCATAAACAGGGCCTCGACGATCAGATCCTGATGATCCTGCGCATGCGCACCCAGGCCAAGGACCTTGAGAGCTGGGACCGCATCGTCGATCGCCTCAGGCACCCCAAGCGCGAGGTCACAATCGCGTTGGCCGGCAAATACACCGACTACAAGGACGCCTATAAATCCGTCAACGAGGCTCTGATCCACGGCGGCATCGCCAATGAAGCGAAGGTCCGCATCCGCTTCCTCGACACGACGGATCCAAAGATACACGAACAGCTCGCGGACGTCCACGGAATCCTCGTGCCCGGCGGCTTCGGCGACCGCGGCATCGACGGAAAAGTCCGCGTGGCCCAGCTGGCGCGCGAGGAGAAGATCCCGTATTTCGGGCTCTGCCTGGGGCTGCAGATCGCCGTGATCGAGTTTTCAAGAAACGTCCTCAAACTTTCCGGGGCGCACTCGACCGAGTTCGACGCGAAAACGCGCTATCCCGTGATCGACCTCCTGCCCGAGCAGAAGTCCGTCAAGAACATGGGGGCGACGATGCGCCTGGGCACGTATGAATGCACGCTGAAGAAAGGATCTTTGGCGCACAGGGCGTACGGCATGATCGGCATCTCGGAACGCCATCGCCATCGCTTCGAAGTCAACAATAAGTTCCGCAAGCTCCTCGAGGACGCGGGACTGTCGGTCGCGGGGATTCACGCGCCCAAGAACCTCGTTGAGATCGTCGAGCTCAGGGACCACCCCTGGTATCTGGCCACCCAGTTCCACCCCGAGTTCAAGAGCAGACCCGAGGTCCCGCACCCGTTGTTCCGGGATTTCGTCGCGGCGGCGGTCGAGCGTGCGCGGACGACGAGGTCCCATGCGCACGCGTGAGGTCCGCGTCGGCAAGGTTGTCTTCGGCGGCGGCCGACCCGCCGCCTTCATCGGCGGGCCCTGCGTGATCGAGTCCGAAGCCCTGCTGCGCAAGGTCGGCCGGTCGATCCAGAAGGCCTGCGCGGAGCTCCAGGTCGGCTTCGTCCTCAAGGCATCCTACGACAAGGCCAACCGAACCTCGGTGAAGTCTTACCGGGGGCCCGGGATGGAGGAAGGCCTGAACATCCTCGCCAAGATTGGCCGGGAGCTCGGAGTCCCGACCGTGACCGACGTGCATGAGCCTGCCCACGCGGCCATCGCGGCGCGCTATGTGGACATGCTCCAGGTCCCCGCCTTCCTGAGCCGCCAGACCGACCTCCTGGTCGCCTGCGGCCGCACCGGCAAGGCGATCAACGTCAAGAAGGGGCAGTTCCTCTCTCCATGGGACATGCGCCACGCCGTGGAGAAGATCTATTCGACCGGCAATAAGAACGTCCTGCTCACCGAACGCGGCGTCAGCTTCGGATACGGCAACCTGGTCGTGGACATGCGCTCCTTCGAGGTCATGCGCGCCTTTGGCGCTCCGGTCATCCACGACGCCACGCACTGCGTCCAGCTTCCCGGGGGCAGCGGCGCCACCACCGACGGCCAGCGCGAATTCGTTCGTCCCTTGGCCCGGGCTGCGGCCGCAGTCGGAGTGGATGGGGTCTTCTTCGAAGCCCATCCGAACCCGGACAAGGCGTTTTCCGACGGCCCGAACTCCCTCAAGCTCTCCGATCTCCCGGAGTTCCTTCGCGAGGTCCAAGCTTTTGATGCCCTTTACAAGGAGTCCCTATGAAATGTGTGAGCTGCGGTCTCGACAACAAGGATGCCGCCAAGGCCTGCAAGAAATGCGGCCGAGACATGTCGGTCCCCGCGGCGTGGTTCCCGGACGCGCGCTGGCACCTGAAAACTTTGGGGATCATCTACGCCGCCCTCACCGTCCTCTACCTGGGCGTCAATGCCGTGCTCTCCAGCCTGCCGAAGCCCTATCATCTGAGGCATATCCCCGTCGAACTGACTCCTTGGCTGAACCCCGGCGGCAAGGTCCATCTTCCCGAGGAGCAGTTGAAGGCTCCCGTGCGGCCTGCGGCCATGCCCGCCGCCAGATGAAGAGGCCGGCCCTCGCCCTGCTGGCGCTCTGCGCAGCCTGCGCCCCGCGGCGCGAGCCCCCCCAAGAGGAGCGCCGGCAGGCGATCTACGGCCTGACGTTGAGTCAATCTTCCAGCGGCAGGCTTGCGTGGACCCTGCGCTCCCGCTTCGCGGTCCTGCGCGAGGATGAAAAGCTCGCTGAGTTGGCCGCGCCCAGCATGGACTTCTATCGTCAAGACAAGGTCGTCTCGCGCGTCACGGCCCGCGGCGGCACCGTGCACACCGAGACGCACGACGTGCGCCTTTCGAGTTCCGTGGTCCTGGACTCACTCGACGACCGCTCGCACCTGACGACCGAGGAACTCCTCTACTCCTCGGCTCGTGGCCGCTTCGTGACCACGGCCGACGTCCGGATCGTCCGCCCGGAGGGCGTCGTGCACGGCCGGGGCCTTGAGGCAACGCCCGATCTTTCGGAGATCCGCATCTACGAGCAGCGCTCCGTGCTGAGCGGGACGAGCCGGTGATTCTCCCCCTCCTCCTGCTGGCGGGCGCTTCGTCCGCCGCCGGGCCAGCCCTCCCGACCGCGGCCGGCAAGACCGCCGCCGCGATCGTGCGGAGCAAGGAATGGGTCATCCGACGCGGCCAGAATCGAGAGGAGGAATTCGTGGGCGATGTCCGCTACGACAGCGCGGGCACCCGCCTGAGCGCCGATTGGGCCCTCTTCAAGCACGCCTCACGCGCCTGGCAGGCGCGGGGCAACGTCCGCATTCATAAGACTCTCAAGGGCGGAGATATGATCTCGGCGTGCGGGGCGCGCGCCGCGCCCGCCGAGCTCAGCCAGTCCGGAACACTGTATCCAGCTCCCGATCGCCTGGTGGATT
>CAYHNV010000003.1:0-7804 GCA_964358065.1 uncultured Elusimicrobia bacterium | reverse complement strand
TCTCGGGAGACCCCGACCACGGCACGGGCGGCAGGCTCTCCTGGCAAGGAGGCAACACCGTCACGCTCTCCGGGGGAGCGCGCGTCTGGGGGCCGCGTCTCGAGCTTTGGTCCGATGAAGCCCGTTATGAACGCGAAGGCTCGCGCCTCGTCCTCAACGGAGGCCGCCCCGTCCTGCATAAGATCGAGGGGGAGTGGACCACCGCCCTGAAGGCCGATCACATCGTGGCCACGCAAGAGCCCCGTCGCATCGAGGCGACCGGCACGGTGCATGGCTGGCTCATCTTTAAGGATCCCGAAAAGATCGAGGAGCTCACGAAATGAGGCTCGAAGCGCGCGACATCCGCAAGACTTACGGCGAACGCATGGTGGTCAAGGGACTCTCCCTGCGCGTTGATTCCGGGGAGATCGTGGGACTGCTCGGCCCCAACGGCGCAGGAAAGACCACGACTTTCTACAGTCTGGCCGGTTTCATCGCTCCCGAGGAAGGCTCCATCCTCATCGATGGGCGGGATGTCACGAAGCAACCCATGTACGCCCGGGCGCGCCTGGGCCTGGGCTACTTGGCTCAGGAGCCCACCGTCTTCAAGGGATTGACCGTCGAGGAAAACCTCCGCGCCGTCCTGGAGCGAACCGTCCCGACGAAGATCGAGCAGATGCGCCGGGTCAAAGCGCTTCTAGAAGAGTTCGGGCTCTGGGACCTGCGGCGCCAGAAGGCCTGGACGCTCTCCGGCGGGGAGAAGCGCCGCCTGGAGGTGGCGCGCGCCATGATCCGAGACCCCAAGATCATCATGCTCGACGAGCCCTTCGTCGGCATCGATCCCATCACCGTGGGCGAGCTTAAGCAGATCATCCAAAAGCTCGTCAAGCACGGCATCGGGGTGCTCATCACCGACCACAACGTGCGCGAGACCCTGCCCATCATCGACCGCGCCTACCTGATTTATGACGGCCGCATCCTCGTCGAGGGCACCGCCAAGTCCCTGCTCGAGGACCCCAAGGCCCGGGAACTCTACCTGGGCATGGACTTCAAGATCTAGAGGAAGATGGGGTCAGGCTTTCAGTTCTTTCAACTACTCCGAGTAGTTGAAAGAACTGAAAGCCTGACACCTACTACTTCTTTTTGAGGTACTCCTGGATTCGCGGGTCGTTTTCGGCGCCTGGCGGCAGGTTCTTGAGCATCTCTGATATGTCCGCGCCGTCCGCGCCATGCCCGACGTTCTCCGCTTCCTTGCCGCCCTTGAAGCTGCTGAATCCGCGCGAGGGCTGGAGTTTGGGCGCGGCGAAATCCTTTCGTGTCTTCTTGGCCGAGGTTTTGGACTTTGACTTCGTGGTCGTTGTCGGCTGCGGCGCCGCAGCCGGTGCCTGGGCCGCGATGGGAGAGCTTGCCGCCTTAGGGGGGGCCGTGCGGGCCCGAAGTTCAGCATTTGTCTTGATGAAGTCAAGAGACGAGCCTCTGGACGTCGCCGGGCGAGCAGAGGCGAAGGGAGGCGGAGAAGCGGCCCGATTCCTGGGGATGGCGACCGTCTGCGTGGGCGTGAGCTTGATGTCCCGACCCTCGCGGTGCTCGAAAAGGTCGCTACGGCCGCTCGGTCCCGGCACGGCGCGGCTTTCAGTTGTTCGGAGATAGATGACCGCCAGGAGCGGCAAGAGCAAGGAGGCCGCCGCGCCTGCGATGAGCCAGGCGGTCAGCTTCTTTCTTTCCTGCGGCGGGAGGAGCTTGTTCACCAGCGCGTTCCAAGACTGAATCGGTGCGAAGCCCCCAATTCTCCCATAGGTGAGGCCGCGTAGTCGAGCCGCCAGTGCCCGCGGGATATCCCCACGCCGAGGCTGAGGCCCCGCGCCGCGTCGAAGCCCGTGCCGCCGCCTGCGGTCCGGGTCGTGTAGCCCGCGCGCAGCATCACGCTCATCATGGCCTGATATTCGCCGCCGAAGGCGGCATCCGTGCCCGCGCCGCGCGGCCCGTTGGCCAGTTCGAGGGCCAGCGCGTGTCCGCCCGCGAGCTTGCAGGCCGCGCCTGTACGTCTTCAGCGATTTCGGGAATTTTATTGGCCTGAATTAGTTTGCGGTTTCAGCGTCCGTGCCATATTGTACGCATAACGCCGGGCCATCGTCTCTAGCTTGATCTTGGCCCGCCGCTCCAGCACCTCTTCCTTCCTGCCCGCGTAGACGTCGTTCGGGCTCACGTTCTTCAACGCCTCATGCGGCCGGTCGTTGTACATCTCGCATTCCTTGCCGAGCGCGGCTCGCAGGTCGTCTGGCGTGCCGTGAAGCCACAGGTTGACCCGCTCTTTGAGCGTCCGATTGAAGCGCTCGACCTTGCCCTGCGTCTGCGGGTGATACGGCGCCCCGAAGATGTGCTTCACGCCGCGAGCCTTTAGGTATTTATCGAGCACCTCGCCTGAGAAGCCCGCACCGTTGTCCGTCAGCAGCGTTGGGCGCGTCTCAATGGCATGCCCTTCGCCCTGCGCCGTCTCAAGGGCGATCTCGATTGCATCCGACGCCGATTGCCCGCTCTCATCGGGCAGCAGCGGGCACGCCAACAGCTTTCTCGAATGATCATCGATGACTGGAATCGCCTTGTAGTACCCGAACTCAGGCACGAAGAAGTTCGTCGCGTCCATCTGCCAGATCTCGTCGACCGCTTTCGTCGGTTTCTTCCAAACCTTCGCCGCCGGTCGCTGGTCCTGAGGCCTCTGGCGCACCAGCCCCTTGGGCTGGAGCACCCGGTAGACCGTCGTCTCGCCCACGGCCACGCCGTGCTCGTCCCACAGCATCATCGCCAGAAGCCGACAGCTCAGCTCCGTATGCTTACGGGCCTGGCTCTCGATTAGGTCGCGCTCGGCTTGGCTTAAGCGATTCCAGACGCGCTTGGGAGCGCTACTCTCGGCGATGAACGCCTCCGCACC
This sequence comes from uncultured Elusimicrobia bacterium, assembly GCA_964358065.1. Taxonomy (GTDB): domain Bacteria; phylum Elusimicrobiota; class Elusimicrobia; order UBA1565; family UBA9628; genus GWA2-66-18. The sequence continues at coordinate 4,896 of CAYHNV010000003.1, read as the reverse complement.
CCGCTTGGCCACGCGAAGTTTCCAGGCGTAGTAGGTCGAGGTGGGAATGCCGAGTTCGCGCAGGCGCTCAACCTTGTTCGGCTCCGACGCCAGCTCCGACACGAGCTTGGCTTTCTCCGCAGCCGAGAACTTCACGTGTTGTCCTCGCCGAACGTTTTTTTAAAGATGCGAATCGTGATCTCCTTGTCGGCCACATGGGCTCAGGATAGCCCCTATTACCGATCGTCGTCAAGGCGGATTTTCCGCGCGCCGGAGCTTGCGGCTGAGTCTTTCCGGTCCTTGCGCAAAAAATCGACTCATCCGGGCGTGACCGTGCCGGCCGGCTCACGCGGGCCAGTCGCCGGCGGGCCAGTCCTGGCGGGCGTCCCATTGCTCCGAGTTCGGGCCCGCCTGGCCGGCGTCGTCTTGATCAGCCGCGGACGCCGGGGGAGCGCGCGCGGGGCTGGGCTTGGGAAAATCCGCCGGCCACCCTTGATGCGCCAGGATGCGACCCAGTTCCCGGTCGTCTTGGATGAGTGCTGTGAGAACCATCACGCCTCCGCACTTGACGCACAGCACGGGGCTGACCTCGAAGACCTTCTTCAGGCACGCCGCCCACGCGCGCGCCGACGCGCGGACGGCCTGGCGCGCCGCTCGCTCGATCTTTCCCAGCACCGTCACCGCGTACCCGGCTTCCAGTTCGACGGAGTCCGCCTTCTGCCGCGCGGCCTGGCTCACGGCCCATCGTAAGGATGAGCGCGGTCCCAATGCTCCGTAGTAACGGACGAGGTGTTTGCGCGCCGGGGGAATCCAGAACTCCTGACATAGCCCCGCCGAAATTGTCCGCTTTTTCGTCTTCAAGAACAGGTTCGAACACCCGTCGAACGCTTGCGGATGGCATTTGGCCCAAGTGCGTCTAGGGCTTATGGCACTGTCGGAAAGTAAGAAGCTAGCTACAATGGTAAGGCTGATCGGGACGCTATCCGTCTAAGTTAAGGAGGAGAATTCTCATGGGCATTAAACAGTTATGTGCGGGTCTCGCCGTTGCATTTTCTATGGCATCTGTGGCACACGCCGATACCATCACCCTGGAGTATAAGGACGGCAAGCATCCGCTTTTGCCCGATTATATTTTTAAGTGCAAGGCGGTCGCCTACGAAAAGATCGCGTCGCAGGCGAAGGCCTATGGAGTGGCCGTGGACATGCGCACGCTTCGCATCACCGAGGTCGATTCAAGCTCCGTGGTCGCGAAATACCTATGGTGGTCTGTCGATGTGACCAACATCAACGGTCGGACTGATGTCTTTCCGACAGGCGAACCGGCCGTACTCACGAAGTTGACCCAGCAACCCCCGTTTAGCGCCTGTTTTTAACTGAGTACTTCGAATAACGTCCTTTCCGTATCGATTTAGGCGTTCAAACGCCGGCCGCCACGCTGTAATGCAGCCGTAGTTTCGTGCCCGGGAAGACGTCCGCGCCAGCGTTGAGATCTTCGCAAAGCGCGGCCACGGCCTTGGATCGGTGCGGTGAACTCAAGGGAGCCAGGACGACGCGTAACTCCGTCTTGGTCACGATCAGATCGGCGGCTGAGGCGAGCGCGCTCTGAATGAGGGTGCGGCCCTCGTCTTGCGCACGTCGATAGTGCTTGCCCCCGAGACGGACCAGTTCGCTCTCAGCCTGATAGGCACTCCCGCCAGCCCAAGCGTTTGAGCTGCTTGCGGATCGCCTTCTCGGTGACGCCGATACACCGGGCGATCTCGCAGTTGGACCGGCCTTCTGTTTTGAAACGGCGGACAAGGCGGTCGCGTGTCTGCGGCAAACGGCGGCGGCCCTTTGGATAGCCGATTGCCCGAGCCAACGCCGGCAGACCACCTTGCGCAAAACGGTCCTGGCATCGACGTACGGTCCGAGTCGAGCAGGTGAACGCGCGCGCCACATCGTTTTGATCGGCGTGACCTTGATCGACAAGGTTTACCATGGCATGTGCTTCGGACATGCGGTCCTTGACGGCATATTGCGCCAGGACGATTCCGGCTACGCTGACGACCCGGCGTTCATCTCGGGTTTGCAGCAGGCAGCGCCCGTTGATGTGGACCAAACCAACCGGAACTTTTGCTCGCGAAAAGAGTTCAAGCGGGGTGTCTGGGTTGGCCATCTGTAGACGATGGCAGACCTGAGGGCGGAAAAAAGGAGGACAGGTTTGGGTCCGAGGTCGCGGCCAGTTACGCGGCGTTGTTCTCGACGGAGCCGGTAGTGCCTATGTCAAGAGTTCTGGATATCAGCAATAATTTTGTCAAGCCCCAAACAACCCCAAACAGCGTAAACGACGAGTCAAACAGACAGCACGAATTAAGCGGCTTCGACGAGAGTTGTCACGCCACCTTCACGTCCGCCCAGCCGTTCTCGCCCAGGTCCCGCAGACGTCATCGGCGGAAATCACGGCGCACTGCGCAGGCGGCGACGAGCCGGTGCAGTCGGCGGGCCGGGGAGCGCGATGGCCGCAGCCGACGGCGAAGCGATAGCTGGTGAGCTGGTTTGCGGCGGCCGGAAACGGCGTCGGGGATTCCTTCCAGCCGGAGACGTGGGCGTTGGATTGCTGAGTGAGGTAAACTATTGACTTTTGGAGCTTTAGGGCTATAATATTCCCGAACGGGAATAAAATTCGAAATAGCACCCAAAAGACCATCAATCCTACCGAACGGGAATAGAACATGAAATTAGAATACGCGAAACCGAAATCGTTCAGCGGCAGAGCCACCGTTAAAGACTCCAAAGCCATCGGGGCAATCGTTCGCGAACTGCGGAAGGACTCTCACCTGACACAGGCGAAGGCTGCCGCCATGTGCAATGTGGGAGCCAGATTCCTTTCTGACCTGGAAAATGGAAAGACCACTATCCAACTCGGCAAGGCGCTCAAGGTCCTACAGGCGTTCGGATTGCGCGTCATCCTCAAAAAGCGGACCCTGAGCAATGACTAGCTCCCTTACCGTCTACTGGGGGCAGAAGCTCGTCGGCCGACTGCGGGTCGATGGGAAGAGAAACTATTCTTTCCAGTACGACCCAGAATGGCTCTCCGCTGGCGGCGCGCTCCAAATCTCCGTCAGCCTTCCGTTGCGTGCGGAGCCCTTCGAAGGCGACGTGGCGCGGAACTTCTTCTCAAACCTTTTACCGGAAGCGCGCATCCGAACCTTAATCGCCAAGAAGATCGGAATCTCTGAAGGCAACGACTTTCAACTCCTTGAGGAATTGGGCGGCGAGTGCGCGGGAGCGCTCGCCCTTATTCCCGAGGGACAAATCTTGAAATCGGATGGCGGCTATCGGCCGCTCTCCCGCGAGGATTTGGACAAGAAGATCGAGGAGATGCCGCGGCAGCCGCTGCTGACCGCCACCGAAGGTCTGCGTCTGTCCTTGGCCGGCGCACAGAACAAGCTGCCGGTTTTCCTAAAAGACGACGCGATATTCCTTCCGCTTGGAGCGTCGGCCAGTTCCCATATTCTCAAGCCGAAAATTCCCGAGTTCGACGACACGGTTGAGAACGAAGCTTTCTGCATGACGCTAGCCAAGGAATGCGGATTGCCCGTGCCCGAAGTGAAGATTCGGGACGGGAAGCACGCAGCTCTCCTAGTAAGTCGCTATGACAGGGTCTCCGAGAGCGGGACCCTCACGCGCCTCCACCAGGAAGATTTTTGCCAAGCCTTGGGCTTCAGCCACGAGCAGAAGTACCAGAAAGATGGCGGTCCCGGCTTGAAGCGGTGCCTCGACCTCCTAGCGGGAAGCTCCTCTAATCCGATCCTGGATAAGAGCAATCTTCTGCGCTGGATTGTCTTCAATTACTTGATTGGGAACTGCGACGCCCACGCCAAGAACATTTCGATTCTAATCGACGCCGAAGGCGTGCGGCTGGCGCCGTTCTACGATCTGATGTCCACTGTCATCTATAAGGGGCTTTCCAAGGAGCTCGCAATGCGGATTGGCCGAGAAGACCGGCCCGATTGGATATTCAAGAGGCACTGGATGCGGTTAGCCGAAGATGCCGACGTCGCGCCAAAAGCGGTGACAGAGATATGCTTCGAGTTCGCGGATGCCCTGCCGAATGTAGCCCTCAAGCTGTCCGAAGACTTCATTGCACGACACGGCGCGAAAACCACGATCACGACCATCACGGCTCATTCGGCCGCGATGGCCAAGCGCCTCATCGAAGGATTCGAGCACGAAGAAAAGGCCGAGGCTCGATGATCGAACGGGGAGAGCTCCGCTTGCCCGAAATGCATTGGATTGCTGAGTGACATCAACTTGTCCAGGGACGAACGCCGATCCCGGCTCGGATGGGCCCGAGGTCGTAGACTCCGCCCCGCGTCAGCCGCAGGCCTCGCGTGGGGTCTTTCCTCAACCATAGCGGTGTGTCCAGGTCGACGTGGGAGAATCCTCCCAGGCCGGCCGCGAAATGGGCCGCGCAGGTCATGGCGAGAGAAGTCTCGATCATTCCTCCAATCATCAGCCCCACTCCCGAGGCGCGGGCGATGAGGGCGCAGTCCCAGGCCTCCAGAAGTCCCATCTTCATCAGCTTGAGGTTGAGGACCGCAATCCCACCGCGGCGTGCCAGGCCCAGGGCGTCGGCGCGGCCATTGACGGACTCATCTGCGGCGACGGGCACGTCGCCCAGGCGCGCCACTCGCGCCAGCCCGTCCCAATCTTCGGCCGCGGCCGGCTGCTCGAAGAGGGCGATGCGGATGCCGCGGGCCTTCAGGCGCTTTATCAGGGCGAGGGACTCACGCGGGCCGTAGCCCTGGTTGGCGTCGAGCGTGAGCGTGAAGCGCGGGTCCACGGCGGCCACCGCGGCCACGCGCGCGGCGTCGGACTCCGGGTCTTTGCCGACCTTGATCTTCACCTTGCGTACGCCCAAGGCCCGGATGCGGC
>CAYHNV010000002.1:0-54760 GCA_964358065.1 uncultured Elusimicrobia bacterium | reverse complement strand
TCGACTTCATCAAGACGAACAAAGATTTCGGCGCCAAGAAATCCTCACCCGTTAAATCGGAAAGCGCCGCCATCGTGACCCCCAAGCACGCCCCGAAGTCCAAGACCTCGGGCAAGAAGACCAAGAAGACCTTCGCCTCCCCCAAACTCCAGCCCTCGCGCGCCTTCAGCGGTTTCAAGGGCGGGGATCGGGACACGCCCAAGGACTTGCCGCCGGGCTCCGACAACCCCCAGGTCCAGCCGTACCTGAAAGGCCTGGGCCAATAGGGGTTTTAGGCCGTCAACGGGCGGCGGGACTTGGCGACGGTCTCGCCGATCTCGGAAAGATTCTCCACGACGGTGATGCCGGCCTCGCGCATGGCCTTGATCTTGGAGGCATGGGTGCCGCTGCCGCCCTCGACGATGGCGCCCGCGTGGCCCATGCGGCGGCCCTCCGGGGCAGCCTTGCCGGCGATGAAGCCGAAGACGGGTTTGGACATCTTTTCCTTAAAGAATCGGGCCGCATCCTCTTCCGCCGAACCGCCGATCTCGCCGATCATGACCACGGCATCAGTGCCGTCATCCTCCTCGAACTTGGCCAAGATGTCGGAAAAGCTTGAACCGGCGATGGGGTCGCCGCCGATGCCGACGACGGTGGACTGGCCTAGGCCGTGCTTGGTGAGTTGGTCGACGGCCTCATAGGTCAGCGTGCCGGAACGGGAGACCACGCCGATGGTCCCCGGCTTATGGATGAAGGCGGGCATGATGCCGGCCTTGCACTGGCCGGGGGTGATGACGCCGGGACAGTTCGGCCCGATCAGCGTCACTTCGCGCCCGAAGCGTTCCTGCTGCTGGATGTAGCGCTTGACCTTGGCCATGTCCATAACCGGGATGCCCTCGGTAATGCAGATGATGGTCGCGCAGCCGGCGTCCACGGCCTCCATGATCGAGTCGGCGGCAAAGGGTGCGGGCACGAAGATGAGCGAGACGAAGGCGCCCGTGTTGCGCACCGCGTCGTGGACCGTATTGAACACGGGCCGGTCGAGATGGGTCTGTCCGCCGCGGCCGGGAGTCACGCCGGCGACGATCTGGGAGCCGTAGTCCATGCACTGCTTGGCGTGGAAGCTGCCCTGCGAACCGGTGAAGCCCTGGACGAGAATCTTTGAATCTTTGTCGAGAATGATGGACATGTTATTTCGGCCGCTTCCTAACGGCGTGTGGAGGCGGCACTTCCTCGCGATATCGCTCGGTCGCGGCCTCCACGGCCTTCTGGGCCGCCGTCCAAAGGTCATCCGCCTGGATGATGGGAATCCCGGACGCGGCGAGTATCTCCTGGCCCTTCTCGACGTTGGTGCCCTGCAGACGCACCACGAGAGGGACCTTGAGCTTGATCTTCTTGAGCGCAGCCACGACGCCGGAAGCGATCATGTCGCACTTCACGATCCCACCGAAGATATTGATGAGGATCGCCTTCACCTTCGTGTCCTTCAGGATAATCCTGAGCGCGTGCGTCACGCGCTCCTCGTCAGCCCCGCCGCCCACATCGAGGAAATTAGCCGGACTGCCTCCGGCAAGCGCGATGGTATCCATCGTGCCCATGGCAAGGCCCGCGCCGTTGACCATGCAGCCGATGGTCCCGTCAAGGCCGATGTAGGAGATGTCGGCCTTCTTGGCCTCCAGCTCCAACACCGAGGCCTCGTGGTCGGTCGTCTTAGCCAGCTCGGGGTGGCGGAAGAGGGCGCTGTCATCGATGCTGACCTTGGCGTCAAGGGCCATCACGCCCGTGGGCGTGATGATGAGAGGGTTGATCTCCAACATCGTGCAGTCGAGGTCGATGAAGGACTTGACCAGGGCCTTGGTCACGCGGCAGAACTCGCCGACGCGGTCCGTCGGGACGTTCAGGATGAAGGCCAGGCGGCGTGCCGCAAAATCGCGCAGGCCGATGTTCGGGTCAACCGGCAGGCGGATGATGGCCTCGGGGTGTTCGACGGCCAACGACTCGATCTCCATGCCCCCCTGGGCCGAGGCGATGATGGTCGGGGCCGCGGCCTTGCGGTCCATGACCACCGAGAAGTAGAGCTCGCGCTCGATCTTGACGCCGCCCTCGATGAGCAGCTCCTTGACCTTGAGGACCTGACCGTGGGTCTGGTGGGTGACCAGGTCCATGCCGATCATGGCTTTGGCCAATGCCTTGGCCTCCTTCGAGGTCTTGGCAAGCTTGATGCCGCCGGCCTTGCCGCGTCCGCCGGCCAGGACCTGGGCCTTGAGAACCCAGGGGGCCTTGCCCGCGCGCTTAAGAGCGGCGCTGAGTTGTGCGGTCGTCTTGATGACGCCGCCGTTGGGCGGCACCGGCACGCCCCGAACCTTCAGGATGTCCTTGGCTTCATGCTCGAGAAGTTTCATTTCTTTCCTTTTAATGTCAGGCCGCAACGGTCCAGGTCTCGGGACCCTTAAGCAGTTTCTGCAGGTCAGCGGGCACGGCTCTGGCCTGCTCGATCTGCCCATCCATGAGCTCATGCAGGGTCGGACGCTCCACGGCCCGGAATATCCCTTGAGCGACCGGCTCTCCCATGCGGGACAGGAAGCCCGCCAGCGTGGCAGACGGGGCTTTCTCATCGTGGACAAGAAGGTCTTTGGGAGGATTCGCCGGGTCGAAGGTCACGACCTCAGGCTCAAGGCCCCTGAGGCGAATGCCCTTCTCCTTGTTCTTGCCGAAGATCAACGGCTTGCCGTGCACCACGCGCACCATCGTGTCATCGCGCACCTCCTTGGCCGCTATGGAATCCCAGGCACCGTCGTTGAAGACGACGCAGTTCTGGAGGATCTCGATGAAGGCCGAGCCCTTGTGCTTGGCGGCACGACTGAGCACCTCACCCATGAAGGAGAGGTCCGTGTCCACGACGCGGGCCACGAAGCCGGCTTCGGCGGCCAGGGCCACCGCGATCGGGTTGAGCGGCGTTTCAATGGTGCCCATCGGCGAGGACTTCGTCTTCTTGCCCAGCTCCGAGGTCGGCGAGTACTGGCCTTTGGTCAGGCCGTAAATGCGGTTATTGAACAGGAGGATCTTGAGGTCCGCGTTGCGCCGCAATGTGTGGAGAAGATGGTTGCCGCCGATGGAGAGGCAGTCCCCATCTCCTGTCACGACCCAGACCTGCAGGTCGGGCTTGGAGCACTTGACCCCGATCGCCACCGTCAGCGCCCGGCCGTGGATGGAGTGGAAGCCGAAGGTGTTCATGTAGTAGGGGAAGCGCGAGGAGCAGCCGATGCCGGACACGAAGACGATCTTCTCCTTTGGGACGGCCAAGGCCGGCATGATCTTCTGGACCGCGGAGAGGATGGCGAAGTCGCCGCAGCCGGGACACCAACGGACCATCTGGTCCGACTTGAAGTCCTTGGCCTGCAGCATGGGGCCTGAACCGGGGAGCGTCTCGAGTTCGTCGTGTGCGTGGTCCATGTCAGTTCTTCCCCCCCTTCAGGAGTGCGTCCACGGCCTCCTCGATCTCGAAGACTTTAAACGACTGGCCCTTGATCTTGTTGAAGCCGGTCGCCGGGACAAGGTACTTTGCCCGCAGGACCTTGATCAACTGGCCCATGTTCAGCTCCGGGACCAGGACATGGTCGAAACCCGCCAGGATCGCACCCAGGTCCGGCGGAAGAGGGTTCAGGTGACGCAGATGCACGGCGGAAACCTTTTCACCGCGCTTCCGCAGATTCTGGACGGCGGCGGTGATGGAACCGTAGGTGCCGCCCCAACCGACGAGAAGGACCTTGCCCCTGGGGGAACCCAGGACCTCGGTGGGAGGAATGTCCTGCGCCATCTTCTCGACCTTCTCGGCGCGCAGGCGGACCATGCGGTCGTGATTCTCTCCATCATAGGAAACGGTCCCCGTCACGTCCTGCTTCTCTAATCCTCCCAGGCGATGCTCATAGCCCTTCGTGCCCGGCGTCGCCCACGGGCGGGCCATGGTCTGCGGGTCGCGCTTGTAGGGCTTGTACTCCGACAGTGGGAGCAGGGCGGGCTTGCCGAACTTCGCCAGCTTGGCCGCGTCGGGGACCAGCCAGGGCTCGGAGCCGTTGGCCAGGTAGCCGTCGGTCAGCAGCATGACCGGCGTCATGTACTTGACGGCCAGGCGGCAGGCCTCGTAGGCCATGGCAAAGCAGTCTCCGGGCGTGGCGGCCGCCAGCACGGGGACGGGGCAGTCGCCGTTGCGCCCGTAGAGCGCCTGCAGGAGGTCCGCCTGCTCGGTCTTGGTCGGCAGGCCCGTCGAAGGGCCGCCGCGTTGGACGTTGAGGATGACCAGGGGCAGTTCGGTCATGACCGCCAGGCCGATGGCCTCGGTCTTCAAGGCCACGCCGGGGCCCGAGGTGCCCGTCACCGCGAGCATCCCCGCGAAGGACGCCCCGATGGAGGCGCCGATGGCCGCGATCTCATCCTCGGCCTGGAAGGTCTTGACCCCGAAACTCTTGCACTTGGAGAGCTCATGAAGGACGTCCGAGGCGGGCGTGATGGGATAGGACCCATACCACAGCGTCAGGCCCGAGACGGAGGACGCCGCGACGAAGCCGAGTGCGGCCGCCTCGTTTCCCGTGATGTTGCGGTACAGGCCCGGCTTGATCGGGGCCTTGCACACGCGATAGTGCTGGCCGAAGAGCTCGGCCGTCTCCGCATAGACGTTGCCCGCCTGGAGAGCCTTCTTGTTGGCCTCGACGAAGACGGGGTTCTTCTTGAACTTGCCCTCGATCCAGCGCGACGTGGCCTCCAGCGACCGGTCATAGAGCCAGTACATCACGCCCAGCGCAAAGAAGTTCTTGCAGCGCTCGCCCTGCACGGCCGTCAGGCCCAGGCCTTCCACCGCGTTGCGGGTCAAGCGGGTGAGCTCGATGGGGATCACTCGCCAGGCGGAGAGGGAGCCGTCCTCAAGAGGGTTCATCTCGTAGCCCGCCTTCTTGAGATTCATCGCAGTGAAAGCGTCCTGATTGACGATCAGGATGCCGCCCTTCTTGACGTCCTTGCCGTTGGCCTTGAGCGCGGCCGGGTTCATCGCCACCAAGACGTCCGGCGCGTCTCCGGGGGTGAGGACCTCGCGCGAAGAGAACTGAATCTGGAAGCCGGACACGCCCGCGACCGTGCCGATGGGGGCGCGGATCTCGGCGGGATAGTCGGGGAATGTGGCCAGGTCGTTGCCCGCAAAGGCGGTGGTCGTGGTGAACTGGGAGCCCGTCAGCTGGATGCCGTCGCCGGAGTCTCCGGCGAAACGGATGACGGCGGATTCAATCTCTTCGATCGGCGTCGATGAGGTCCGCTTGGGCTTGGTCGAGGTGTCGCTCATCCGCCTATTCTACCCCCGCAGGCCATCCGGATACAATTGATTTAGGTCAAACAATCGGGAGGCCGCGTCAGGCTGAATCGCGGAGTTCAAACTGGAAGGTCGTCGAACCGCACTCGATGAGGTCTCCATTATTGAGCAGGCTGGGACCGGAGACCTTTTTGCCGTTAAGAAGGGGATAGCCGTCGGTCACGGCCACCAACACGAAGCCTTCCGGCTTGCGATGCACGGAGGCGGCCACCTCGGGGGCCGAACCGAAGAGACCCGAGCCCTTGATCGGGATCTGGACCCGGTCGGACTTGCCGATGTAGGTGGACATTCCCTTCAACTCGTACTCGGAAGCGGCGATGACGCCGGTCAGCACGCGCAGCCAGCCGGCTTGGCCGACCTGCTTGGCGCAATCGGCCGAGGCCGCGAGCAGTTCGGCCTGCTTCTGCGGAGCAAGCATCATCGTCGCGTCGCTTGACGGCTCCGGCGCCGGGACGGCGACCGGCCGCGGGGCGTCCGACACGAAGACCAAGGAGTGCTTGGCGATGCCGACCACATCATTGTGGTGCAGCCCAGACTTCTTGATGCGCTTCTCATTGACGAAAGTGCCGTTGGTGGATTCCAGGTCTTCGACGAAATAGGTCCCGCCCTGACGGGAGATCCTGCAGTGGTGTCCGGAGACTGCCGGGTTATCGATGGGGATGTCGTTGTCGGGCTTTCGGCCGACGCTGATGGAATCCTTGTCGAAAGCAATCTCCTTGATCACCGCGGCATTGAACTTCAGCAAAAGCTTCGGCATCACGTTCTCCTCACGAGTCCCCTCCGCCCAAGCAGGCGCGAAACGAAGCTCTTGACTCCGCCCGACGAGCCCGCGGATATTCGGGCGACGACGACGGTGATATTATCCGCCCCTCCGGCTGCGCGCGCCTTGCTGATGAGAGCATCGACCAGCTTGCGAAGCTGGCTCTCGGAGGCGATCGTGCGCGCGACCTCGGCGTCATCGAGCATCTTCGAGAGGCCGTCGGTGGCCAGCAGGATCAGGTCGCCCGGCAGGAGCGGATGCTCGGCCACGTCCACCCCGACATCACCCTCGGCCCCCAGCGCGCGCGTCAGGATGTTCTGTTGAGGAGAGCGCGCCGCCTCCCCCAGAGACATCTGCCCGCGACGGACCATTTCTCCGACCAGGGAATGGTCGGCCGTGAGCTGTGTAAGCTCCCCTCCACGCCAAAGATAAAGGCGGCTGTCGCCGACATGGGCGACCGTCATGGACTTGGCGTCGAGCAGGACCGCGACCACCGTGGTCCCCATCCCCGCGTCCTTCGGAAAGGCGCGGCCTTTCTCGTAGATCAAGATGTTGGCGGTCTTGATGAAGTACTCCAGCTGGCGAGCGCGCGCCGTGAGTTCCGGCGAACCGCCCGCGGGGACCAGGCTCTTGCGCCCGCCCAGCATCTTGCGGGCGAAGTCCAGGATCGTGTTGGTCGCCAGGCCGCTGGCGACCTCGCCGGAGTTATGGCCGCCCATGCCATCCGCCACCACGAGCAGGCCGAGCTCCGCGTCCACCGCGAAATCGTCCTCGTTGTTCTTGCGCACGCAGCCCGGATCCGTCGCGCCGATCACCTCGATGCCTTCCTGAGTCCTCACAACGGCTCCTTCGGGCGTGGGTCGAGACGCAACGTGGCATCGGGACTCTGCGGCGGCGGCACGTTCACCGCGGGGCCGACCCCGGCATGCTGTGGCTGCTCGATGCTCAGCGTCGGCGGGTCGTTGAGCCCGGGGATGGTCATCTCAGGACCGATGGAAACGGTCTTCTCCGGCTTCGGCGCGGGTGCTGCGATGGGGGCAGCAACGCCGCCCTTAAGCTCGGCCAGGACCGCGCGCAGGGCGGCGCCCATCTCAGAGCCGCGCTGGAAGCGCAAATCGGGATTCTTAGCCAGCCCCTTATCCAAGACCTCCTTCAGAGACGCCGGCAGGCCCGCCTTGACCGTCGTGATGGCCGGGTGGGGGTCATTGGCGATCTGGAAGAGAAGAGTGCCGAGACCCTCCCCGCCTTTGAAGGGCTTCTCTCCCGAGATCAGCTCGAAAAGGGCCACTGAGAGGGAGAAGAGATCGGAGCGGCCGTCCCCCTTCTTGCCCGCCACCTGCTCGGGGCTCATATAGGACGGCGTGCCCATCACGGTGCCGGTCGCGGTTTTGGATGAGGCCGTGATGCGCGCGATGCCGAAGTCGGCCACGCGGATCGAACCGTCCTTGAGAAGCATGATATTGGCCGGCTTGATGTCGCGGTGGACGACGCCTTGCGCATGGGCATAGTCGAGGGCGTCGGCGACGGTGGCCACATAATCGAGCGTCTTCGTGAGCGGAAGCAGGCCCTCCCTGGTCCCGTACCTGACCAGGTCGTGACCATCCAAAAGTTCCATGGCGATGTAGGCGACCTCGTTCTCCTCACCCGCGTCGAAGATGCGCACGATGTTGGGGTGGTTCAAGGTGCCGGCGGACTCGGCCTCGCGAAAGAAGCGCTCCTTAACGTCCTTGACGGTGCCGTCGTTGCCGTCCTCCAGCATCATGGTCTTGATGGCGACCATGCGATTGATCTTGGGATCACGGCCAAGGTAAACCACCCCCATGGCTCCCCGGCCCAGCTCTTTCTCAATCTCGTAGCGGCCCAGCGTCGGCTTCGTCGAACCGCCCGCAATCATCACCGTGCCGTCCTTCTTGCCGCCGCCCACGCCGCCGAACACTGCACCGTCGGCCGCCGCCTTGAGCATCTTCGTCTTCGCGGCGATGTCTTTGTATTTCGGGTCCTTGGCGGCGATGTGGTCGAAAACGGCCGCGGCCTTGGAGAACTGACGCTTGCGCTCGAAGTCCAGGGCCAGGTTATAGAGCGTATCCTTCAGATTATCGTCGAGCGGGCAGAGCCGGAACTTCTCGAAAGCCAGGTCGAGCATGCCCTGGCCCTGAAAGGACAGGCCCAGCATCTTATTCGTCTCGATCTGGGACGCCTCCACGAGTTCCTTGCCCTTCTCCGCGACCAGGAAGCTCATGGAAACGACCACCAGATAGCCGACGACAAGCAGAACCAACGGATAGCCGATCTTGATCCACTGCCCGACCGCGAAGAAGTAGGTGCCGGCGCCGAGCACCGCAACGCCCAGCATCAGGCTGACGACCAACCCCCCAAAAGCCCGCAGGCGCGGCAGCACGATCATGATGAACAAGCCCAGAACCGCGATCATCCCCCATTCCAGCTTCTGCGCCCAAGCCGGACGCGTGAGGAAGTGCTGGTGGAGCATATTCTCCACCGTATGCGCCACGACCTCCACGGCGGGGAAGTCCCCCGCCACGGGAGTCATGGAGTTGCTCCCCACGCCGAGAGCGGTCGGCCCGATCAGGACGATCTTCTCCTTGAAGAAGTCGGGAGAGACGGACCCGGCGAGGACGTCCCGGAAGGAAGCGCGCTTGATCGTGTCGCCCGGCGGCCCCAGGAAGGTCACGGCCATCATGCTGTCGCCATCGAGCGGGATGCGCAGGCGGCCCGCCGAGAGCTCCACGCCGGGGACGAACTTCACTTCCGCCGGCGAAAGGCCCTGATAGGCCATCACCAGGCGCAGGGCGTAAGAAGGATAGAGCACGCCGTCGTACTGCACCAGCGGAGCGTCGCGACGGAAGACACCGTCGCTCTCCGTAAAAAGGTTCGAGTGGCCCAGGCCCGCGACCGCCCCCGCGAAGGACGACAGCGGCGGGATCATCTTCTCCTGGACGATGACGTAGGCGTCGGCGGGGACCGGATGGTGCACGGCGGCGCTGGAAACCTCGCTCGGCGCCGCCGCAACCTTGGCACGGGTCGTGTTCGCCGTGAAGAAGAGGGGCAGCACGACGCTGCCCGCAGACTGCATCGAGGCGAGCAGCTTGGAATCCGAGTCAAGAGCAATCGTGGAGGACGCGAACTCGAGCGAGAAATCAACCCCCCTCTGCGAGACCTTCCGACCGGCCAGCAGTTCCCTGTATTTGTCTTCAAGGCGCTTAACCTCGATGAGGCCGGAACTCTGCTCGGGCTCGGAGAAGAGCACGTTGAGCCCGATCGTCTTGGGCCCGGCCGCCGCGATCCGGTCGACAACCGCGGCCAGGCGCGTACGCGGCCAGGGCCAGCGGCCCAACTGGGCGATCGACTCGTCATCGATGGCGACAAGCACGATCTCTTCTGGTGACTTGAGGGTCTGCCGAAGCTTGGAACGCAGGTCGTAGGCCTTAAACTCGATGCCCGCCAGGAAGGACTCGCCGGTCAGGTAGCTGCCGGCGACGAGCAGGGTCAGCGCGAACCCCACCACCGCGTCGACCACGAGCCCTTTTTTATTCTTCATTATTAAATAGCACGGCGCTTGTCATTATGCTCAGACGCGGCTCAGTGTAGCGGACCTATTTAGCTCTGTCAACCCCTTCCCCGGCGCGCGGGCAATCTGTTAGACTCCCGCCATGATCAACCGCCTTTTCACCTCCCTCGCCGTCCTCGCCGTCCTCGGCGCCGCCGCGTGCGACAAGAAGTCCGCCCCGGCCGCGTCCTCGGAAGTCCCGACCTCCGCGTCGGCCGTGGCCGCCGTCCGGACCGCGATGGCCAATCCCGCCCTCCTCTCGCCCGAGAAGGCCGTGGAGAAGGCGCCGGACGTGTTCAAAGCGAAGTTCGTCACCACCAAGGGCGACATGGTCGTCGAGGTCCATCGGGACTGGTCCCCGAACGGGGCCGACCGCTTCTACAACCTGGTCAAGATCGGCTACTACGATGACGTCGCCTTCTTCCGCGTCATCAATGGCTTCATGGCCCAGGTCGGCATCCATGGCGACCCGAACGTGAGCGCGAGGTGGCGCGGGGCCGCCATCCCGGACGACAAGCCCGTCCTGCCCAACAAGCCCGGCACCGTCTGCTTCGCCATGGGCGGCCCGAACACCCGCACGACGCAGATCTTCTTCAGCATCGGCGACAACTCCTTCCTCGACGGCCAGGGCTTCTCGGCCTTCGGCAAGGTCGTCGAAGGCGCGGCGGTCATCCCGGAACTCTACAATGGCTACGGCGACTCGACCGTCGATCAGGGCCGCTTCCAGATGGAGGGCAACGCCTACGCCAAGACCTTCCCCAAGCTGGACTCGATCAAGACGGCCCGGCTCATTCCCTAAAGGCCCACCCGCCTCTCAGTCGACCAGATCGGCCTCGATCCGGTCGACGACGTGCGCCGCGAAGGGCATCGCGCAGGTGAACCCCGGCGAGACCGCATTGAGCACATGCAGGCAATCGGCGTCGCCCTCCAGCAGGAAGTCCATGACCAGCTTGCGCGTCTTAATGTCGACGAGCTGGGCGCGGATGCCGGGCTTGCCCCAGCGGCGATAATCCGACTCCTTCACCCCATCGGCAAGGATCGCCGCCAGACCCGTCATCACCCGGCGCGAGTTCTTCCGGATTGCCTCCCAGGCCAGGCGCCGGAAGTCGAAGCCCGCGCCAAGCAGAAGCCCCGCCTGGCGCAAGGCGATCTCGGCCATCTCCAAGGCGGAGAAGCCGTCCAGTCCCCCGTAATTCTCCCGCCATAACGCGGGAATCGCGGTTGGTCCGATCTTCACATGCCCGTCCACCGTCACCGTCAAGTGGACCCCCAGAAACGGGTTGCGGATATCGGGCACCGGATAGATGTGAGCTCGAAAGGCCCCCATGGGCTCATCGGAGTAGAGATAGAGCCCCTTGAAGGGCAGGATGCGGTAACGCTGCGAGAAGCCGAAGTCTCGCGCCACCCGGTCGGCATAGAGCCCCGCCGCATTGACCACGAAACCTGCCGAAATCTCGCCGCGAGAAGTCATGACGCGCCGTCCCGTACGGCCCACATAAGCCGTGCCCCAACGGATGTCCACTCCCTCGCTCGCGGCATCCTTCGCCAAGGCGGCCATGCAGGCCGCGGGATCGACGACCGAGGTGGATGGGGAGAACAGCGCGCGCCCGAACGTCTTGGCCCGCGGCTCGATCGCGCGCGCCGCCTTCTCGTCGACCATCTCGACCGGCACCCCGTTGGCACGCCCGCGCTTGAGGAGTTCGTCCAAGACCGAAAGGTCCTCCGGACATGACGCCACCACCAGCTTGCCGCAGGCGCGCAGGGGCAAACCACGCTGTCGGCAGTACTCGGTCCAGGCCAGGTT
The DNA here is from genome assembly GCA_964358065.1 of uncultured Elusimicrobia bacterium. Lineage (GTDB taxonomy): Bacteria > Elusimicrobiota > Elusimicrobia > UBA1565 > UBA9628 > GWA2-66-18. The sequence continues at coordinate 43,296 of CAYHNV010000002.1, read as the reverse complement.
GCCCGCGCGCGTAAATCGCGCCTTCAGGCTGTCGGCCGTGTAGTAGAAGCCCGCGTGCAGGACCCCGCTGTTACGCCCGCTCGCGTGCCGGGCGGGGCCGTCTTCCTTGTCCAGCAGGACGACCGACGCCTCGGGCCGGCGGCGCTTGAGCTCCCGCGCGAGCGACAGCCCGACGACCCCGCCGCCCACCACCAGAAAATCGCGGATCTCCATCGGCCCCATTATACTATCTGCCGACGAGGACGGAGACCCGGTCGTACTCCCCGCGGTCGAAGTCCCACACCGCCTTCTCGTAACCGGGACTGGCGGGAACCTCCCCGCGTTCGCTGGACGCGCGCAGAACCGCCCCGAGCTCCTCGCGCGCCTGCGCGGAACGCCCGAGACGATCCAGGGCCTCGGCGCGCAGGACGCGATCGTTCAGAAAGCCGGGCTCGAGAACAGCCGCGCGGGCGGACAGGCTTTCCACCGCGTCCCACCGACCCTGCGCCGCCGCGATCTGAGCCCGGCGCCACGGATAAACGGCGTCGTAAGGGGCCAGGCGTTCGGCCTGAGCCCAGTGGGCGTCGGACTCGGCCAGCCTTCCCGCGGCCATGGCCCGGTACGCCAAATCCTCCCGCGCATGGGATTGCCGGGGAAACAACGCCGCCGCGCGGGCCGGATCGCCGTCCGCCAGCGCGCGCGGGATCCAGGCCCCCAGCGCCAGCAAAGCGCCCGCGGCGACGACCGCCCGCGGCCAACGCGGCCCGACGCAGGAACCCGCGCCCGCCACGGCCGCCGCCGAGAAGAACAGGAAGGCCAGGCCGGGAAGCTGCAACATGTTGTCGACCGCAAGATGAACCGCCATGGCCGCAAGCGCGATCGCCGCCGCCTCGCGCGCCGGCTCATCGCGCGCCCGGCCCAACAGAACACAGAGCGACGCGCCCAGGCCGATCAGCCAAAGCGCCAGTCCCGCCCAACCCGTCTCGGCCGCCGCCTGAAGCGCTTCCGAGTGCGCGTAGTCGGTGTCCAGCCCCCAGCGCGCAGCGCCCCCGAACGCCTCGACCGGATGAAGGCGGAATGCCGCGCCGAAATTTCCAGGTCCCTCGCCGAGCCACTTCTTGCCGTCGGCCATCTCCGTCGCGCGACGCCAGATCCCCAGCCGGCCCTCTTTGTAGCGGCCGCCGTGACGAAGGACCGCTGCGCGCCAGGAGTCCGGGACCAGCCGCGCTTGGAAGGCGCCGGCGGCCAGGCCCGCCGCGAAGAGCGCGGCCAAGCCCGCCTTCGCCCCCCAGCGCCGAGCCGCCCAGACGATCGCGGCAAAAATCAAGCCGAGGGTCGCCCCGCGTGCGTGCGCCAAGACCAGGCACGCCGCGCCGAGGACCGCCACGCCCAGACCCGCCAGACGAAGCCCCGGACGCGTCGTTGCGGGATGGAGGGCCCAGACCGCGCCCGCCGCCGCGCCCGCCGCCACCGCGAAGGTCGTGTAGTTGTAGTACGGCGGGATCAATCCCGTCATGCCCGCGCGAAATCCAAGCGGGGCTCCCGTCCAAAGCGCGGCCGCCGCCAGGACCACGGTCGCCGCCAGGACCGTCTTGAGCCAGTTCTCGCGCTCCCTTTTCCCCCAGACCGCGGCGACGGAGGCGAACGCCAGGACCGCGGACCACCGCGCCAGGAACGGGAGCGCCGCCAAAGGCTGCGGGCTCAGCAGCGCCGACAGGAAGGCCCAGCCCAGCCACGGCAGCCACGGCCCGGCCGGGCCCAGCGGCGGACGCTCGAGCCAGACCAGCGCGAAGACCGCCGCCTCGCCGAGCGCGGCCAGGCGGGGGTCGCGCAGCCCGCCCAGAAGGAGGGCCGCCGCCAGAAGACGGATCGTCCATGAGGGGCGCACGGCGCAAGAGTGTGTCATCAAGCTGAAAATTGTAGCACTCCCCGCCGCATGTCGTATAATAGCCTGATGCCCGACGCCCTCGCTTCACGCGACGTGAACGCCTGCCGCATGTGCGGCTCGGGTTGTCTGCACCGATACCTCGACCTGGGGCGCACGCCGCTGGCGAACGCCTACCTCGACAAGAAGACGCTCGCCGAGCCGGAATTCACCGAGGAGTTGTGCCTTCAGCTTTGCCGGGACTGCGGCCTCTCCCAACTAACCAAGGTCGTCCACCCCGACCGGATGTTCCGGCACTATCTCTATGTCAGCGCGACGACGGCCACGATCCGCGAACACTTCGCCGAGTTCGCCGCGACCGTCGCGAAGGCCGCGGGAGCTAAGCCCGGCGACCTCGCCCTCGATATCGCTTCCAACGACGGGACCTTGCTCGCCGCGTTCCAAGCGGTCGGCCTCAAGCCGCTCGGAATCGACCCCGCTGAGAACCTCGCCAAAGAAGCGAACGCAAAGGGGCTCACGACCTGGTGCGACTATTGGTCGGTTCCCATCGCCGAGCGCCTCGCCCGGGAGGCGGGCCGCCCGAAGGTGATCACGGCGGCCAATGTCTTCGCGCACGCCGACGACCTTGTCGACTTCGCGCGCGGCGTCGCCGCGTGCCTCGCGCCCGGCGGAATCTTTGCGATCGAGTGCCCATACCTCGTTGACTTCATCGAGAAAAGCGAGTTCGACACCGCCTACCATGAGCACGTATCCTACATCGGCCTGACACCGCTAGCGGCCCTGATGAAGAACTCCGGCCTCGCGCTCTACGACATCGAGCACTTCCCCGACATCCACGGCGGCACGATCCGCTCCTATGTCGCGCGCGCCGGCGAGCGTAAACCCACCGCGCGCCTGGCCGAAGCCCTGCGCAAGGAAGAGGATTTCGGCATCAAGGACCCGCGGGCTTACGACGCCTTCGCCAAGCGCGTGCTCGACAACCGTGAGCGCCTGCGCGGCCTCGTCAAGGCGCTGAACGCGCAGGACAAGACGGTCTGGGCCTACGGCGCGAGCGCCAAGGGCAACACCCTGATGAATTTCTTCGGCCTCGATGCGCAGTCCGTGCCGCGCGCGATCGATGACAACCCTAAGAAGTGGGGCTACCTGACGCCGGGCGCGCGTATGGAGATCGTCGGCATCGAGTCTCTCAAGTCGGCGAAAGTCGATTGTCTGCTGCTGCTCGCCTGGAATTTCGAGAAGGAGATACGCCAGCGCTGCCAAGCCGCCGGGTACGCAGGCCAGTTCCTGCTCCCCGTCCCGGAGGCCCGGATCGTTTCGGCCAACTGACATGAAGACCCCGATCAAGACAATCTGCGCGACCGGCTGCCTCGGCTTCATCGGCTCGCACTTCACCCGCGCCGCACTCAAGCGCGGCTGGCGCGTGTGGGGCATCGACAGCAAGACCTACGCCGCGTGCCCCGAGTTGCTCAAAGAGTTCCGCCGCTGGAAGACTTTTGAGTTCCGCGAGGCCGACATCGCCACGCTCGATCATCTCTACGACGTGGACTTCGTGGTCAACTTCGCGGCCGAGACGCATGTGGACAACTCGATCGTCGACGCATCGCGCTTCCTGCATTCCAACATCCTCGGCGTGCAGAACCTGCTTGAACTAATCCGCGCCAAGCGCCATTACGAGATGCCGACGCTTCTCCAGCTCTCGACCGACGAGGTGTACGGCGACCTCAAGGACGGCGTGCACAAGCCGACGGACGCGCTCAGGCCCTCCAATCCCTACTCCGCATCGAAGGCCTCCGCCGACATGCTGATAATGGCATGGCACCGCACGCACGGCGTGCCCTTCATTATCGCACGTCCGACCAATAACTACGGCATCGGCCAGTACCCCGAGAAGCTGATCCCCAAGGCCGTCAAGCACCTCGTCCTCGGCAAGAAGATCCCCCTGCACGGCGACGGGACCTGCCGCCGCAACTGGCTCCATGTCGAAGACACCGCCGACGCGCTGATCAAGGTCATCGAGAAGGGCACGCTCGGCGCGGTCTACAACATCTCGGGCAACAGCGAGCACGCCAACAAGGACGTGGTCCGGCTCGTGCTGAAGGCCTACTTCGGCCGCGCGACGCCGCTCGAATCCCATGTGAAGCTCGCCTACGTGCGCCAGGGAGAGGACGTGCGCTACGGCGTCGACGACTCGGCCCTGCGCGCCCTCGGCTGGAAGAACCGCCGCCGCTTCGAGGCCGAGATCCCGAAGATCGTGCGCCACTTCAAGAACAAGGTCGTTTGGTGACCGCGCGAAAGAAGCTCGCTGTCGTCGTGCCCTGCCACAACGAGTCGGTCAACGTCGAGCCGTTCTATGAATCCGCAAAGAAGACGCTCGACGCTCTTCCACTCGACTGGGCGCTCCTTTTCGTCAACGACGCGAGCACCGACGACACGCTCGAAAAGATCCTGGCACTCCGCAAGAAGGACCCGCGCGTGCGCGTTGCCACGCTGTCGCGCAACTTCGGCTATCACTGCGCCCTCGTCGCCGGTCTCTCCAGCGCGGACGCCGACCTCTACGCAATCATCGACGTCGACGGCGAAGACCCGCCGGAACTGCTTGCGAAATTCCACGCCGCCGTCGCGAACGGCGCGCAGACCGTTTACGGCATCCGCAGCGAGCGCCCCGAGCCGCCCCACCTGATCTTCTTCCGCTGGCTGTTCTACTGGGTCAACCGGCATATCGCCGATGGGCCCATCAAGCTGTGGATGGCGGAGTTCGGGATGTTCACCCGACCGGTGCGCGACTACATCCTGGCCAACAAGACGACATTCCCATTCCTGCGCGCCGAGCTCGCCTACGTCGGTCTGCGCATGGAAGGCGTGCCCTACGCCCGGCAGCCGCGCCTGCGCGGAACCTCACACTACAACTTCTTCAGCATGGCGAAGTTTGCCATCGGCGGCTTTCTGGCCTCATCAACCTTCCCCCTGCGCCTTATTTTTTATTTATCGGCCGCTTTCGGGGGCGCGTACCTGTTGCTGTCCGCCGCGCTGAGTATGTCACTGGTCGAGGCCGGGGCCCTGGCCGGCGTGATGGGGTTTCTTTTCCTGCTGCTGGCCCTGCCAATGCTCTCGCTCTATCTCGCGCGCACCTACAAGAATGTCACCGGCCGACCGGTATTCTTCCTTGATCCCGAACGCTCGCACCTCGACTAGACCTCAGCGCGCGACATCTTTTTCGGCGAGAACGTCGATGCAGCCCGAAGACCCGCATAAAGCCGCCAGGAACGAATAGGGAACGGCCAGCAGCGTCAGGAACGGAAGTAGAACGATCGTGACGGTGCGGTCGCCCGCCGATTCGGCTTCGTCCAGCGGCAGCGTACCCTTCAGCTTCCGATAGAGAAAATTGAACCGGCTCGTCACGAAGTTCAGCACGCTCTGCACGAAACCGAACGGATTGTACTCGAGCGAGAAATGGCTGACACGAACCGCGCGGAGCCCGCACTCCTTGAGAACGCGGCTCATCGTTTCCGGCGAAAAATAATGAAGATGCCGCGGCGGGTCCAGGTGGAACCAGCGCGCGCCGAAGAGCCTTAAATCCCAGCTCGCGGCGTTCGGAAACGCCAGAAAAACTCGTCCGTCGTCCTTGATGAGTGCTGCGACCTGGCGCAGAAGCGCCGCAGGGTCCGGCACGTGCTCGATCGAATGCCACAGCGTGATGAGGTCGAAGCTCTCGGGCTCAAGGCCGCACTCCTCGAGCGGCTTGGCCAGGACAGTCAGGCCCGGGCGCGCGGACGCGCGCGCGGCCCCCTCGGCCGACACCTCCACGCCCCAGCAGTCCCAGCCGCGCCGGGACATCGCGGCCAGGAACGTCCCCTCGCCGCAGCCGATGTCCAGGACCCGCCCGGCGGGGAGCCCACAGGCCGCCTTCGCGACGCGCTCCGCCATGAAGAGCCGGCCCAGCCGGCGCCCCGCGCCCCCGGAATCCTCTCCCGGCTTGTCGTAGTAGCCGCGGACGTAGTAGCGGCCCAGATCCGCGCCGCCGGGGCGCGGGCTGACGTAGACCATGCCGCATACGGCACAGCGGACGATACCGAACGGCTCCGAGGAAAGGCCGTCGGAATCCTGCGCCCGGAATACGAGTTCCGCGCGGCTGCCTCCGCAAACGGCGCAATCCGCCGCCACCCTCGCCTCGGCCATGCATCATGATACAATAGCCTGACACGTGGAACGAACACTGTCACGCTGGACCATGACGTGGGAGGTGGTGCGTAAGGCGCAGCTGATGACTCCGCGGCTGACCGCCCTCCTGTCAGGCTATTACCTGCTGACTCCGCTCAACGCGGCCACCGACGGCATGGCCTGGCTCCTGCTCGTCCACGTTTTCTCAGCCCGCGCCGGGTTCCAGCCTCCCGGCAGTACGGGCGCCGATTTCCTGGGCTGGCTGCCCGCCCGCCTGATGGCTGACAGCAGTTCACAACTGCTCGTGGTCAGCGTCTTGTTCATCATCAAAGCGGCGCTGACCGCGGCCATTCTAAGCCTGGAGGGCACGGCGCAGGCCGTCATCCGCCGGACACTCCAGGAGCACTGCCTGGCCAGCGTCATGCACGGCCGCTGGGAGTTCCTGCGCCAGGGCAACGTCGGCCAATGGGTCGGCGCGGTCACGGAGGAAGCCTCGATCTTCTCCAATTACTTCATCATGGGAGCGCGGACGCTCTACGCCCTGATCACTTTCATGTTCCTGGCCTTAATGGCCATCATGGTCAACCCGAAGCTGAGCCTGATCATGCTCGCGCTCACGCTTCCAGCCGGTCTCCTCCTGAGACTTCTCTATTTGAAACACGCCGCCCTTTCCGGTTTCTTCGCCCAGGGGCGCCAGCGCTTTGCCGGCGACGTCACGGAACGACTTTCCGGACTGTTCCAGATCAAAGCCTTCGGCGATCTCGCCCCCCACCTTGAAGCCGCGTCGCTCAGCCAGGAAGACTGCACGCGCACGGAAATCAAGGTGGCCACCATGACCGGATTGATCAACGCCTTCAGCCCCCTGCTCCTGCCGATCCTGCTGGTCGCGTTCTCAATCTGGACCACCTGGCAGGGACAAAGCATCGCAACGCAGATCTCGGTTCTGGGCAGCGTCGGCATCCTGGGCTATCGCGCCATCTCGCAGCTCAGCACGTTGGTCGGATCCTTCGGCAATCTCACCAGCTTCTCCGGCTGCGTCGCGCCGGTACGCAGGATCTGCATGATTGCCGAGCAGCCGCCGCGCGAATTTCTGGGCGAAACGCTCGTTGGAATTGAACTCGACCGCGTCAGCTACGCCTTTCACAAGGAGAAGATCATCCGGGAGAATACGTTCTCGATCGCCTCCGGCCGCATTTTCCTCATCACCGGAGAGTCCGGCGGCGGGAAAACGACCTTAGCCAACCTCATCTCGGGACTCTACGAGCCGAGCGCGGGCAAAATCCACTTCATCGGCGTCTCCGGACGCCGCTATGACGCCGGGAAATTCCGCGCGAAGATCGGCTACGTCACGCAGGACGTCTTCCTCTTCCGCGGGACCGTGCGCCGCAACCTCGACCCCTGGAACAAGCTCTCCGAAGAAGAGCTCTGGCGTTGCCTCGACTCGGCGGGGGCGGCGGCCTTCGTCAAGGCGCTCGGCGGCCTGGACGCCGAGGTGGCCGAGGCGGGGCGTTCGCTGTCGGGCGGAGAGCGCCGACGACTGGCGATCGCCGCGACTTTGGCCCAACGCGCCGACTGCCTCGTCCTCGACGAAGTTACCAATGGCCTGGACGACGTGGCCAAGCAGACACTCGTCGAAACGATCTCGGCCTTGAGCCGCGACACGCTGGTCATCGCGATCTCCCACGACCTCGCGGCGTTCGAGAAGGTCGAGACGACGGAGCACGCGATGGCTCCGAAGGGATGAGCGCGACAGGAGCAACGCTGAGATTCCAGCACAACCCCGCCCTCGACGGCTTGAGGGCCCTTGCGGTGCTGCTGGTGATATGGCAGCACAGCCACACCGCGACGCTGTTGTACCGGAAGACCGGATTCTTCATCGGCGGGTTCATCGGGGTGGACGTCTTCTTCGTCCTCTCCGGGTTCCTCATCTCCAGCATCCTGATCCTCGAGATCAAGGCGACCGGACGGATCGAGTACCGCAATTTCTACGTCCGGCGGGCCCTGGGGCTGATCCCGGCCTTGATGCTCGGGCTCGCCCTGTTCCTCGTCCCGCGCTGTGTGTTCCAGCCGGAGCTGCGCTCCAGCCTGCTGCGCGACATCGCCTACGCCGCGACCTACACGACGAACATACCCAGGACGCTCGCGCGATTCCTCTCCCCGGACACGCAGCCATTCTATTTCGCCCACACATGGAGCCTCGCGATCGAAGAGCAGTTCTATCTCGCATTCCCGCTGTTCCTCTTCGGTGCCTACCGGCGGAGACTGCGGTTCTTCTCGGGCGCCGCGGCCCTGCGGCTTCTCGTGCTTCCCTGCATCGCGCTGCCGCTGTCGTTCCTCCTCTTCCGGGAAGGCGCGTATGATTTCCCCGTCTGGCGCATCGGGCAGTTCGGGCTGGGACTCTATGCCGGCCTCATCTACCTCAACCTGCGCCACCCCGATGCGTTCGCCTCGGACCCGATCTACGGCGCGCCGGCGGGCGTCGCGGCCCACGTCCGAACGGCCTTGAGCGCCCCGGCCGCGAGATGGCTCACCGGTACCGCGATCCTCATCAGCGCATGCGTCTGCCGCTCCGGACGCCCGGAGATGTACGTCATCGGTTTCCCGATCGTCTCGCTGGCCGCCGCCGCGATGATCCTTCAGGTGGCCCTGGCGGGGATCTCCGGCGGGAGCGGGATGTTCGCCTCGCCGGTCATGACGTACCTTGGACGGATCTCTTACGGCCTTTATGTATTCACATTCCCGATCTGGCAGATCACGGAAGGCTGCTTCCGAAAGGAGACCGTCAACGGCGGCGCAGCCTTGCTCCGGGCGCTGGCGGGCGACACGGTCCTGCTCGCCGCGACGACCGCCGTCGCGGCGCTCTCCTTCCATTTCGTTGAAACGCCTTTCCTACGGTGGAAGAGGAACTTCACCTGACCGGTCAAAGGCTATAATCGACGAATGAGACGATTCATCCCCGCGTTCGCGTCCGCCTGTGCGCTCATCGGGTCTTTTTTCTACGGCTCGTTCTTCTTCAATCTCGAGTCCACACTGTCGAATTTCTCGGGCTTTGGATTCATGTGGCCGCTCCAGCTCTTCTATAACTTTCTCCACGAACGCCCCTTCCAAAGCTCCATCTACGCCACGGACCTGGCAGGCGTTTCGGTGGGCTTCACGCACAACCCGGATGCGTTCATCCACGCAAACGTCATCCACGTGAACTGGCTGCCGTATCTTTTCGCTTATCTGTGGGCGTTTCATCCGACTCCCGCCTGCCTTTACGGGCTGATCTTCGCGTGGAACTTGATCGGCGGCGCCTTCTTTACGCACCTCATTCTGCGCCGGCTTTCCCCGGATGATTCCGGACCCAAAATCGCCTTCGCGCTCAGCGTGCTCGCGATCGGCGGCCTTTTGCCGATCATGGCACAGATGGCCCAATTTCTGCTGTTTGCGGGACCCGTGATTCTGGCTGTCTATTACTGCCTCCTGACGAAGAAGCTGAATTTATTTCTCCTCGCCATCGCGGCGCTGTGCTTGGTCTCCGAGGATTCCGCCATGGTCGCCATCGCCTTCTTGGCCTACATCCTCCTGCTCGAGCCCGGAAGAAAGTCTTTCGCGTGGCTTGGCGCCTGCGTGGCAATCCCCTACACCGCGCTGACACTCTTCTGGATGCAGCCGGCTTCCCGCATTCATCTCCGGCTCATGGAAGACTCCACGACCATGCATCTCGTCAAGGAAATTTTCCACATGAATCTGGCCCTCCTGCTTGAAAACCTAAAATCCTTGCTGCCCGCGCTCACGCTCCTCCCCGCTTTTCTCCTCGGTGCCTTCCTCTTCGGTCGACCAAACAAGAAGCAAACGCTTAAAATCGCGGGCCTGGCCCTTCTCCCAGCCCTGCCCCATTGGGGAGAGTCCTTCGTCGTCGGCGGCGCCCATCACCTGCTGCCGGTCTTCTCCTTCGTTTATCTCGCTCTACTCCGGACGATCGGCGGACCGAACTCGGAGGCGAAGATGTCCGGCCACCGGCGAACCTATGCCATCGCCGGATCATGCCTCCTCTTTTTTGCCGTCTCCCTGCGCGCGTTGGCCGGGCATCTCCCCAACAGCCTGAGACTTCCGATCTATCGACTCGCCGGCCAGAAGGCGAAGGCCGACACCTTGGAGCGCGGCCTGGCCGGCGGGAAACACTCCAATCGGGCCGTCATCGCCGCCGCCTTGGCCCTCCCCTCGGACAAAAGCCTGTCGTATCTGACCAATAATCAGATTCCCGGGTTTTTCTTGAACCGCACGGATATCTGGCAGTTCCCCGACTATTTCGATCTGACGGATTACCTGCTCATCCAGAAAGATGCCGCTGACGCGGTTTTCCCGTTCGAGCCCGACGCCGCGAAGGACCTGCGCGCGGACCTAATGATCTCCCCGCGAGACATTAAGCGCAACGCGCCCGTGACGGCGGCGATGATCGCGAAGATCACGGAGACCTTGGTTCGCAAGGAACGTACCCACAAAATTATTCGCAATGACGAGCACGTCCTGATCCTCGAGCGCTCCCGGCCCCATTCCTTCTTCAGCCCGCCGGAGACCGTCGGCTTCGGGTGGCTGGGCGCGCACAAGTGAACGTAATGACCGCGACAGCGACCCCAGGGCTTGCCCTCGACAGTGGTATAATACCGGCTTGCTGAAAAAGGTTCCCACCCAAACGGCATGCTTCCTGACGCGGACGGCGCTGGTCGCCGGCGCCAAGGCCGAAGTCACCGGGATACAGCGCTACGATCTTTCCAATCACCTGCGCTGGCTTGAGACAGGCAAGCCGGGCGGCATGGGCTTCTACAAGGACGTCTTCACCCCGGCAGTGGACCTGGCCTACCGAGAATCCTTGGTGCGCGCCGGCCGCGCCGACACGCTTTGGGCGGTCATTGAGTCCGCGACCGGAGCACACCGCCCCCGATGAAGATCGTCATCTGCACGACACCGATCCGCCCGACTCCCACCGACTACCCCCCCTTCGGCTCGATGGCTATCATCCAGAGCCTCCGCAAGGACGGGTGGGACCCTACCTTCTACGACATCGACGGCCTGCGCCCGAGCCCCGAAGATGTCGAGCGATTCTTCGCCGAATCCCAACCTGACATCGTCGGCATCTCCGCCGTCGTCTCTACGGCCTACGCCTACACGAAGAAGCTGGTCCTCATGATCCAGCGCGTCGCCCCTGGCGCCCGCATCATCGTCGGCGGAAACCTGGCGGCCTCGGCCGAGATCCTGCACCGCCTCGTCGGAATCGACTACTGCGTCATCGGGGAAGGAGATGTCGTCGTCCGCAACCTGATGAACTATTTCAAGACCCATCCCGGCCGCACAAAGGACGAAGCCACCCTGCTGTCGATCCCCGGCATCACCTACCTCGACGCCTCGGGCGAGATGGTTTTTACCGGCCACGAGGCACCCATCGCGGCCGACGAGCTTTTCGAGCCCGACTATTTGATCCTTGAGAAGCACTCCCTCATCGGGAACTTCGTCAACGATCCGATGACTCGCCCCGATTTCGCAGCCGATCCCCGCAGCCAACAAGCGCACCGAAAAGGCAAGAAGATGGCGACGCTGATCACGACGAAGGGCTGCGTGGCGCGCTGCACCTTCTGCCACCGCTGGAACAAGGGCTTCCGCGCCTTCAACATCCCCAATTTCATCAAGATGGTCCGCTATCTGAAAGAGAACTACAGCGTCGGCTTCCTCCAGATCTCCGATGAGAACTTCGGCTCCGACCGGCGCCATCTCCTTGAGTTCACGGAGGCAATGAAGGCCGAGGACGTGCTCTACCAGGTCGGCGGCGTGCGCGTGCGCACGGTCAATCCTGATATCCTGCGGCGGCTCAAGGATTCGGGCTGCGTGGCCGTCTATTACGGTATGGAGACGGGCAGCGCCGAGATCCTCGAGATGATGGAGAAGAAGGCGACGCAGAGCGACAACGACAACGCCGTCCGCTGGACCAAGGATGCAGGCCTCTACACGATCTACCAGATGATACTGGGCATGCCCGGCGAGACCGAGAAGACGATCCGCGACACGATTGAGTTCCTGAAGCGCAGCACGGAACATCTCGACGAGTCGCCCATCAACCGGATGAGCATCAATTACATCCAGGCCCTGCCGGGAACGCCCGTGTACGAGTACGCCCGTCTCAAAGGGCTCATCGGCAAGACTTTGCTCGACGAGGAACGCTATCTGCTCGACATCTCCGACATCAACGCCAGCGACGAGACCAAGTTCTTGAATTTTACCAACTCCGATTACCTGGCCGTCCAATCCTGGCGGCGGCAAATCATACTTGACGTCACGCATCACTATCGAAAGGTGAACAACCTCCCGCGACCGCCGCTGCGCGACCTCTTCCGCCGCAACGAGTACGCCAAGGGCGGCTACTTCAATCTCCAACGCAACCTCAAATATCACATCATCTCGGCCTATTGCTACCCGATCGGCGGCCTTATCATCTGGCTTTGGCTTCTTAAGCAGGAATCGGCCCGTCTTCCATGGCGCACGTTCGTCAGCCATCTGGCGGAACACCTGCGGGGCAGACTTCGCCCGGCCCCGCCCCCGATCGACTACAAGTCTCTGCGCAGAATCGTCCAGGAGCGCCAGTCCAAGCCATTGACCCCATCGGACAAAGCGATGGCGACCTTGCGTGATGGACGATAACATGAAATCCAAGGAGAATCCGATGAGCCAGACTAACAATAGTGTCGCCTCCGCGCCCAAGGGCTTGGAGATTCGCGGTCCGATTCAGATTCCCGGCCACGTCTTCATAATCGCCGAAATCGGCATCAACCACAACGGAGACATGGAGATCGCTAAGCAACTGATCGACGTGGCCCACAAGACCGGCTGCGACGCCGTCAAGTTCCAGAAGCGCACCCTCGACAAGGTCTACACCAAGGAAGTCCTGGACACTCCGCGTGAAAGCCCTTGGGGCACGACGACGCGACACCAGAAGGAGGGCCTGGAATTCGGTAAGAAGCAGTTCGACGAAATCGCCCGCTACTGCAAGCAACTGGGCATCCAGTGGTCAGCTTCGGCATGGGACGTTGACGCCCAGAAGTTCCTGCAGCAGTATGACCTCCCGTTCAACAAGATCGCTTCCCCGATGCTGACTCACATCCCGCTCATTGAAGAAGTGGCCAAGGAAGGCCGCCACACCTACATCTCCACCGGAATGAGCGACTTCGCCCAGATCGATGCAGCCGTCGAGATCTTCAAGAAGCATAAGTGCCCGTTCACCTTGATGCACTGCCTCTCCGTCTACCCGGCCAAGGACGAGGAGTTGAACATCCTGTGTATCCAGACCTTGCGTGAGCGCTATAAGTGCCCGATCGGCTACTCGGGCCACGAAGTTGGCCTGCTCGGCCCTCTGATCGCGGTCATGCTGGGCGCTACGTCCGTCGAGCGCCACATCACGCTCAACCGCTCCATGTACGGCAGCGACCAGTCCGCCTCCCTGGAACCGCGTGGCCTGGAATATCTGCTGCGCGACCTGCGATCCCTCAACGCAACCTTGGGCGACGGTGTCAAGCGGGTCAGCCCCGTCGAAACGGCCAACGCCAAGAAGCTCCGCTACTACTGGCAGCCCAAGAATCCTTGAGCGTGGTTTACTGTTTCGACATCGACGGGACTCTATGCACCAACACGGAGGGCGACTACGAGAGCGCCCTGCCGGTGCCGGCGACCATCGCCCGCGTCAACACGCTCTTCGAAGCCAAGCACCGGGTACTGCTTTACACGGCCCGAGGCTCGACGACGGGCATCGACTGGCGCGCGACGACCGAGCGTCAGATGCGGGACTGGGGCGTACGCTACCACGAACTGTACTTCGGCAAGCCGACCGCCGACCTCTACATCGATGACAAGGCCGTCAACATCAAGGACTGGCTCGCAACGCCATGAAGGCAGACACCCCCGGAAAACCCGACTATCTCCAAGTCACCTATGCCTTGGGCCGCCTTCCCAAGACGATCTACCCGGCCAGGCTGACCCGACGCCTGGCGGAGACCGTCTATGGGCGGCCTGGGCGTCTGCTCGACGTCGGGTGCGGCCGGGGCGAGTACCTGCAGGAATTCGTGCGGCTGGGATTTTCCGGCGTCGGCGTCGATTCCGCCGCCAGCTCCGCCGGCTTCGCCGCCGACTGCGAGATCAAGACCCTCAACCTTGATTGGCAGGCGTTCCCGTTTCCCGACGCCAGCTTCGATTACGTCTTCTCCAAATCGGTCGTCGAGCATCTGCATCGGCCGGAAGCCATGATCGCGGAATGCCTGCGCGTGCTCAAGCCCGGCGGCACGGTCGTGCTGATGACTCCCAGCTGGCGGCACACACAAAAAATATTCTTTGAGGATCTAGGACACATCAAGCCTTTCGGCGCCAACGCGCTCTCGGACGCGATGACTTTGGCAGGTTTTCGCGATGTATCGGTAGATTACTTACATCAACTCCCCGCCCTCTGGGCTTGGCCGATCCTCAAGCCTCTGGCTTGGCTCACGGCCCTCATCCCGCTGCCTTATCGCCCCTGGGACCGCGCGCCTTGGCCCGACTCGGTCAACACCTGGATCCGCTTCTCCAAAGAACAGATGCTGCTTGGGACGGCAAAAAAGTGAGGGTCTCATGATTCTCGGAGTCATCCCCGCGCGCGGCGGCTCAAAAGGTATCCCGCGTAAAAATCTGAAGACGATCGCCGGCAAGCCGCTGATCGTCTGGTCCATCGAGGCGGCCCTGCGTTCCAGGCGACTGGACCGGTTCGTCGTTTCCACCGAGGACGCCGAGATCGCCGCAGTGTCCACGAAAGCCGGTGCCGAGGTGCTGTGGCGCCCGAAAGAATTGGCCGACGACGGCGCCACCACGGTCGCCGTGCTCCAGCACATCGTCCGCCAGGAGAAGCCCGAGGCCTTGGTCCTCCTTCAACCGACCTCCCCCATCCGCATCGGCGGCATCATCGACTCGGCAATCGAGCGCTTCTTCGCAACTGGCGTCGACACGCTCGCCACAGGCTTCATGACTTACCAGTACGAGTGGGGCACCATGGATAATGTCCCCCGTCAAAAAATGAAGGGCTGGTTTTACGACGACGGCAATGTGTATGTCCATAAAACTCCGCATCTCGCTGAAGGGCACTGGTACGGCGCCAAGCGCGAGACGATGGTCATCCCCGATCATGCCAACTATGAGATCGATAACGTGACGCAATTTTGGGCAGTCGAAGCGATCATGCTGAGACTCATCGAACGCCATGGGAGCCTGGACTAATGGCCGACAATCCCCCCCCCGCGCGCCTCACTCCCGTTTCGGTGCCGCGCGTCGAGACGCGCCACCGCCGCATCGTGACCCCGCAGCCGCCGCCGCAGGCGCTGCCCATCCTTAAGGAGCTCTCCAAATACGAGCCCGCCTCCATGACCTGGGACCAACTGCCCGTGGTGTGGGACCGCGCGGAGGGCCACTCTGTCTTCGACGCGTGGGGCAACCGCTGGATCGACTTCACCTCCGGTATTTTCGTGACCAACACCGGCCACTCGCATCCGCATGTCCTTAAAGCGATGCGCGACATGATCGACGGCAAGTTGGTCCACAGCTACTATTTTCCCACCGCCGTGCGCGCCAAGCTGGTCCGCCTGCTCGTTGAAGCCGCTCCGCCCGGGATTGAGAAGGCTTTACTGCTCTCGACGGGCGCGGAAACCACCGAGTGCGCGCTCAAGCTGTGCCGCCTACGCGGCCGAACGATCTCCAGCACGAAGCTCAAGATGATCTGCTGGACCAACTCCTTCCACGGCAAGACGCTCGGCGCCCAGACCATGGCCGGTCGCGCCGAAGCCAAGGCCTGGATCGGTACGCTCGACCCAAACATCCACCACCTCCCGTTCCCGTATCCCTGGGACGCCAACGGAAAGTCATCAGGCGCGGAACGTTTCGAGCAAGACATGAAGGTCCTGCTGACCTCCGACATTCAGGCCAACGACATCGCGGGTTTCCTGATGGAACCCTACCAGGGCTGGGCCGCGCTTTTCTACCCGAAGGATTACGTGTCGGCCGTGCGCCGTTGGGCTGACAAGCACCAGGCCCTGCTGTGCTTCGACGAAGTCCAGTCCGGTTTCGGGCGCACCGGAAAAATGTTCGCGCACGAACACTTCGGGGTCAAGGCCGATATCATCTGCTGCGGCAAAGGCATCAGCTCGGGCGTGCCCCTCTCGGCCGTGCTCTCCCGCGCGGAAATACTCAACTTAGACCCCTCGCTCAACAGCACGCACTCGGGAAATCCTCTATGCGCCGCGGCCGGTGCCGCCACGCTCGAAGTCCTGCATGACGAGCGCCTCCCCGAACGCGCAGCCGGGCTCGAGCCGCAAGTCCGTGCGCGGCTAGAACGCATCCAGAAGCGCTTCCCTGCTGCGGTCGCCCACGTCTTCGGCCACGGCCTGCTATGGGGTCTGCTTTTAGCCGGCGACAAGCCGGGAGAATTGGACGTGAACCTGGGCGACCGCGTCACGGAGGCGGCCGTCAACAAAGGACTGCTGCTCATCCGCACAGGCGTGGGCTCCATTAAGATGGGGCCGCCCCTCACCATCTCCGAGAGCGCCCTGATGGAAGGCATCGATGTCGTCGAGGAGGCCCTGGCCGAATGTCTCGCAACCGCCGTCAGGCGCTAGGAGTCACGGCGTTGCGCCACACCGGCATCGTCGTGACGGATTTGGCGCGTTCTCTCGGATTCTACCGCGATCTACTTGGCCTCAAGCCCTGGCGAACCATGACGGAAAGCGGGCCCTACATCGACACCGTGGTCGGGCTCAGGGGCGCGCGCATCAAGTGGGTGAAGCTCAAAGCTCCCGGCGGCGGCCTGGTTGAACTTCTGCAGTACCTCTCCCATCCCCGCTCCGCGCCCAAGCAACGGCGCTCCAACGACGTGGGTGCGTCGCACGTGGCGTTCACCGTACCAAACGTCTCGGCGCTGTGTATGGAAATCACGCGATGCGGCCTCAGGGTCAACAATCTCCCCATCCTCTCGCCCGACGGCAGGACGAAGGTCGCCTACGCGCACGACCCGGACGGCACCATCATCGAACTCGTGGAGATGGTCGCCAAATGAACCGGCACGAACTGGCGACCATGCAGGGCCGCTTGTCGCCGCGGGAAGGCGGCCTCTTCCAGTCCTTCCCCGCCACCCAGTGGCGCGAAGAGTTCGCGCGTGCGGCCGAGTGCGGGCTTCAACGCATCGAATGGATTATCGACGACCCTGACTGGGAGAGCAACCCGCTGATGACGGACGCCGGCCGTATTGAGATTGCCGGACTCTCCCGCCGTACCGGCGTGAAGGTGCGCTCGGCCTGCGCCGACTTGTTCATTCCCCGCCCCCTCCATTCGGCCCCAGCCGCGGAACAGCGCGCCCGCGAAACCGCACTGAAACAAATGATCGCCGCCGCCGGCGCGGCGGGCTTGGAACACATGGACATCCCCTTCGTGGACGCCTCCGCCATCGGCACGGCCGCGGCCTTCGAAACCGTCGTCTCCGTCTTTCGCCAAGCCGCTCCACTCGCCGTCCGCGCCGGGCTCAAGCTGTGCTTGGAAACTTCGCTGGAACCCGCCGCTTTCCGCGACCTACTCGAGAGAATCGGGCATGACTCCGTCGGTGCCAACCACGACATCGGGAACTCAGCATCGCTGGGCTACGGAGCGAAAGACGAGTTCGCGGCCGTCGGCCGCTGGATTTCCTGCGTCCACATCAAGGACCGCGTACGCGGCGGCGGCACAGTCCCGCTGGGCACCGGCAGCGCCGATTTCGCCGCGACATTCGCCGAACTTCGCGCGTGCGCCTACAAAGGGCACTTCGTCCTCCAAATCGCGCGCGGGACGGAAGGCGACGAGGTCGCGTGGATCAAGAAGAACACGGCATACGCG
Source organism: uncultured Elusimicrobia bacterium (assembly GCA_964358065.1). Taxonomy (GTDB): domain Bacteria; phylum Elusimicrobiota; class Elusimicrobia; order UBA1565; family UBA9628; genus GWA2-66-18. Next base: position 25,370 of record CAYHNV010000002.1, on the reverse strand, counting down.
CGGGGCTTGATCGGACGTCTGGAGGCGGAACATGGATCTAGGGCTCAAGGATAAGGTCGCATGGGTGGCCGGCGCATCCCGCGGCATCGGGCTCGCGATCGCGCGCGGTCTGGCCGCTGAAGGCTGCCGTGTCGCCCTGACCGCGCGCTCGACCGGGCCACTGGCCGAAAGCGTCGCATGCCTGGGAAAAGAGTTCGGGACCGATCGAATCGCCGCCTACGCCGCCGATCTCTCCGTGGACAATCAGTCCGCCGCGGCCGTCGTCGGCATACTGAAGCGCTGGGGGCGTCTGGACATCACCGCGATCAATGTTGGAACGGGCAGCATCCCCGGCGGCTCCCTCCCCACCGACGCGGACTGGGACCTGGCGTTGAGCCAGAACCTGCGCGCGCCCATCTGCGCCGTACGCCACGCGGCTCCCGCGCTCAAGCGCCAGGGCGGCGCCATCGTCATCGTGGGCTCAATCGCCGGCCTCGAGGATCTTGGCGCGCCGGTCGCCTACTCATCGGCCAAGGCCGCCCTGCACGCGTGGATGAAGGCTCTGTCCCGCGACCTGGCGAAGGACTCCATCCGAGTCAACGCCGTCGTACCGGGCAATATCGATTTCCCCGGCGGCACGTGGGACATTAAGCGCAAGGAAGACAGCGCCAAGGTGACCGGACACATCCGCGCCAAAGTGCCGATGGCGCGCTTCGGCTCTCCCAAGGAGATTGCCGACGCCGTCGCCTTCCTCGCCTCGAGCCGCGCCGCCTTCATCACCGGAGCCGCGCTCGTCGTCGACGGCGGACAGACCAGGAGCCTCTCATGACGAAACCCTTGTCCCGATTCAGGCTCAATGGCCGCGTCGCCGTCATCACCGGCGGTGCCGGCCTGCTCGGCCTCATGCACGCCGAGGCCGTGGCCGAGGCCGGAGGCCGTCCCGTCCTCGCCGACATCGACGCGGCCAAGGCGACCAAAGCTGCGGCCTCTTTGGCGAAGCGCTTCAAAACCCAGGCCCTGGGAGTCGGCTGCAACATCACCGACGAGGCATGCGTCAAAGATCTTCTTAAGACCGTCCTCAAGCGCTTCGGCCGCGTGGACATCCTGATTAACAACGCCGCCAACGACCCAAAAGTCGGCCCGTCGGCTAAGGGCGGCGGCCACTGGTCGCGGCTCGAGGCCTTTCCCGTCGCGCAATGGGAAAAGGACCTGGCCGTCGGCTTGACGGGCGCCTTCCTGTGCAGCCGCGTGCTGGGTGCCGAGATGGCTCGGCGCGGACGTGGCGTCATCCTCAATATCGCGTCCGATCTGGCGGTGATCGCGCCCGACCAGCGCCTCTATCGCCGGCCCGGCCTTGCCGAGCGCGACCAGCCCGTCAAACCCGTCAGCTACTCCGTCGTCAAGAGCGGGCTCGTGGGCCTGACCCGCTACCTCGCCACCTATTGGGCGCAGGACGGCGTGCGCGTCAACACCCTGTCGCCGGGCGGAGTACGCCACAACCAGAATGAGGACTTCGTCGCGCGGCTTTCGTCGCTGATCCCCATCGGGCGCATGGCACGCAAAGACGAGTACAAGGGCGCCGTCCAATTCATGGTATCCGACGCATCCTCCTACATGACGGGGACCAACGTCGTCATCGACGGCGGTCGAACGACTTGGTAGAGACGCTGAGGGGCCGGATCGCAGTCGTCGATCTCCGCCGCCCCGTCGTCGAAGACGGCCTGATCGAAGCGCTCCGCGCCCGGCCTTGGGACGAGGTCTACGCCGTCACCCCGCTGGCCGCCTGGCTGCTGGAGCAGGCCGACATCCCTTTCAAGAATAACGACGCCCTCGTCGATGCCGCCGAATTCCGCGCCTCCGGCCTGGAGAACTTCACTCGCCTGGAGCATGTGTTCCGCGACCTATTCGGGGCCGAGCGCGAGAGCTGGTTGGGCCTGCTGGCGCCACTCAAGATGCTCGCCGACTACGCTCTCGCCGAGGAGCTGCGCCGGCGCTCGCTCGAGCAGGCCGATGTCCATATTTTTAGCGACCTGCCCCATCACACCCGCGCCGCCGTCTCCTGGAATGATCACATCTACAACCGCGCCGCTCTTTATTTCTGGGTCGTGCCGGCGAAGAGACACACCCTCATACGACGCCGGTCCGAACTCCTGCCTCGGCTCGTCAATCGCCTCAAGCGTCTGACTCCGGCCGGTCTTTTACGCAAGCTGGCGCGCTTGGCCCCGCGCGGCGTAAAACCGGGACTGGTGACCGCCTTCGCCTACGATTGGGCGCCGTTACGGCCTTTCCTAAAATCGCAGTTCTCCTCGTTCACGGCTGCGGAACTGGCCGCCGAGGCTCTGGTGCTGGGAGGCGCCCCCGCCGACGACGAAACCGCCGCGCGCTTTCGTTCCGCGCTGGAAGAGGAATTCCAACAGACGCTGCCGCTGACTCTGCCGCATCTTCTTGCGATCGCGCTGGAGTGCTTCGCGCGCTACGCGCTCCTGCGTCGGCACCTATCCGAACACATACCAGACCTGGTCAAACGCCATGACCTGCGCGGCGCGCTCAGCACGTTCTGCGGTTCGCCCGAGGAATACTTGGTCAATTACTTTCTAAAGGCGCAGGCATTACCTACGGTCTTCTACCAGCACGGCGGCTACATGCAGCATTTCGGGCTGACAGCCGCGGCTGAAACCGTCCCCGCCAGCCATAATCTGGCTTACGGCTCCGACGACGCCGCCTTCCTCTCCGGTCTGCGCGCGGATGGCCGCGTCTATCGAATGGGCAGCACCTTGCTCGACGAGTTGCGGCCCGCTTGCCCGCAAAAAAGCCGGTTCCTGTATGTTCTGCTCCTCAATCCCGGCAACCCCTTGTTCGCCGACGGAAACCTTTCCTATCCGCTGACCGATCATACGGCCATGTTCCGCCGCCACCGCCGCGTTCTCAAACTTTTCGCGCGGCGTCCTGAATCAACCCTCGTCCTGCGCCAGCATCCGGCCCAATACAATTGGTGCTTGTATGAACCTTTGTCTGAATTCATCGCCAACTGCGGAATCAAGAACGTGAGCTTCGACCAGTCTCCTCTCGATCCCGACCGCTATTTTTCAGGCTATGAGGGCATCATCATGGATTACCCCTGCACCGGCCTGCTGCAGGCCATGGCCAAAGGTGCCAAACTTGCCTGCCATATCGGCGATCCATTTCATGTCGCGCCGGAAGGCGAGCCCGCGCTTCGCCGCGCCGCCGCCTGCGCGGCGGATGATGATGCCTTCATCGCCCTTCTCGAGCTCTGGATCACGGGGGAGCTCCCCTGCGGCGAGGAGGCGGCACGCGCCGAATACCTGTCGCGCCACGGCCGCGGCCTCGATCCCAGCCTGCCGGCTGTCCGGGCTTTCGTCGAAGAGACGCTTCAGCGCACTTCGCGCGGCTTACGGTAGAGACCGATCAGGAAGCCGCTGAAGAGAACGGAATTAAGCTTGCCCGTGCCTGGAAGAGCCCGCAGGATTCGAAGCGCCTTCAGCACGACACGGCGCAGCAGCGCCGGGCGCGGCGGCCCCAAGTTGTCCGGCTCGAAGCCGCCGATATAGCCCAGGAAGAGTGTTTCCAGCCCCCGACTTCTCCCGAAGTCCTCGAAAAAGAGCCTATTCATGACCGTCTGATTATGCACCGCGAGCAATTCTGGGGTAACCAGCCAGGCGTTGAGACCAACCAGGTTCGGGACCTCAAGCACCAGAACTCCCCCCGGCTTAAGCAGGCGCACATGCTTGTCCAGCACGGGGCCCGGATCGGCGAAATGCTCGATGAAGCCCAGCGACAAGACCACATCGAAGGTGCCCTCGCCGGGAACATCCAGAAATTCCGTCTGGACCACCGTGCCGGCGATGCCGCAAAGGCGGAAATTCTCCCGCGTCAGTTCGACCCCACGCGGCGACGTGTCACAGCCGTAAGCCTGATAACCGAAATGGCGGCTGAAATAGGAAAGCCAAGCACCGGGAGCACAGCCGGCTTCAAAAACCCGGAGGCCTGGATCGGGCTTAAAGAAACGCTCAAAGATCTCCAGGAAGCAGCGCTCGTAGCGCCGAGAGGCGTCCGGAAACGCTGGCAGACGGACGTTCCCCCAAAAACGGTCCCAGAACTCCGGATCCGTCAGAGGCTGCGAGGAGGACATCGGATAACTATATATAATCAATGAAGATGACCTGCTACCTCTGCGGCCAGTCCGACTTCTCCGCCCGCAAAGGCGCCGTGCGCGACGATCCCAGCCTCAAGGTCCTCGAGTGCTCCGGCTGCGGCCTGGTCACACTCAGCTCCCACGCGCATGTCTCGTCCGGTCATTACGAGGGCTCCGGCATGCACGGGCAGGAGGCGCCGTTGATGGGATCGTGGCTGCGGGAGACCGAGACGGACGACCAACGCCGTTTCGACATGGTCAAGACCCTGCTGGCCGGCCGGAAAACGCTGGACTTCGGCTGCGGGGCCGCCGGATTCCTGCGGAAGGCCCAAACGGTCGCCGCCGAGGCCGCGGGGGTCGAGCCCGAGAAGCGCGTCCGGGAGCATTGGGGCGACAAGCTCACCCTCCATGCCCGCCTGGAGGACGCCGGGAAGGGCTACGATCTGATCACCGCCTTCCACGTGCTCGAGCATCTGCCCGACCCGCGCGCGATGCTCAAGGACCTGGCCGCGCGCCTGGGCGAGAAGGGCCGCCTCATCATCGAGGTCCCGAGCTCCGAGGACGCCCTCGTGACCCTCTACGACAACGACGCCTTCCAGCGCTTCACATACTGGAGCCAGCATCTGTTCCTGTTCAACCCCGAGACCCTGCGCCGCCTGGCCCTGTCGGCCGGCCTGCGCGTGATCGACATCCAGCAGTTCCAGCGCTACCCCCTTTCCAACCACCTGTACTGGCTGAGCTGCGGCCTGCCCGGCGGACACCAGGCCTGGTCGTTCCTCGATACCCCGGCCCTGACCGCGGCCTACGCGGCCTCGCTGGCGGCGGCAGGCAAGTGCGACACCCTGATCGCCCACTTGGAGAAAGCGCCTTGAGCCCCAAGCGCCTCGTCTTCTACACCGAGAACCGCGCCTACGGAGGCCTCGAGCGCTTCCTGTTCGACGCGATCGCGTCGGCGCCCGCCGACTGGGACGTCTGCCTGATCCATAACGACCATCCGGGCTTCGCCGAACGCTTGGCGGCGCGAGTGGCCCGCCCGCTGCGGCGGCTCAGCCTGCCGATCGCGCCGCGCTCGCCCTTCTTCGACCGCCTCGGCCGCCATCTGCCGCGCCTGGCGGCCGCCGCCCCGGCGCGCTGGGCCGCCCGCCCCGTCACCCGCCGTCATTTCGAGCCTAGCCGGGGCCTGATCCGCGCCGCCCTCGAGGCCGTCGGCCCGGCCGACGTGATCCACATCGTCAACGGCGGCTACCCGGGCGCTTTGAGCTGCGCCGCGGCGGCGGCGGTCGCCGCCGAGCACGGCATCCCCCGGCGCGTCTACTCCATCCTCAGCGTCCATGATCCGGTCTTCGCTCCCGCGCCCGAGCCGTCGGTGGAGCGGGAACTGCTCGCGGACGTCGGCGTCTTCGTCGTGAACTGCGAAGCCGCGCGTCAGGCCCTGCTGCGCCATCGCGGCTTCCCGGCAGCACGGGTCGTCACGGTCCACACCGGAATCCCAGAGCCCGCGCCCGACGCCGCCGTCGCGCGGCGCCTGCGCGCGCGGTGGCTCGGCGACGGCGACATCCTGGTCGGCTGCCTCGGAGCGCTCTATCCCCTCAAGGGACACCGCTACCTGATCGAGGCCCTGCCCGCAGCACTCAAGCGCGCCCCCGGCCTGCGCCTGGCGCTGGTCGGCGACGGCGAATCCGCCGGCGAGCTGAAGGCTCTGGCCCGCGCGCTGCGCGTCGAGAAGCTGGTCTCCTTCCCCGGCTATCACGACGGGGACTCCGCCGACGCGCTGGCGGCCTTCGACGTGCTCGCGCATCCGACCAGCCAGACCGAGGGCCTGCCTTACGCCATCCTCGAGGCCATGGCGCTGGGCAAGCCCATCGTGGCGACCGCAGTCGGCGGCGTGCCGGAAGCCATCCAAGACAGGGTCACGGGCCTGCTCGTGCCGCCCGCCTCCGCGCCCGCGCTGGCGGAAGCGCTTGTGACGCTGGGGCAGGACCGCTGCCTGGCCCAGCGCCTTGGCGACGCGGCAAGGCGCCGCCAGCACGAACTCTTTTCCCTGGAACACACGACCGCCGGACTGCGGGCCGTCTACCGGTGATCCAATGGAGACGACGATATCGACTCTATTGCCGAATTAGATGGAATTCGGCATAATACATGCGCGATGTACAAACGGCTCCTCGACCTTCCCGCGCTCCTGAGCCATAAGTCCTTTTTCCTGCTAGGCCCCCGGCAGACCGGGAAAAGCACTCTTCTCCGGGCCTCCCTTCCCGAGGCGGTCTTCGTCGATCTGCTGGAATCGGAGACCTTTCACGAGTTGAGTTCCCACCCCGAGCGCCTGCGCCAGAGGCATCCCGACCGAAGATCATGCCTGGTCATCGATGAGATCCAAAAACTCCCCATCCTTCTCAACGAGGTCCAGCTGATGCTGGATCGCAACCCATCGCTGCGGGTGGTGATGACGGGCTCGAGCGCCCGAAAGCTCCGCCGCGGAGCGGCCAATCTCCTCGGGGGAAGGGCCTGGATGGCCGCGCTGAACCCCTTGGTTTCCGCCGAGACGGCTGGAGTCCCCCTGAGTCAGCGGCTCAACCGCGGGGGGTTGCCGTCGATCTTGAATTCTCAACGACCTCTGGAGGATCTGAGAGCTTATGTGGGCGCCTATCTGCGCGAAGAGATCCGGGCGGAGGGCCTGATCCGTTCCATTGAGAATTTCTCCCGATTCCTGGATGTGGCGGGGATGACCAGCGGGGAACAGGTCAATTACACGGCCGTGGCCAACGACGCCGGCGTTCCGGCCCGGACGGTGCGGGAGCATTATCAAGTCTTGGTGGACACCTTGGTGGGGCATCTGCTGCCGGCCTATCAGAAGACCCTGAAGCGCAAGCCCGTGGCCATGGCCAAGTTCTACCTCTTCGATGTGGGCATCGCCAACGTCCTGAAGCACATCGAGTCCCATTCCCCGGGTTCGGCGTCTTTCGGGCAGGCCCTGGAACATCAGGTCTTCCTCGAGCTGCGGTCTTTCCTGGATTACCGCCGCCTGACCGTTCCGCTCACCTACTGGCGCTCCCAATCCCAATTCGAAGTGGATTTCGTGGTGGGCGACGCCGTCGCCGTCGAGGTGAAGGCCAAGGCTTCCGTGACCGAAAGGGACTTGAAGGGTCTGCGCGCGCTGAGGGAGGAAGTCAAACTCAAACACTCTTTGGTCGTCTGCCTGGAGCGTTCGCGCCGGAAAACGGAAGACGGGATCGTCCTCCTTCCCGTCCAGGAGTTCTTCAAGGGCTTGTGGGAAGGGGAATGGCTGTCATGAAGAAACCGCAGAGCATCCTGATCACCGGCGGCACCGGCCTGCTCGGCAAGGGCATGGATGAGACCGCCCCCGCGGGGACCAAGATCGTCTCCGTCCATCTGCGCGACTATAAGGTGCCGAGAGGCCGCGCGACGCACCTGGCGCTCGACCTGAGAGACAAGCGCGCCGTCGAGCGCCTGTTCTCGCGACACCGCTTCGACGCGGTCGTGCACGCCGCCGGCATCGCCAGCGTCGACTACGTCGAACGCCATTACGCCGAGAGTCTCGAGTCCAATATCGTCAGCACGCTCAACGTGACCGCCGCCTGCCGCCAGCGCGGCATCCACCTGGTCTACGTCTCGACGAACGCCGTCTTCGACGGGACCAAGCCGCCCTACCGCGAGTCCGACCCGGTCCGGCCGGTCAACAAATATGGGCGACTGAAGGTCGAGTGCGAGCGGCTCGTGCAGGAGACGCTCGAGAAGTGGACGATCGTGCGCCCGATCCTGATGTACGGCTGGAACCGCATGGTCACCCGCCCGAATCCCGCGACCTGGATCTACGAGAAGCTGCTTAAGGGCGAGGCCGTGGATCTCGTCGACGACGTGCACGAGAACCCGCTCTACAACCATCAATGCGGAGAGGCCCTGTGGGCCATCCTGAAGAAGCGCCCCTCGGGGATATTCCACCTCGCCGGACGAGACTCGGTGAACCGCTGGCAGTTCGGACGCAAGCTCGCCGCCGTGTTCGGACTGGACGCGGAGCTCGTCAAGCGCGTCGACAGCTCTCGCTTTCCGGGCATCGCGCTGCGCCCGAAGAACACGACCTTCCGCGTCGCGCGCATGGAGCGGGAGCTCGGCGTGCGGGCCATGACCCTCGCCGAGGGGCTGGCCGCGATGAAGGCGGATATGGAGGAAGGGGCATGAAACGACAAGCCGTCATCCTGGCCGGCGGCAAGGGCACGCGCCTGCGGCCGTACACGGCGACTTTACCCAAGCCGCTCGTCCCCGTCGGCGACTACCCGATCATCGAAATCGTCCTGCGCCAACTGAAGCACTTCGGCTTCACCGACATCATCATCTCGACCGGACACCTCGCCGAATTGGTCCGGGCCTACTGCGGCGACGGCCGCCGCTGGGGCGTGAAGATCCGCTACGTGCGCGAGGATAAACCGCTGGGAACCTCCGGCGCGCTCAAGCTCATCCGTGCTCTGCAGCCCCGCTTCCTGACCATCAACGGCGACCTGCTCACGACGCTCGACTTCGGCAAGCTCTACGACTATCACCGCGATCTCGGGGCCGACGCCGCCATCGCCGTCTGCGAGCGCCTCTCGAAGATTGACTTCGGCGTCATTGAACTGGACGACAAAGACCGCCTGTGCGCCTACACGGAAAAGCCATCACGCCGCCACCTCGTCAGCATGGGCGTCAACGTCTTCGACCGCCGCGTCCTGCGCCACATCCGGTCCGGCGAAGCGCTGGGCATCCCAGACCTGATCCGGCGCATCACAGACGCGAGCGGGATCGTGGTCGGCTTCCGCAACAAGGCGGAATGGCTGGACATCGGCCGCCCCGAGGACTACGAGTCGGTCCAGGATATTTTCGCCTCGCCCCGCCGCCGCGAGCGGTATCTGCACTCCTAAAGACAAAATGGAACACAACCCATGACCCCCTCCCGACGTGACGCCAAGATCATCCGCGAAATCCGCCGTGTGCTCCGCTTAGAGACAGCGACACTGGTGGGCCTGGGCCGAGCCGTCGACGCGCGCTACGCCGCGGCGGTGCGGCTTCTCTCCCGATGCAGCGGCAAGGTCCTCGTGACCGGCGTCGGCAAGTCCGGCCTCATCGCGCAGAAAATCGCCGCCACGCTTTCGTCAACGGGCACGCCCGCCGTTCACATGGACCCGACCGACGCCCTGCACGGCGGCATGGGGCTGGTCCAAAAGGGCGACATCCTGATCGCCGTGGGCAAGTCGGGGGAGTCCGACGAGCTTAACGCGCTCCTGCCGCGCCTGCGCGCCCTCGGCGTCAAGATCGTGGCGCTGACCGCCAATCCGCGCTCGACTCTCGCCCGCGCCGCCGCGCTGGTCCTGGAAACGCCCGTGAAGGCCGAGGCCTGTCCGCTCAACCTCGCACCGACCTGCAGCACGACGGCAGCCCTGGCCGCCGGCGACGCGCTGGCCGTAGCACTCATGAAGGTCCGCGGCTTCGACCGTGAGCACTTCGCGCTCAACCATCCGGGCGGACGCCTTGGCCGCCGCCTCACGCTCAAGGTCTCAGATATCATGCGCTGCGGCACGGACAACCCAGTCGTACGCTCCGACGTCTCCGCCATGTCGATGCTCATTGAGATGACGCGCATGTGCGCCGGGGCGGTATCGGTCATCGACCGCCGCAGCCGCTTCCTCGGGCTCATCACCGACTTCGATATCCGCCAGGTATTAGGGAAAGGCTTCGACATCCGCAAGCTCCCGGTCCAGAGCATCATGAATCGCCGGCCGACAAAGATCGCCCCGACCTCTCTGGCCGCCCGCGCGGTCGAGATCATGGAGGATCGCAAGAATCCCTTCAATGTCCTGCCCGTCGTGGACTCCCACGGACGCTCGGTCGGCATGATTCACATCCACGACCTGCACGCGCGCGGGCTGTAATGCCCCGGGTCTCCGTGGTCGTCCCGGCTTACGCCGCCGCCCGCTTCATCGCGGCGACGCTGGACTCGGTCGCGGCGCAGACCTACCGCGATTTCGAGGTCGTCGTCGTGGACGACGGCTCTCCTGATGAAACAAAACTCATCGTTGATGGATGGTTGTCGAAGACGGGCGTCCCCGGCATCTGTATGCGCCGCCCAAACGGCCGCATCGCCGCCGCGCGCAATACCGGCCTGCGCCTTGCCAAGGGCAACTTGATCGCGCTTCTCGATCATGATGATTTCTGGACGCCGGACAAGCTCGCCCTCACCGTCGCTGAGTTCGACGCGCACCCGGAGGCGGTCCTCGTTGGGCACCACCTCGACGTCGTCCGGGACGGGCGCGTCCTGCGCACCGAATTTAAAGGACCGGCCGTCACTAACATGTACGAGCGTCTTCTTTTCATCGGCAACGCCGTCTCGCCGTCCGCCGCGACCTTCCGTCGCGACAAAGCTCTTGAGATCGGCGGCTTCCGTGAAGACCCCCGGTTCAACACCGTCGAGGACTACGACTTCTGGCTGCGCCTGGCACGGGTGGGGCCGTTCCGCTTCCTCGACCGGACGCTCAGTTCTTATACAGTGATACCAGGCTCGGCCTCCCGCAAAGTCGAGTATCACCACTCGAATCTCGAATCCCTGCTGCGGGACCATTTTACCTCCGCATTCGGCCCGAACCCCGGATCGATCGACCGTCTGCGCATGCGGCGCCGCATCTCGTACGTCTACCGCTCCGCCGCCGGCGCCCTCCTCGAGCCCGGAAGCGACCGCGCCCTACGCCGTTCCTACGTCCGGAGAATGCTCGCCGCTTGGCCGCTGTCGGTCAAGAACCTCGGTCGCGCGGCCCAAATCATGATGGCCGAGCTGTCCTCAGCCTGAATTAGTAGAATCAGCGACATGAACTGGAAGAATGTGCGCGTCGTCGTGACGGGAGCCGGCGGCTTCATCGGCAGCCACCTCACCGAAGAGCTGGCGCGGCACGGCGCGAGGGTGCGCGCGCTGGTGCACTACAACTCGCGCGGGCATTGGGGATTCCTCGAGGACCTGGATCCCGCGCTGAAGTCCCGCGTCGAGATCCGCGTCGGGGGCGGCGCCGACCCGAGCTGCATGACCGAATTGATCCGGGGCGGCGAAGTCGTTTTTCACCTCGCCGCCCTGATCGCGATCCCGTACTCCTACACCGCCCCCGCTTCCTACGTCGCGACGAACATCCAAGGAACGCTCAACGTCCTGGAGGCCTGCCGCCGCTGGCGCGTGGGCAAGCTCGTGCAGACGTCCACCTCCGAGGTCTACGGCACCGCGCGCTTCATCCCGATCACCGAAGAGCATCCGCTCCAGGGCCAGTCGCCCTACGCGGCCACGAAGATCGGCGCCGACCAGCTGGCGCTCAGCTTCGAGAGGTCCTTCGGCTTGCCGGTCGCGGTGTGCCGACCCTTCAACGCCTACGGCCCGCGCCAGTCCGCGCGCGCCGTGATTGCGACCATCGCCTGCCAGCTCCTACAGGAGCAGCCGCGGCTCAAGATCGGCTCCCTGTCTCCGGTGCGCGACTTCAACTACGTGGCCGACACCGTCGACGGTTTCCTGGCGGTCGCCGCCTCCAGGGCGTGCATCGGAGAAGTGATCAATATCGGCTCCGGCCGAGGCATCACCATCGGCCAGACCGCCCGGCTGCTGATGAAGATCACCGGCCGCCGCGCCGAGATCGAGGAAGACCGGGCCCGCCTGCGCCCCGAGCGCAGCGAGGTGATGCGCCTGATCTGCGGCAACAAGAAAGCGCTGAAGCTGGCCGGTTGGAAGCCGCGGGTGACGCTCGAACAGGGCCTGGCCCGCACCGCCGAGTACGTGCGCGCCCACCTGGCCGACTACAAAGCCGGCCTCTACAACGTCTGACATGCGCCGCATCCTGATCGCGGGCGCGCGCGGCTTCCTCGCCGGACCGCTGATTGCCCGCCTGGAAAAACACGCTCGCCCGTTTAAGATCAGCCTCCACGCGTCACGGGGAATACGCCCGTTCGATCTGAGCGATCCCGCCCAGGCGCGCGCCGCCGTGCGCGCCGTGCGCCCCGACGAGGTCTACCTTCTGGCCGGAACGACCCGCGCCCGCGGCTGGAACGAGATGTGGCGCGCGCACGTCACGGCGACGGTCAACCTCCTGGAGGCGCTGGCCGCGCGCCGCGCGCCGGTCCGAGTCGTGATCGCGGGCTCCTCGGCCGAGTACGGCGCGGCCGGGGGCCTGCGCCGCCCGCGCGAGAACGCGCCGCTGGAGCCCGTGACGCCGTACGGCTCGTGCAAGCTTGCCCAGACGCTGGCCGCGCTTTCGTTCGCACGCGGCCACGTGTCGGTCGTTGCCGCGCGGATATTCAACGTCCTCGGCCCCGGCACTCCGGAGAACCTCGCGCCGGGCGCCTTCGCGCGCCAGATCGCGCGCATCGCCGCCGGCCTGCAGTCAGCCGAAGTCTCCGTGGGCAACCTCAGCCCGCGCCGCGACTATATCGACGTGCGCGATGTCGCCGCCGCCTTCGAAGTCCTCATGCGCCGCGGACGTCCGGGCGAGTGCTACAACGTCGGCGGCGGCCGCTCGACGCCGATGAGCGCCATTCTGCGCGGACTGGCCGACGCGGCCGGCCTGCGCGTGAGCGAGCGCGTGGCCCCCTCACGCCGCCGGCCGTCCGAGGTGCGCGACCTCGCCGCCGATACCCACAAGCTCCGGGCGCTGGGTTGGGCCCCAAGAATCCCGCTGGCGCGCAGCCTGGCCGACACCCTCGCCTGGTGGAAGCAGCGGTGAGTCCTCCCGCGGCAAGAGAACAGGTCGTCATCCTCGGCAACATCGACTGGAGCGCCGCCTGGCAGCGCCACCAGATCTTCGCCGCCGCTTTCGCCGCGAACGGCCGGGATGTCTTCTTCATCGAGAACACGGGCTTTCGCAACCCCTCGTGGAAGGACCTGCCGCGGCTCTGGGCGCGCGTGGCGCACGCGCTGTCGCCCCGGACGGCCGGCGGCTCCAATGCGATCCCGCCCGGCCTGCGCGTCTTCTCTCCGCGCGTGCTGCCACCGACATGGCGGATCTTCCGCGCCCTGAACTCGCGCTTCTTTCTGCCCGCGCTGAAGCGCCGGCTTGAGGCCGCGGGACTGCGCCCGGCAAGCGCCTGCATCGTCTACGTCGCGACCGCGACCACCCTGGAGCTGGCGAAGAGCTTCTCGCCCGCGGCCCTGGTCTACGACTGCGCGGCGAACTTTCGCGCGCACCCGGACGCACCCGCCGATTTCCCCGCGTGGGAGCGCGCTCTGCTCGCGCTGGCCGACCAGGTCGTCTGCGATTCGGACTATCTGTACGGGCAGAAGAGAGCCGAGCACCCCTGCGTCGAGCAGATCCATCAGGGCGTGCCCGCCGACTTCTTCCGCCTGCCGCCGCCGCGCGGCACGTGGGACGACTTCTGCTACTACGGGACCTGGAGCCGGGACCTCGACCCCCGTTTCGTCGACGCGCTCGCGGACGCGGGCTTCCGCACGACCGTGCGCGGCTTCACGCAAGGCGACGCTCCGGCCTTGGCGCCGGCGGTCGCCCGGCACGTCTCGGTCGAACGCGGCGCTCTCGCCGCCAGCCTCGGCCCGTACGAGGGCTTCCTGCTTCCCTACCGGCTGACCCCGTTCCTGCTGGGCGTGATCCCCGCGAAGATCTACGAGTGCCTCGCGACCGGCCGCCCCGTGATCGCCACGCCCCTGCCCTCGCTCCAGGCGCTCGAGGGACTGATCTACATCGGCGCGACGCCCGCGGATTGGCTCCGCATCGCGCGCGATCTCCCGCGCACCGAGACCCCCGAGCTTCGGCGCCGGCGCGTGGAGCACGCCCACGCGCACTCCGCGGAGGCCGAGTTCGAGCGTTTCAAGGCTTGCGTCGATGCCGCCCGCAGCCGACGCGAGGCGGCCGCGCGGCGATGACCCCGCGCTGGACGCTCTCCCCCGTCGCCGCCGCGCTCGCGCTGTGCGCGCTGGCCCTGCCGGTCTCGATTGCGGCTTCCAACGTCGCGCTGGCGCTCCTCACGGCGGCCTTGCTCATGCGCGCGCGGACCGACGGCGCGCGCATGGCCGCCGCATGGCGCAGCGAACCCGCGCTGGCCGCGCTCGCGCTGTACGCCGCCGCGGGCTTGATCGCGGCCTTGCTGTCGGACGCGCCGGCCGCGTCGCTGCGCGATGCGCTCAAGGACTGGCACCGCCTCTGGTCGCTGGGCCTCTTCGTCGCGGCGCTGGCACTGGAGCCGATGACGCCCCTGCGCCCGGCGCTGTGGATCTCCTTTGCGGCGATGGCCCTCTGCGGGCTCACGCAGTCGGCGCAGGGCAGCGCGGCGCGGGGCACGTTCCGCGCTCACGCCTTCGTGCATCCCGTCGTGTTCGGCGAGCAGATGGCGCTGGCCGTACTGGGCGGCCTGTGCGTGCTCCTGCGTCCCACGACCCAGGCCGGACGCCGCGCCGCGGAAGTCTTCACCGCGCTCGTCTTCGCGGCCCTGGTCATGAGCCAGACGCGCATGGCCCTTCTCGCCGCCGCGGCCGGCTTCGGCCTGATGGCCCTGCTCGAGCCGCGCGCGCGTCGCTGGGCGGTCCCGGCACTGATCATGGTCGCCTCCGTGGCCGCGGCCTGGGAAGTCCTGCCCAACAACGGGAGGACGCTGAGCGCGATCTTCAGGCCATACGACCCGCACAACAACCAGCAAACTCGCTTGGTTCTCTGGGACGTCGCCCGCCGCATCTTCCAAGACCATCCCCTGACCGGCGCGGGACCCGGAGGCTACGGAAGTCTTTTTGCGGCGCATCACTCGGGCATCCTCGAGACGCAGGCCGTCTGGAGCAGCGCCCACAACCTCTACCTGCACCAGCTTGCCGAACGCGGCCTGCTCGGCGGCCTCGCCCTGCTCGCGCTGTGCGCGACCCTGCTCTCCCGCGCCCTGCGCGCCGCGCGCGCCGACGCCGACGCGCGCGCGCTGTGGGCGGCCGGCGCCGTCGCGGTCCTTCTGGCCATGTGCCTGACCGAAACCTCCTTCCAGAACGAGCAATTCGCCTCCCTCTTCCTGCTGATCTGGGCCTGGGGCACGACGTCCCTGCGGCCGCGCGCGGAAATCCTATAATGCCCTCCATGTCCCGAACGCTCTCGATCTTGATCCCGGTCTACAATGAGAAGGCCACAGTCCTCGAGCTCCTGCGCCGCGTCGAGGCCGTGCCCCTATCCGTCGCCAAGCAGATCATCATCGTCGATGACGGCTCGACCGACGGCACGCGCGAGCTCCTGCGGGGGCTGGACGGCCGCGCGACGGTGCTCCTGCATGAACGCAACCGCGGCAAGGGCGCGGCCCTGCGCACGGCTCTCGGGCGCGCGACAGGAGACCTCGTGATCATTCAGGACGCCGACCTCGAGTACGACCCCGCCGACTACCCCGGACTGCTGGCCCCCCTCATCGACGGCCGCGCGGATGTGGTCTATGGTTCCCGCTTCCTGGGTGGTCCGCACCGCGTCCTCTTCTTCTGGCACTCCCTCGCCAACATGTTCTTCACGCTCATCACCAACGTCCTGTACAACATCAACCTGACCGATATGGGGACATGCTACAAGGTCTTCGACGCCTCAAAGCTCAAGGCCCTCACGCTCAACAGCGAACGCTTCGGCATCGAGGCCGAGCTCACCGCCAAGATCTGCAGGCGCCATCTGCGCATCTACGAGGTTCCCATCTCATATTCCGGCCGCACCTACGCCGAGGGCAAGAAGATCACCTGGAAGGACGGCTTCGCGTACCTCGTCTGCCTATTGCGCTACCGATTCGCGCCCTGAGCGGTTGCGGCCGCGTAGAGGCGCTCAAGGGCGGCCAGCGACTTGCCGGCGGCGACCTCGCGCTGGAGAAAATCTTTCGCGTTGCGGCCGAGCTCATCGCGCAGTTCCGCAGATTCGACAAGACGAGTCGTTTGGCGCAGGAACTCATCCTCGTTCGACGCCAGAAGGCCCGTGACGCCGTCAATCACAAGATCGACGTTGCCTGCGATGTTGGAGGCGACGACCGGCTTGGCGCAGAACATGGCTTCATGGATCGCGATGGGCGCGCCCCCCTCCCAAAGAGAGTAGTGCACGAAAATATCCAGGCCCGCGATCCGTTCCAGCACGTTTTCGGGCGGGATGTGGCCGACAATCTCCAGCTTACCCTGGAGGCCGCTGCGCGCCACAAGACGCCGAAAATCATCTTCCAGCTCACCGCCGCCGAGCCAGACGAAACGCGCGTTCGAGTGTTTTTTTGCGAGGGCTTCCGCCATTCGGACGAACGCCTCCGGATTCTTGCCGGGGCTGAGCCGGCTGAGCGTGCCGACGACGATTCTGCCGTCTTTTGCGCGAGGAGATCGAGGCGAAGGTCCTTCCCGCGCGAAAATATTCCTCACCTGAAAGACTTCCCGGCCCCAGGACAGCTTGCGCGCCAGAACCGCCTCGCCTTCGGAACATGCGATGATGTTCCCAATCCAAGAAAGCGACTTCTCGATGCACCAGTAGAACGCCCGGCCGAACGGACCGGCGTCCGTCTGGAGGAAGCTGTAGGCGTGCGGGGAGTAGTAGATGCGGGGCACGCCCGCCAGCCAGGCGGCCGCGCGCGCCAGAACGCCGGCTTTCGAGGAATGGGCATGGACGACGTCCGGCTTCTCTCGGCGCAGCAGCCGGTAAAGCTTCCAGAATGCGGCCAGATCGTTCAGCGGGCTGATCGTCCGGATCATTCCCGGGATATAGACGTGAGCGCTGGCGAAGCGGGTCATGCGCTCGAACTCATCCGGCGCAAATCCGGGGCGGACGGAGTAGACGATCCGCGCGTCGAACCTTTCGTGGTTGAGGCAGCGGGAGATCGCGGCGACTTGATGGCCGACGCCGTGCGGGGACCCGCATTCAAGAACCAGCATCACCTTGATCCTGGCGGGCGTCGCGGCGTGCCTGTCCCAGGCTTCCCGCACGAAACTCAAGAAGCTGTCCTTGAACCGCTTGTCGCCGAACTTCAGGGCATAAGCGCGGATTATCTCGGGGACCCATCGCATGTCTTGGGACCGCAAGATCGCGTCGGCCAAAGCAGACGCCGTCTGCGTCTGGAAGAAGACCCCGGTGACGCCCTCTCGCACCGTCTCCAAAGCCCCGCCTTTCTTGTAGGCGATCACCGGCCGGCCGCAGGCCATCGCCTCCGCCGCCGTGATGCCGAAATCCTCGTCCGCGGGGAAAAGAAATGCCTCGCAGTTCTGGTAGAGCTCGCGCAAAGCCTCGTCGCTCTGCCAGCCCAGGAACTCCACCCGCGCTCCCGCGCTCCGCTTCCTGAGCCGCACGCCCTCCGTTCCCACCCCGACGATCTTAAGCGCCACGCCCAGCCGGCGGCACGCCGCGATGGCCAGGTCCACGCGCTTGTAGGCGACCAGCGCGCCGGCGATCAGGTAATAGGGCGCGCCGCTGCGCGCGACCGGGGGCGGCCGAAAGAACTCCGTGTCGACGCTCGGATAGATGACGGTCGCGTCCCGGCCGTAGGCTTTCTGGATCCTCTGGCGAACGTTCTCGCTGTTGGCCACGAAAGCGGACACCCCCCGGCTGCTCTTCTTGTCCCATCGTATCAGGGCGGGCCGCAGAAGTCCGGCGGCGAAGCGCAGCCAGCTCCGGGAGCCGTCGGCAAAATAATCCTGGAACTGGTCGTACACATACCGCATCGGGGTGTGGCAATAGCAGATGTGCAGGCTGGGACGCCGCCCGGGCCGCGGCGTCAGGCGCACCCCCTTGGCCACGCAGTGGTTGAAGGACAAGACCAGATCGTAGCCGCCCAGATCGAAGTTCTCGATCGCCCACGGCATCAAGGGCAGGAGGTAGCGGTAATAATGCGACACCCCCGGCAGGCGATTGAGCCAGGAGACGTGGATGCGATGGGAGTTGATGAGAGCGGAGACCCGGTCCGCCCGGTGGATGAGGGTGTATATCTCGGCATGAGGGAACAGCTCGAGGGCGGCCTCCAGCACCTTCTCGCCGCCGCGCATGCCGGTCAGCCAGTCATGAACCAGCGCGACGCGTTTCGCCTTCATCTTAGTCGACGGCAGGGTCGACGATGCTGCGGAAGGCTCCGAGGAGCTCCGTGCCGTTGCGAAAGCGCCGCTGCGGGTCCGAGTGAAGGGCCCGCTCGAAAAAGACGTCCATGCCGGCAGGAAGCCCCGCAAAACCAGTCCCCGCCGGAGGCCGACGGCCGGTCAGGCGCTCATGAAGATCCAAGGCCAGAGCCAGGGTCTCCTCCGGTCCCGGAGCGACGGCGACCGCTTTCGCCAGCGCCTGCAGAGCCGCGCGCGCGGACAGCCGACCGCTCCCCGGCAAGGCTGGAGGCGGCGCGGGCACGCGCGCATCGATCTCGGGCCGGCGGTGAGCGCGCGCCCAGGCCCAGCCGATGACGCCTGAGGCGGCGAGCACCCCCAACAGCGTGCCCAGCCCGCTGCGGGAACGCCGCGCAGGCAAGAGGCGCGAGAAGGCCGCGTCACGCAGAGCGGCGTGAGCGCCGTCGAGTTCGGCCGCGCGACGATAATCGGCCAGAACCTCTTCGGACGGGCGGCCCAGGCCCTCTTTGGCGACCGCCCGGCGCAAGACCGCCCGCGCGCTGCCCGGGTTGATCCCGGCGGCCTTCTCCGCGTCCGCCAAGGCGCCCGCGAAGTCGCCGCGCCCCGCGCGCGCCTCGGAACGCAGACAGAGCAGGGCGGGCGTGAGGCCCTCAATCTCCATCGCGCGGGAAGCGGCCGGGTCGGCCGAGGGGAAGTCGAGCGCGGCGCCGGCCGCCCGCGCCAGCTGCTGGAGGGCCTTTGAATTGCGCGGGTCGGCGGCGACGGCGGCCTGGGCTTGGTCCCGCGCGCCGGGCACGTCTCCGGCGGCCAGGCGCAGCACTGATTCACGCACGGCCTCCTCGGAGCGCGGAGCGTCCGCCGCGGCCGCGCTCCAGAGGGACGATCCCGCCAAAAGGATCGCAAGGATCCAAGGAAGTTTCGTCATGAGCAAAAAAGTTTAGCAGTTTCTTGCAGGTGAAGAGGTATCATCGCTTCGTGAAGATCCGCCGGACTCGCCGCCCGCCGCGCCGCAAGGAATTCGCCGCCCGGACCTGGTCGAAGCTGGTGGCCTTCGAGAAGCGCCATGCCCTGCTCCCCAACGGAGGGCGCATCCTGGCCGCGATCTCAGGAGGGCCGGACTCCGTATGCCTGGCGCACTGGCTGAGCGTCCAAGCCCGCAAGAAAAACCTGACGGTCCGCCTGTTCCACGTCCACCATGGCCTGCGCGGCCGCGAGGCCGACCATGACGCCGCCTTCGTGGCAAAGCTGGGTGTCAAGCTGGGCCTGGCGGTCACCATCGTCCGGGCCGACGTGAAGGGCTTGGCAAAAGCGCGGGGTCTGGGACTCGAGGAAGCGGGGCGCAAGCAGCGCTACCGCCTGCTCACGGCGCGAGCCCGGCGCGGGCGATTTACAGCAGTCGCCACGGGCCACCAACTCGACGACCAGGCGGAGACGGTCCTGCTCCATCTCCTGCGCGGCACCAGCCTGGAAGGACTTGGCGGCATGTCGCCGCGCCGCGCGCTCACGCCGGCCGTTTCGCTGATCCGCCCCCTCCTGCCGCTGACGCGGAAGGAGGTCCAGGACTATCTGGAAGTGCACGGACTGGGCTCCCGCCAGGACCGCAGCAATAGCGACCCGAAGTTCACGCGGAACTGGGTCCGGCGGAAGGTCCTGCCCCTGCTCGAGAAGCGCGCTCCGGGCGTTAAAAAACGCCTGGCCGCAATCTCCGAGAAAGTCCGAGCCGCGACGGGCCGCACCTGAAGCGGACCTTTCTCCTTGATCGTTAGGGGCGAGACAGAACGACCCGCAGGCTTTTGAGAACAGGCGGCTCGAGAGGGCGGTCGTAGTTCGCGATGTCGCGCGCAACGGCGCCGATGGCCCGCGCGACCTCCAGGCCCTCCACCAATTCCCCGAAGAGGGTGTACTGGCCGTCCAGGTCCGGTGCCGGGCCCAGGGTGATGAAAAACTGGGTCTGGGAAGTCCCGGGCCCCCAACTGGCCATGCCCAGCAGGCCCGGCCGGTCGAACTTGGAGCCAGAGAACTCATCCTGGATGGGCACGGCGGGGTCGCCGCCGCCGACGCCGGCGGGGTCGCCGCCCTGGATCATGAAGCCGGGGACCACGCGGTGGAAGACGGTCCCATCGTAAAGGGGCCGCAGGACGACCTGGCCGGTCTTGGGGTCCCTCCAAGGCTTGGTCCCATCGGAAAGGGCCCGGAGATGCGCGATCGTTCGGGGAGCGCGGTCGGAATAGAGACGTGCCACCAGACGGCCCTTGGAGGTCTCCAGGACGGCGTAAGGCCCTTGGGGGCGGCCGCAGGCCGCGAGGACGAGGAGTACGACAAGCGCGGCGCGCCTCATTTGGGAAGGAGCTCCGCGACCAGTTCCGCCGGATAGCCGATGTCGAGGACCTTCAGCGTCCCCACGAAGGGCTTGGCGTGCGCGGGCAGCAACCCCTTCTTTGGCAGACCCAGAGCCAGGGTGATGTTGGCGCTCACATAGGCCCCGCTGTGGTAGCCGGTGTCCGGATGCAGCCCCGTGGGGATGTCCACGGCCACGACCGGCTTCTTCGCCTTGTTGATCTGCGCGATCATGTGGTGGATGGCGCCCGCGGGCTTGCCGCTGGAGCCGGTGCCGAGCAAAGCGTCCACCACCAAATCGCAAGCGGCCAGGGCCGCGCCCAGACCCGCTTCGGGCCCGGCCTGACGCACCTCCACGCCCGCCTTCGCGGCCGAGGCCAGCACGCCTCGGAGCAGTTCCGGATAGCCCGCGTCCTTCTTGGCCGGACAGAGGAATACGAGCACTCCCGCCCCCCCCTGGCGAAGATGCCGTGCCGCGACCACGCCGTCGCCGCCGTTGGCGCCGCGCCCGCAGCAGACGACGACCTTGGCCCGAACCGGCTGGATGCCGCGCTCCCCTAGGAAGGCGATGGTCTCCCGCGCGACGGCGCGGCCCGCGTTCTCCATCAGTTTCGCGGCAGGCATGGAGAAGCGCGCGATCGCGTCGAAGTCGAGCGCGCGCATGCGCGCCGAATCCACGACGGGCAGCCCATCCCAGACGCTGGGGACAGGCTCCTTGGGGCTCACGAGGAGAATGCCTTGATCACGAAGGCCGCCACCGCCAGGGTCGTTGACAGCGCCGCCAGGCAGGCCAAAGCCAGGCCGGGCAAGACCAAAGTCGCCCAAGCGCGGGCCTCGCCCACGCCATATTCATCGCGCAAGGCGCGCGCCTTGAGCGCCAAGGACCAAAAGCCGACCGCGACGAAAGCCAGCCGCACCGGCCAGGGCGAATGCGGGAATAACGACTGAGCGATCAAGATGCACGGCACCAGGGACATCCACGCCAGCTCGGAGAGGCCCAGATGGACGAAGAGCGCACCCGAGTCGCCGCGGGCCCCGGACAGGTCCAACAGGAAGTGGAGCACCGCGGCGGCCGCGAAGATCAACGAGGTCCGCCACAGGAGGGCCAGCAGCAGCGAGGGCCATGAGAAGGGCATCAGCACAAGCCTTCCCGCCAGGGCCTGGGCGAAATAAAGGCTGGTCGCCCCGATCAAAGCACACAGCAGGCCCAGCGCGTAGGGGCGCCGCTGACGGATGAGGGCCGTCGCGTGGGCGCGGTCCTCGAAATAGTCGTAAAGGAGCTCAAGAACGTCCATGTCACCAACCCGACCAGAGATACATCATGCCGTGCGCGGACAGAGCGCTGGGAAGAGGCAGGCTCACCGGCCCCACGCCCAGGACCAGACGAGCCCGCGACTCGAGAAGCTCGAAGAGGTCGCTGAACTTCTCGTTGTCGCGGCGCACGCGCGGCTTCTCGTCCTTGATGCCGCCCATCTTGGCCGCAAGCATCAGCGCGTCCTTGGAGTCGCCCAGCTGGTCGACCAGCTTGTTGGCCAGGGCCTGGTTGCCGGAGTAAATGCGGCCGTCGGCCAGAGGCTTGACCTCTTCGATGGTCATCTTGCGCCCCTCGGCGACCGCCGAGACGAACTGGCCGTAGGCGTCGTCGATGAGGTCCTGCAGGATCTGGCGCTCCTCGGCGGTCATGGAACGCGCTGGAGAACCGATGTCCTTGTGCCGGCCGGACTTGATCGGGTCCATCTTGTAGCCGACCTTCGCGAAGAGCCCCTCCATGTTGGAGACCGAGAAGATGACGCCGATGGAGCCCGTGAGCGAGCCTGGATGCGCGACGATCTTGTCGCACGCGGCGGCGAGGTAGTAGCCGCCGGAAGCCGCGACGTCGCCGAAGAGCGCGACGAACTTAATCGTCGGATGCTCCTTCTTGACACGCAGGATGCGGGAGTATATCTCCTGCACAGCACCCACCGAGCCGCCCGGGGAGTTGATGTCCAGCACGATGGCCTTGACCCCCTTGGTCTCGGCCAACTGCTCGATGCGGCGCGCCCACTGCTCCGAGCCGCGCTCCCAAAGCTTGCCCGAGTCGGACGACATGATGGGACCGCGGATGGAGACCCAGCCCACGGAGTCCCTGGGTGCCAGGTCCAGGAGGTTCTTCGCCTTGCTGCCGTCGATACGAGGCGCGTCGCTCTTGGCGCGCAGGACCAGCATCCCGGCGGCCAGCAGGGCCGCGGCGTGGAGGACGAGCAGGCCGACCACCAAGCGTCTCTTGATGCGGCGAGGACTGGCGGCATGTGCATCCGGCCCGGGAGCGGCTGCGGCGTTCAAGTTCGTCTCGTCCACCTTGTTTCTCCTTAGGTGCGATCCACGACACGGTTGCGCCCGCCCGACTTGGCCGCGTACATGGCGGCGTCCGCCCGCGAGACCAACTCTTCCGACGTGGCCGCATCGCGCGGGAAAAAGGCCAGACCGATGGAGACCGTCGTCTTCACGGCCTCGAATCCCGCCGAGAAAGCCTCCGCCTCGATGGCGGTCCGAATCGCCTCGGCCTTGCGCCGCGCACCCTCGGGTTCCGCGCGAGGCAGGAGGACCACGAACTCCTCGCCGCCGTAGCGGGCCACGAAGTCCGTATCGTAGACCGTCGTCTTCAGCACCGTGCCGATGCGCTTAAGGACCTGGTCGCCGAAGGGATGGCCGTATTTATCATTCAAGCTCTTGAAATGGTCAATGTCAAGGAGCATCAGGCCGAAGGTGGTCTTGAAGGTCCTTGCGCGCACGACCTCCTCGGCCAGGCGCTTGTCGAAAGCGCCGCGACGCTTAAGTCCCGTCAGGCCGTCGATCTCGGAGAGGCGCTCCATCTCCTGGAAGAGCTTGACGCGCTTGAAGGCCACGATGAGCTCCGAAGCGAAGGCCTCGGTCTTGGACAGCCACTCCTGAGGGGCGGCCCCGTCGGGCACGCGGGCGTAGAGGTAGCCCAACATCTCGGTTCCTTCGTGGATCGGCATGCCCACGGCGCGCTCCGGGCGCTCGAAGACCTTCGAGGACGTCGGGACCGCGCCCTGTTCCTGCAGGAATCGGCTCAGTGTGGTCCAAGAAGAACCCGGAGAGGCCCTCAGCCCGCGCAGCGTCAAGGGACGGACTTCCCCCTCGTCGCGCAGGCCCGCCACATAGAGCGCGTATTCCGCGCCGTTGCCGAAATACTGTTCGATGGCGGCCTCGATGCGCGGGCGGGCGTCGTCCCAGGACAGGGCCTCGGCCAGGCTCTTGACCATCCCATAGACGGCCAGGGTCTCGCGGTGCTCGCGCTCGGCGCTCAGGCCGCGTTTTTTGAGGCGGGAGAGTTCCTCCGAGATTTGAAGACGTTGGCTGCGGACCGTCTCCAGGCGGCTGAAGGCGGCACGATGATCCGCCTCGCGACGACGGCACAGGAGCCAGGTCAGCACCGTGGAGAGCAGGGCGCCGAGCACGGCCAGCGCCGAGCCGGAGCGCGCATCCGCCTGAGCCAGCGCGACCAGAACGGCCCCGACGGCCAGGACGACTCCGCAAGCGACCGCGGCGACCCTGGGCCGTCGCGGGTATGACAGCCAGAGCGCCGCCGCGGGAGCCAGGATGAATCCCGCCTCAAGGACCTCTCGGCTCATCCGACCACCTGGTTGCGTCCGCCATGCTTGGCACGGTACATCCGCTCGTCTGCGCAGCGCACGATCTGGGAGGCCGTCGTGGCGTCTTGAGGGAAAGAGGCGACGCCGAAGCTCATCGTGGCACGGGTCGGCAGCCCCTGAAAGACGAAAGGCTCATCCGACACGCGCGCGCGGATGCGCTCGGCGAGCTGGACGGTCTCCGAACGGACGTAGTTGGGCAGGATGAGCGTGAACTCCTCGCCGCCATAACGCGCCACCATGTCCACGGGACGCGCGAAGGACGCCAGGATCCCGGCCAGGGTCTTGAGCAGATGGTCGCCGGCCTGATGGCCGTAACGGTCGTTGTAGCTCTTGAAGTGGTCCACGTCGCACATGATCATGGACAGCGGGCTCTGGCTGCGGCCGGAGCGCAGGATCTCTTCCTGGAGGCGCTGCTGGAAAGCCTTGTGGCTGTGGAGTTGGGTCAGGGCGTCATGGGTCGCCAGACGGTGAACGCTCTCATAGAGCTGGATGTTCTCCAGGCTCAGCGCGGCCATCGTGGCGAAGAGGTCGGCTGCCCTTACGTCGTCAGGTCCGAAGGCTCCGGGCTTGTCGCTCTCGATCTTGACGAAGCCCGCGGGATGGCGCATGACCTGCATGGGAACGGCCATGCCGGAGGCAAATCGCGCCCCGGGGACGATGCCGGTCTCCGTGCGCGCGTCTTTGACCAGGACCGGACCGCGGCGACGCTGGGCCGCCAGCAGGAGCGGATCATCGGCGGCGCCCGAGGCTACCGCGATGCGCGCACCGGGGAAACGCGCATGCAGAATGCCGACCAGCCGAGCCTGGACCTCGCCCGCGTCAAGCGTGCCGGACAGGGTCTTGGCCGCATCGGCCATGTCGCGGCGCAGACGGGTCTCGGAACCAACGGTCTCCTCGTAGGAACGGTAGTACTTGAGGTCGCGGTCGTCATCGCGGATGGCATCCTGAAGGGACATCTGCTCGAGGAGCAAGGCGCGCTCATCGACGGACTGGCGGGAACGGTGGGCCGACAGGCCCGCGGCCAGGGCCCAGAGCCCCGCGATGCCCAGGCCAAGGGCGAGTCGGACCGCGGGCTCGCCGGCGCGCGCGATGATGACGCCGCCGGCCAAGGTGGCGAGGAAGGCGAGAACGACCGGAGACTCCGCATCCCGTCGGAAATCCGACCAGAGCAGAGTGAATGCGAATGCCGGGAAAGCGGCAG
>CAYHNV010000001.1:0-61871 GCA_964358065.1 uncultured Elusimicrobia bacterium | reverse complement strand
CTGGATGAAGTTTTTTCAAAAGCGGAGAAGAGCCCCGCATGGAAGGCTGCCTATGCCAAGGCTGATATTGAAGTGCGCATGGCCATCGATATTGCAAAAGCCCGGGACCACGCGCATTTGACGCAAAATCAGCTCGCGAAAGCGATTGGCACAACACAGTCTGTGATTTCGCGCATCGAGCGGGCGGATCAGAATTTGACGCTCGCAACTCTGTCAAAAATAGCCAGCGCGCTTGACCGTAATCTTGTAATCCAACTCCGTTGAATAACCGCTTTAGCACCAGCGTCGGCGCATAACCATGCGCTTGTGCCGACGCGCTGGCGGATCAATCCAATGGCGTATTTTTCACCAACGTCTTGCTACGCGACGTGCCGATCTGGTTGATCGTGTCTTCGGATTATCCTCGGCGTTACGCCGGATCGACGACGCCGGCCTCTCGAAAGCCCTTGGCTCGGAGCTGGCAAGAATCACATCGTCCGCACGGGCGAGAGCCGCCGGCGTAGCATGACCAGGTCAGCGAGAGCGGCACTCCGACCCTCTTCGCCAGACGGACGACGCCCTTCTTGTCGAGACGAAGCAACGGCGCCAAGACCCGCAGCGGCTTCTTCTCAGTCCCGCGCTTGGTTCCCAGCCGGGCGACTTCGGCAAAGGCGCTGAGAAATGGAGGTCTGCAGTCGGGATAGCCGGAATAATCCAAGGCATTGGCTCCGATGACAATCGCCTCCGCGCCGACCGAATCCGCGAGGGACGTCGCCAGGGAAAGGAAGATCGTGTTGCGGCCCGGGACGTAGGTGGAAGGAATCCCACCGCGACCGATCCGGGACAGCCTCAAGCGCGGGAGCTTCAAACGGCGGTTCGTCAACGACGATCCCGCCAACCATGGAAGCATGAACGACAGTTCATGGATCGGCACCCCCGCCTTCTTGGCCACCGCGCGCGCGGCACAGAGTTCTCGGTCGTGCCTTTGACCGTAGCGGATCGACAGCGCAATGGGGGCATAGCCTTTCTTGAGCGCCCAGAAGAGACACGTCGTCGAGTCCAGACCGCCCGACAGGAGGATGATCGCCGTCTTCTTCATGGAGCTTTCTTCGCCGGGAACTTCCCTTCGAGCGCCTCGCGGCAGATTCGGATCACGTCGGCCGAGAAATTGCCCTTATCCACCATCCAGTTGATGTAGGCGCGGTCCCGCGCGACAACCTCGCGCAGGGTCTTGCCCTTGTGCTTGTTGCCGAAGTTGAAGGCGGCCTCGCCGTTCTTCCAGACGAACTTGCCCTCCGCGTCGACGCGGCTGGGGTCGATCTGCGAGCAGAAGGCGTCGAGGCCCGCCACATCCTTCGGGAGGTCGGGGTAGCGCTCCACCTGGGCGAAGAGAATCTCGGCGGTGGCGCGCGCGTCGGCCTCCGCGCGGTGGGCGCCGGAATGGTCCTTGCCGCAATAGAACCGATAGGCGGCGCTCAGGTCGCGGCGCTCCTTGCGCGCGAAGATGGTGTAGCAATCCACCACCCGCTTGCCCGCCAACGGCCAGTCGAAACCCGCGCGCTTGAGCTCCGTCGTCAGCAGAGGGATGTCATAGCGAGCCGCGTTGAAGCCGGAGAGGTCGGCCCCCTCGAAGATCTCCAGAAGCCTGGGAGCCAGGTCCTTGAGGGTCGGTTCGCCGCGAACCATCGCGTCGGTGATCCGATGGATCGCCGTGGATTCGGCGGGAATCGGCACGCCGGGGTCGACGAGAGACGACAGGAGCGTCTCCTTGCCGTCCAGGTCGTGGCGCAGGACGCAGACATCGACGATGCGGTCATTGAGCGGATCGGTGCCGGTGGCTTCCAGATCGAAAACGCAGAGCGGACGGTCGAGCTTCATTATTGAAGTTGGCTTAATCATTGGGGTGTCTCCGAGCGCGGACGGCATTCATAGAGGAGGTGGACGAAGGGCTCGATTTTATAATGCTCACCCCCCAGCTGGATGCTGACGGCGAGGTCGTCGCCCACATAGGACGCGTCGGCATCCGTCCGCGCGTACTCATCGATCACGAGCGGCTCCAGATCCCTGCCGCAGTTCTTGCGCATGCGGCGCAGGGCGTCGCGCCGACGGCCCTTGACGAACCATGACCAGCCCGACAGGGCGTAGCGCACGGAGCCTCCGCCGTAGTCCACGTAACCGACCTCTTTGATCGGCCCTTTGCGCGGACGACGGCGCTCCACGCTCTCGGCCACGCAGGCCGAGAGGAACACGCCGACGCAAAGCGGGAGGACCAAGCGTCTCATTTGAGGACGCGCAACTCCCCGTCTTCCACGGCCACGGAAGAGGAGGCGACGCCGGCCAGGCGTTCGGCGCAGCGTTTGCCGTCAAGCAACGTCTCTTCCATGAAGGAATACTTCCACGCCCCGTAGCGGCCGATGGACTCCACGCAGAGGCCGTCCAGATGGCGGAAGATGGTCTTCACCGACGGCGTGCGCGCGAAGTCGTACACGACATACCCGACCTCGATCGGCATCCAGATCCGCGCCGAGAGCTCGTCGGTCCTTCTAAGCAAGCCGCACTCACGCAGGCCGCCGAGGATATCCTCTTCGAGACGGGCCTTGTCCACGCGCGCGCCTTGCGGCCGCGCGACCTCGACATAGAGCGCGCTGTGGCCCGCCGGAGCGACGGAGGATGAGAAATTGCTGGATGAGCCGACGCGATAGAACGGGAACTTCTTCTCGGGGAAATAAATCCAGTGCTTGTCGGTGACAGCCCTCCGGGCCACGCCGAGGTTGAGGTTCCAGACGGTGGTCCAGCGCAGCCGGCGCCGCGCGTCCCGCACGGGGGCCGGCAGCGCCCCGATCATGTCCAAAAACGACGACAAGGGCAAGGTGTTCACCAGCCGGTCGTAATGCACTTCGCCTAATCCCGCGACCCGGACGGTCTTCTCCCTCAAGTCGACGTCCGTGACGCGGCAGTTTGTCCTGACAACCCCCTCCTCCAGGCGCCCGGCCAGGGCGTCGGGCAGACATTGGATGCCGCCGCGCAGGGGATAACGAAAGGTCGCATTGTAGCCGAAGAGCTTGTTGGAGTCGGTCAGGGCCCCATAAAGAACCTCGGAGGAGGTAGGCTTGGGCACGAAGCGGCCCTGCCACTCCGTCGTCATTTTCGCGAGGCTCATCTGCCAGAGCTTCTCGTTGTAGGGCTTCAGGAAGTGATGAGTGATGCCGTTTCCGAAAACGACGCGGCACCAGGAGAGAAAATCGGGGGCGCGAGGCAGGGGGCGCGGACGGTGGACTGTCTCCAGGAAACCGGCGACGCAATCGACGATCACGCTGCGCGGCAGGCCTTTCGTGTTGGCCTGGAATGGATAACGGGTCAGCGTCCCCTTGGAGAAGATGGCCGCCCGACGCTCGTGGACGGCAAGATTGCCTTTCAGCAGATCCAGGATCAGCTTCTTGCCATACAGGTCGTGCAGGTGGAGGAGATGCCCTGTGTGATCGAAGATGAAGCCGTCCTGGGAAACGGAACTCGCGGCGCCGCCGATGGTCGGCTGGGCCTCAAGGACCAGACGCGAGCGTGCGCCGAGGCGGCCCAGGTGATAGGCCGTCGAGAGGCCGGCCAAGCCTCCGCCCAGGATGAGAACGTCGGTCTTCATCGCATGTCGATGAGCGCCATCCGCCGTCCCAGCCAGTATACCGCCGCGGCAACCAAGGCGTACATGGCAAGAGCGCCCTTGAGGGGATAGATGGTCGCCAGGAACGCGCAGAAAGAGAAGAAGCTGGCCGCCAGCGTGGCCATCAGCACGACGTGGCCGCGCAGAAAGCCCATGCGCTCCAGCCGCAGGGCGAAATGGTCGCGCGAGCCTAGAAAAGGCGAGCGGCCCTGGTTGAGGCGCAGGATGCTCACGAAAAAAGTGTCGAAGATGGGCACGAAAAGGATGACCAGAGGCGCGAAGACGCCCACGTCGTTGACATCCGAATAGCGCACGCCCAGGGAAAGGCCCGCCAGCAGGAAGCCGAGCGTCAGGCTGCCGCAATCTCCCATGAAGATCTTATGTCTCTTGGAAAGATTCCACGGCAGGAAGCCCAACGCCGCACCCGCAAGGGCGGCGGCGGCGAAATTGACGTAAAGTTCCTCGGAGGGCAGGGAGATGAGCAGGAAGCCGAAGGCGGCGACGGCGGCCTGGCTCGTCGCCAGGCCGTCCATGATGTCGATGATGTTGAAGGAGTTTGTAACCCCGACCACCCAGACGGCGGTGATGATTCCCGCGACCCAGGTCGGGCTGATGAAACGGATGCGCAGACCGAAGAGCACCAGGATCGCGGTGGCCAGGAACTGGACGACGAATTTGGGCTTGTAATCCAAACCCTGCGGGCGCCTGAGGTCGTCGATGAGGCCGAGCGCGAAGACCAGCGTCGCCCCCATCAAGAGGGCACGCAGGTTGTAGAGCGTGCCGGAGGGGAAATTCGTGGTCAGGCGCATGAGCAGGACCGCGCCCGCAAAACCCGCGTAGATGGCCACCCCGCCGAAGACGGGCGTGGGCGACTTGTGCGTCTTGACCTCGGAACTGGGGGCGTCCAGAAAACCGAAACGGACCGCAAAGAAGCGCACGAAGGGCGTCAAAAAAAACGAGATCGTGGCCGCCACCGCGAAGCAGGCGGCATAGAGGCCGAAGTCGGCTTTCATTTTGGGAGCACCTCATATGGCGCGCTCCCCAAGGAAGCGACCAGGCAAGCGCTGCCGCGGAACTCCGTCTTCAGCAGGGGTTGCATGCCGAGCCAGTTGGCCTTGCCGCGCTCGCTCAAAGTCCCCAGTCCGGCGTTCAGGCGGCGCGTCTCGCGCGGCACGAAGACCAGGCGCGCGTAGCCGTCGGAGCGCAAGGCGCGGACCAGGTCCTCGGGGGAAGCGGCCGCATCGGCACGGAGAAAATAGGGGTTGGGAGCATGCACCGTGCTGGTCCGATGCGCCGTGGAGAAGTAGTAGCCGCGCTGCTCGCCCACGATGAGAGTCTTGCCGCCGCTTGCTGGGCCGCGCGCGAGGTAGGCCGCGCACGGATAGTAGTCCAGCCGCCGCGAGAGGAACGTCTCGCGGTCCTCGAGGGCCAGCAGGAAGGATCCCGAGCCGAAGACGCCGTGAACGAACAAGACGAGGAAGAGGTGCGAGGCAATCATCACGCCGACCGCGGCCGCGGCGAGGCCGCGCAAAGGCGCGGAGCCCCGCTCGAAGATGCCCGCGCCGCCCGCAGCACCCAGCAGCGCCAGCACGGGTGCGACCGCGGTCAGGAAGCGCAGGACCACGCCCGTCGCAAACCAGCCCGCGAAGTAGAGAACGCTGAACACCGCCAGACCTTTGGGCGCCTTCCCCCGCCACGCCGCCCATAAGCCGACGGGCCACAGCCAGAGCGTCAGATCCCAGCCGATGTCTCCCAGGACATCCATGCCGCCGCCGAAGCGCAGGGGATTGCGGAAAAGAAGTATGGGCAAAGACGCCAGATCGCGGAGCCAGCCATGCGCGTGGCCGTACTCGCTCAGGACCGAGAAATAACCGGAGGCAAGATCAGCGGTCCAACCGAGAGAAGTCGCTGGAAAAATCTGGTAAAGAAACGGAAAAACCGGATTGCCGATGAGAACGGCATTCTTGATCAGCCACGGGGAGAACACCGCCGTGGCGATGAGTGTAAACAGCACGCTCTCGCGCAGGCGGTCACGGTAGACCAGACGAGCAACAAGCAGAATAGCCGTCAGGCCCGCGTAATACTTGGTGCCCAGGGCCAGGCCGGTGAACGCCGCCGACAAGATGAGGAGGCCTTTCTTGGCGCCGACATCGGAGGCCTCAAAGGCCAGGATCGCGGCGGTGCACCACAGCATCACCAGGGGTTCGACATACGTCGTCGAGGACATGGCCAGGACTGCGGAATGCGTGGCGACGAGCACGGCGGCCCAGGGGGCGGCGATCGTGAGGCGACGGCCGAAAGTGAGCAGCCAACCCACGGTCAACGCCGTGGAGAGCCAGACGAACATCTGAGCCAAGACGTCTGAACCGAGGAGGAGAGCGAGGGTGAACAACATCTCGCCGTTCTGAGGGAAGTGCGCATACACCAAGCCCTCAGGAGCGTGCAAACGACCCGCGCGGAGATACTCCTGAGGGAGCTCCAAATGGTAGACGAGCGAGTCGTACTGGTGCGGGGGCACCAGGCACGCCCACAGCACGAGGAGCAGCGGCAAGCCGATCAGCGCGCACAGCCACGGTTTCTCAGCGGCACGGTTTACCCCGGCACGGAGTGAATCCGTCATCGGCTGGATTTCAGGCCAGGCGGCGAGCCAGAACACCCCCAACAACATCGAACAGGCCCACGGCTTGAAAAGGCCGACGGCTCCGAGGGCAAACACCCCAACCGACAAACATCCTAGTCCGAGCGTCGCCCCCGCGACCGTCTTCTCTTCCTCATCCAAATCGTTTGTCAGAAGGCCGACCAGTCGCCGACCCGCGCCGGCCGCGGCCGTGCCCGAGAGGACCAGCAGGAGCAGCGGAAGGATCCCCGGCCGCAAGGCAGGCAGAGGTCCGTCCGCGGCGACCGCCGCGGCGATTGCGGCCGTCAGAACGGCGAAGAGAGCGGCGGTCATCGCGCCTGCTTGGACTTAAAGAGGTCGAAGCTCGCAAGTCCCAGGCGTTGGACCACGGAAAGGGCCAGATAGTAGAGGGCCGACAGCCCGTAGACGCAGGAGCGGCGGAAGTTGATGGAGGAGGCCTCCGAGAAGTAGCGCGCAGGCACGGGCACGTCGCCCAGGCGCTGTTTGAGCATGGCGGCCTGGATCAGAAACTGCTGGTCGAAGACGAAATCGTCGGAGTTATTCTCCCACGGCACCGTCTCCAGGCACCGGCGCGAGTAGGCGCGCAGGCCGGAATGCCACTCGCCCAGATTCTGCCCCATCACCTCGTTCTCCAGCCCGGTGAGAAGACGGTTGAAGAGGTACTTGTAGACCGGCATCCCCCCTTGGAGCGCTTCCCAGCGGGTGCGGATCCGGTTGCCGCAGACCATGTCGCAGATGTCGCTGGTGATCAGCGCCGCCATGATGGGCACCAGTCGCGCGTCGTACTGGTAGTCCGGGTGGACCATGACGACCACCTCGGCGCCGCGCTTCAGTGCCTCGGTGTAGCAGGTCTTCTGGTTGCCGCCGTAGCCTTTGTTCTTTTCATGCTGGATGACGGTCAAGCCCAGCCTCTTGGCGAGCGCGACGGTCCCATCGCGCGAGCAATCGTCGACAAGGATGATCTCGTCCACGACACCGGCGGGGATGTCCTTGATGGTCCTCTCCAGAGTCTTCTCGGCGTTATAGGCCGGCATGACGACGATGACTTTGGGCTTGGCCATGGTCTCGGGGGTCATCTAAGCCTTCGGCAGGATCAGGCGAAAGGTCGAACCCTGGGGCCCGGATTCGCAGTGGGCCGAGCCGCCGTTGGCCGTGATAAGCTTCTTGACCAGGGCCAGCCCCAGGCCGAGGCCGCGGGGCTTGGTGGTGACGAAGGGCTCGAAGAGGTTATCCTTGACCTTCGTGTCAACGCCGGTTCCGGTATCCGACACGGAGACCCAGACGCCTTCCTTGCCCGCGCCGGTGGCGACCTTCACGGTCCCCTTTCCGTCCTGTGCGGCGAACGCGTTGTCGATGAGACGCTGGAGCGAATCCGAGAGCATTTGCGCATCGGTTTTTACCTTCGCGTCCTTGGCTCCCGGCTTGAAGTCGAGCCGACAGCCCGCGGGCGTCTTGAAGGAGTCCACGGCTTCCTTCACGGTCAAGTCCATGGCGCGGATGTCGGCCGTCGGCTCGCACTTGCGCGAGTAGGCCAAGATGTCGCTGATAAGGCCGTCGGCGCGGGCGATCTCGCTCTCGATGATCTTCAGGTGCTTCTCGACCTTCGGGTCGAGCGCCCCCTGCCCAAGCTTCGCTTTCACGAAGTAGGCGGAATTATTGATCACGGCCATCGGATTGCGCAGCTCGTGACCGACGACGGAGGCGATGCGGCGGATCAAATCGGCCTGGGCATCGTCCATGTCAGAGCCCCGGCTTGCACATCTCTTCGGGCTTGATCCAATCGGCGAACTGGCCCTCGGTGACAAGGCCCAACTTGAGCGCCGCTTCCTTGAGCGTCAGGCCCTCGGCGTGGGCGGTCTTGGCGATCTTGGCCGAGCTGTCGTAGCCGATGTGGGTGTTCAGCGCGGTCACCAGCATCAGGCTCCTGCGCATCAGCTCGTCGATGCGTTTCTCGTCGGCCTGGATGCCGACGGCGCAGTGCTCGGTGAAACCACGGCAGCCGGCCGCCAGGAGCTTGGCCGAGTTCAGGAAGTTGTGGATGATCAGGGGCTTGAAGACGTTGAGCTCGAAGTTTCCCGAGGCGCCGCCGATGTTGATGGCGACGTCGTTGCCCAGGACCTGGGCGGCGATCATGGTGAGCGCCTCGCACTGGGTGGGATTGACCTTGCCGGGCATGATGGAGCTGCCGGGCTCGTTTTCCGGGATGCGCAGTTCGGCCAGGCCGGCGCGTGGACCGGAGGCCAGCCAGCGCACATCGTTGGCGATCTTCATCAGGGAGCAGGCCAGGGTCTTCAACGCGCCATGAGCGAAAACGAGGGCGTCGTGGCCGGCCAAGGCCTCGAACTTATTGGGGGCGGGCTTGAAGGGGAGCTTGGTCAGCTTGGCGATATGAGCCGAGGCCTTCCGATCGAAGTCCGGATGGGTGTTGAGGCCGGTCCCGACGGCGGTGCCGCCAATGGCGAGCTCGTAGATGCCGGGCAGGACCATCTCGATGCGGGCAAGGTCGGCGTCCAGGTGCGCGACCCAGCCGCCGACCTCCTGGCCGAGGGTGAGGGGCACGGCGTCCATCAAATGGGTGCGGCCGATCTTGACGATCGATTTAAATTCAATGGATTTTTTCTTCAGCGCGTCGCGAAGGCCTTTCGCCGCGGGCACCAATTCATGGACGAGCACCTCAGCCGCCGCAATGTGCATAGCCGTCGGGAAGGTGTCGTTGGAGGACTGGGACTTGTTCACATCGTCGTTGGGATGGATGGGCTTCTTGGAGCCCAGGGCCCCGCCGGCTAGCTCGATGGCACGGTTGGAGATCACTTCATTGGAATTCATGTTCGACTGAGTACCGGAGCCCGTCTGCCAGACCACCAGCGGGAAATGTGTATCGAGTTTGCCTTCGATGACCTCCTCGGCGGCGGCAAGGATGAGCTTCTCCTTCTCCTTGGGGAGCAGACCCAATTCGGCGTTGGCCATGGCGGCGGCTTTTTTTAAGACGCCCATGGCGCGGATCAACTCGCGGGTGAGCGTGTCGCGGCCGGCGCCAGCCTGGAAATGGTGGAGAGAGCGCTCGGTCTGGGCGCCCCAGTAGCGGTCGGCGGCCACCGGGATCTCTCCCATGGTGTCCTTCTCGACGCGGGTCTTGGCGGCGGTCATGGTCATGGCAGGCTCCTCCGATATCTAGACGAGCCGATGATACAAAATGGCCGGGCCCTCGATTAGTCCCCGAGAACGGACTCGGGCCTTAGGAAGTGACAGGTGTAGCCGGTCGGATACTTCACCAGATAGTCCTGATGGTCCTCTTCGGCCTTCCAGAAGGCTCCCGCCTTGGTGATCTCCGTCACGAGCGGGCCGCCCCACTTGCCCTTCTTGTTGAGCCTCTCCTTCATCGCCGCGGCGGCCTTGCGCTGCTCCTCGGTGTGGTAGAAGACGGCCGAGCGGTAGGAAGTGCCGGTGTCGTTGCCCTGCCGGTTCAAGGTCGTCGGGTCGTGCATCCGGAAATACCAGCGCAGGAGCTCTTCGAAAGGCAGTTTCTTCGGGTCATAGACCACTTGGACCGCCTCGGCGTGGCCTTCGTGGTTCTTGTAGGTCGCATGCTCGACCTTGCCGCCGGCGTAACCGGCCTCGGTGCGCAGCACGCCGGGGATCTTGCGCAGGATGTGCTGCATCCCCCAGAAACACCCCCCCGCCAATTCGACGGTCTCCTTGGACTCTTTGGCGAAGAGCGGCAGGAACTCGCCGTAGCCCTCGGCCTCCAGCTTCTCGGCCGGGATGAAGCGCAGGGACGCGGAGTTGATGCAAAAACGAAGGCCGCCCTTGTCCTTCGGCCCGTCCGGGAAGACGTGGCCGAGGTGGCTGTCGCCGTGAACGGAGCGGACCTCGGTGCGGGTCATGCCGAACTGGCGGTCGGACTTCTCCTTGACGTTGCCCGGCAGCAGGGGCTTGGTGAAGCTGGGCCAGCCCGAGCCGGAGTCGAACTTGTCGAGCGAGGAGAAAAGGGGCTCGCCGCTGACGATATCGACGTAGATGCCCGCGGCGTGGTTGTTCCAGAAAGCGTTCTGGAAGGCGGGCTCGGTGTCGGCGTTGCAGGCGACCGCGTACTGCTCCGGGGTCAGTTTCTTGCGCAACTCCGCGTCAGAAGGCCGGCGATATTCCTGATGCTTCTTTTTCATCCGAGACGCCTCCTGGGCGAAGATGTCGGCGTGAGCCCCGACTAAAGACAACACCAGCGCGAGCAAGATTCTTATTGTCATATTACCCTCCGTCCACCCACGCGCAAGTGTAACAATTCGCGCCGGACCGGCGCCCATCACCGGCGACTCGAACGGACCTGCAAATGAATTGCTAGTATCCCCCTCATGAACCAAGTCGATACCGTCGGCTATGGCGCGGCACTCCTCGCGGGGATCGTCTCCTTCCTGTCGCCCTGCGTGCTCCCGCTGGTGCCCGGCTACATCTCCTTCATGTCCGGGCTTTCCTTGGAAGAACTCGGCCACGGCGCCAAATCCGGCACGACCTTCCGACACGCGG
This sequence comes from uncultured Elusimicrobia bacterium, assembly GCA_964358065.1. Classification (GTDB taxonomy): domain Bacteria; phylum Elusimicrobiota; class Elusimicrobia; order UBA1565; family UBA9628; genus GWA2-66-18. The sequence continues at coordinate 51,078 of CAYHNV010000001.1, read as the reverse complement.
GCTGGGAGTCCGTCTTCTTTGTGTTGGGCTTTTCCGTGGTCTTCACGGCCCTGGGGGCCAGCGCCTCGGCCGCAGGCGCCTTCCTGGCCGCCAACATGCCCATCGTGACCAAGGTCGCGGGCGGGCTCATCGTGCTCTTCGGCCTGCATATGACCGGGATCATCCACATCCCCATCCTTTACTACCACAAGCGCGCCGACGCCGGAGCCTTCAAATCGGGCTACCTCGGCTCCTTTTTGATGGGATTGGCCTTCGCCTGCGGTTGGACACCCTGCATCGGGCCCATCCTCTCCGGCATCCTCGCCCTGGCCGCCACGCGCGAGACCGTGGGCCAGGGCATGCGCCTGCTCTTCGTCTATTCCATGGGCCTGGGCATCCCCTTCATCGTCACGGGCTTCGCGGTCGGGGCGTTCATGCGCTTTTTCTCCCGGTATAAAAAATACATCCGCGCCGGCGAGGTCTGCGCAGGCCTTCTCCTTGTCATCGTGGGCATCCTCATCTTCTCCAACCGCCTGACCGCGCTCATCCGCCTCATGCCCACGGGCATGACCCGGCTGGCCATGTGAGCGTCATGAAAAAACTGGGAATTTGCGCCGCGCTGACGGCAATCGCAGCGCTCGTCTACCTCCTCATCGCCGGCCCGCCGTCTCAGGCGCCGAAGGGCTCCATGAAGGCTCCCGCGCTCGCGGGCCCGCTCTCCGGCGGCGGCAAAGCCGCGCTCTCCGACTACGCGGGCAAGGTCGTGCTCGTGGACTTCTGGGCTACCTGGTGCGACCCGTGCGTGGCCGAGATCCCGGACCTCGACGCCCTCCATAAGAAGTTCCAGACCAAGGGCTTTACCGTCCTTGGCGTCTCGATGGACGATGAAGGCGAGAAGGCGGTCAAGCGGTTCAGGGCCAAGCATGATATCGCCTACCCCGTGATCCTCAACGACAGCGAACGTCCGCCGACCGGCTGGTCGACCCCCGGATTTCCCACGGCCTACCTGATCGGCCGGGACGGCATGGTGCTCCGGCGCTGGTTCGGCGCGAAGGACATGGTGGAAGTCGAACGCGACGTTCAGGCCGCGCTGAGGAAGCAGCCCCCCGGTCCTTAGCGCCTACGGATGGCTGAGCCTGAGGCTGGGCGGACACCAGTAGGCGGAGCTTTCAAGAATCACCCCGGCATCTTCATTATTGCCCTGGTTCAGATGTAGGATGCGTATTTTGGTGACGTCAAGGCCGCTCGGAAGGTTCGGATCGTTGATGTTCAGCGAGTAGTGCAGCGTCCGCGTCTCGCCGGGGCGCAAATCCTCGACGAGGAACTCCTGGCTGCCCAGCGATTGGCCCGCGGAGCAGCTGGTTTCCAATACATTGCTGAGAGCCTGGACGCGGATCTTGAAGGGTTTGTCGCCGTGAGGCGCGAGATTGGTCAGCGTGACATCAAAGCTCATCGGCAGACCCACGATGTAGAGCGGCACAGTGCCGCGGCATTGCGGAGCGTAGATCAGGGAGCTGTCGTAGTACCGCCAGTTCCATTGAGGAATGTTATAGGTCGTGCCGGAACCGTCAGCCGTGGTCTGCCCATACGGATTGATAAAAATGATGGTTGCTCGTATTTTATCCGCCTCGCCGTTGTGCCGGCCGGCTGCGCGGGCGACGATGGGCCAGCAAAGGAAAAGGCCGAGAAGCAATAGCGCGTTCGAGGGTTTCATAACGTGAGTATAACAGGCCTCGGCGGGCTGTCAATAGGGGGCTGAATTGCTCAGTCCCCGCCGAGATCCTCAAGAAGACCCTCAAGCCCCGACGAGTAGCCGGTCGCCGGGGCTGCGCCCGTCGCGTAGCCGGTCTTGGACCGCGCCTTCTGGGCCCGATTGTCGAGGTGATTGATGAGCACGGCCGCGATGAGACCCTTGTCCGGCGTGATCTCCAGACCCGAGAGCCTCGCCAGGACCATGATGTCCCGGGTCAGGGCCGGATCCATCTCGACGTAGGCGGCAACCGTATAGGGGTTGGTGATCTTGCCGACCTCGCGGTACTCGGTGTAGTCCGCCGTCTGGTGGCTGGCGACCTTGGGATCGATGAAGAGGCTGCCCGGCCAGATGATGCGGCCATCGGTGTTCTGGTCTTTGGCGCCCGGAAGGCCGAGCTTCTTCATGAGGAGGACCAGGGGGTGAAAATGGTCGGGCGCGGCCTGGATCTCGAACTGCCCGCCCATGCGGTAAGCGAGCATCATCGTCGAGCTGCAGTAAGCGCGCCAGATCTCATTGACGAATCCGTAGGCGAAGCCCGTGCCCAGACGCGTCATCAAATCCTCGATCGAGGCCGCGGCGCGGCGGGCAAGCTCGGCCAGGAGGCGGGCCGAATCCGAGCGCGGAATGGCGAGCAGGGCCCGGTGCTCCTCCGGAGTCATCAGCGAAGGCCAATAGCCGTCCCCCGATCTGTAGACAGCTTCCCTGTATCCGTCCCGGGCCGCCTGGGCTTGGAAGGAATCCCAGACCCGGTCCGCGTCCAGATGGGCCACCCCAAGCTTGACGAACGGCCCATGCTGGGCGAACTCCTCCGCGATGCCGATTTTGCGGATGCCGCCCTCCCCGGCATTGGGGTAGTTGTCGAGCGCCCAGGCCATGACCACGCCGTCGGACTCTTCAAGAGAGGCCATGCCCACGTGCGAGTAGCCGTTGTGCAGAAACCGCCGGTTCGCCAACCAGCGCTGGAAGCCCGCCAAGAGCTGCCTGAGCCGGTTGCGAACGGGCTGGCCGGGCTTGAGCTTGACTCCCTCCTTCGGGTTCGCCCAGAGCCCGAGAGGGTGGCCGAGGAGCCTGGACCGCAGCGCCTTCCACCACAGCTTGAGCGGGGGGCGCACGCCGAAGGTGATCTCCGCGGCTTCCCGTCCGCCGCTGCGCTCACCGAGAAAGTCGCCGGTGTGGAGCTTGAGGCGCTTCACGCCCGCAGATGAGCTCCGGTCCGGGACAACGAGGGTGTCGCCGATGAAATTCTCCAGGTGCTGGCCCCGCTGCGAGACCTTCGCTCGAAGAAGCTCCTCAACCTGCGGTCTCTCGTTCATGCGTGAGTAGCGGACAAGGGACGCGGCCAGGGCGCGGCCGGCGTAGCGAGTCTGCCCCGCTTCGGCGTCGGTGTAGGCCGCGACCAGGAGGACCTCGGCCAGGTCCTTGATCCTGCCCACCCGGCCCGCGACCTCGCGCGCCGCTGTGGACTCCCTGCGGCCCTCTGAGAAGTCCTTGAGCCCCTGCTTCAACAGGACGGAGGGGACCGCGGCCTTGGAGACGTCCGAAACGACCTGGCCCAACTGGGCGGTGAGCTTCTGGACCGTGACCGCCACCAGCCAGCCACGAATGGAGTCTTTGTCCGTGCGGGCGATGTCCGCGGGAAGGCTCGAAGGCGGGTCGAGCGGCTGGAGGCTCAAGAGCCTCGCGGCCAGCTCCGCCGCGGTCTCGACGGCCTCCGGGGCATAGTCCTGCTCCACCAGGCCCGCCATGACCTCGGAGGCGAGGTCGCGCGCGGCGATCATGACGCGATAGCGCTTGGCGTTGAACCCAAGCACCTTGCGTTGGAGATCCGTGAGGCCGGGCTTGGCAAGGTTCGCGGAGATCGCCGAAGGATAGTCGCGGAACCCCACCTCCCCGAGGAACCGGGAGTAGTCCAGCCGGACCGCCTCGGCCCGGCTGTCGGGCCGGGCGCGGTCGAAGAACGCGGCAGCCGGAAGAGGGCCCGCCAGGACTGCGGCGGCCGGGATGGGAGCGGCCTGCGAGCGGACGATGGCCGGAGCCTGAAAGCCCGGAAGATTGGTCTGGAGGCCGAGGCTGGCACCCGGCAAGCCGATGGGCGCGTGGTTTCCAACCCATGAGGGAAGCGGGATCGGCCCGGTTTGCGTCGCGTGGGCCTGGACTCGGGTCTGGCCGACGACGCCTGCCGCGTGGACGGGTGAGGCGGACAGGAGGTGAAGGAGCGCTAGGATCAGCATCGGGAGCATCCTATCACGGCCCCGTCGGACGAAGATGGGCCAAGGGACCCAAGAGAAGGCCGGATTTCGTCCTATCCCCGGCGGGACTTACAGCCCGTTCAGGCGGGGGAAACAAGCCGCGCGCTCTTTGATAAGATGGGGGCAAGACCATGCGTGCCATCATGCTCGCCGTCTACCTCATCCTCGTCTACTACGCGGTCCGGGCCGTCCTCCGTCGGCTGCGCCGGACGCCGCCGAAGCCGACTCGGCCGGACTCGGCCGACGGGGAGATGGTTCTTGATCACGAATGCCGGGTCTATGTCCTGAAGAATCGCGCCGTGACCCGGCACATCCGAGGCAGTGTCCTCTACTTCTGCGGCCCGGACTGCGCGGCGACGCACGCGGCACGAAGCCGGGACTGAGCGCGCAGCACTCAGCGCTTGCGCATAAGTTCCAGGAATTTGTTGTCCGTGGATAAGATGAGCGTGCTGCCGGCGGGGATGGCCTTCCGGTAGGCCTCCAGCGTTCGGACGAACTCGTAGAAGCCGGGGTCGGCATTCATGGCCTGCGCGTAGATGCGGATGGCCTTGGCGTCCGCCTCCCCTTTGATGGATTGGACTTTACGGTAAGCCTCCGACTCGATGCCCTGCAGGTCCTTGTTTGTCTTGCCCTGGATCTTGGCCTGCTCGCCCAACCCCACCGAGCGAATCTTCTGGGCGATTCTTTGGCGTTCGGAGATCATGCGCTCGTAGACCTTGGCCTCCACGCTGGCCTCATAGGCGATGCGCCGCAACTGCACGTCGATGATCTCAATGCCGAATTCCTTAAGGCCGGCGCGGGCCTTTTCGATGATGATGCCGCTCAAGGCCTCCCGTCCAACGGCAATGCCCTCAACCTCGCCGGTCACCTCCTCTTCCTCGGCGCCGGGCTGGAGCTCCTGAGTCTTCAGGGCTTGCGATTTCTTTCGCACCCTTTCCAGGATGGCGTTGGAGTTGCGGACCGCCTCCACCAGATTGTGGTTGGAGATGGTGTCGCGCGTCACGGCGTCCAGGATGCCGTCCAGCCGCAAGCGCGCCCCGGCTTCCGTCTGAACGGTCTGGATGAAGAGCAGGGGATTGATGATGCGCCAGCGGGCAGTCGTGTCGACCACGATGTACTTCTTGTCTTTGGTGGGTATCTGGTTGGGATAGCCGTCCCAGTTGAGAATGCGCTTGTCCAGGCGGCGCACCATCTGGATGAACGGCAGCTTGAAATGGAGCCCGGCCGTGTTGACGGGAGATCCAACGGGACGCCCGAATTGAGTGATGACGACCTGCTCCCATTCCGACAGGGTGTACACCGATGCGTTCAGCAGAAAAAAGGCCGCAACGGCGCCCGCGATCGTCGCCAATCTCCGATCGGGACTCATCGGGAAGCCTCCGAAGAAGGCGTCTGGGGCTGGGAGAAAACCGGCAAAAGCCCCTGCACCCCCTTGTCCACGATGGTCAGTGTCTTAAAGCGGCTGTACAGCTCCTCCATCGATTCCAGATAGAGCCTGGTCCGGGTGACGGCGGGGGCAGCGCGATAGGCCTCCAGCATAAATCGGAAACGCGCCGCGTCCCCCTGGGCCCGGTTGACCGCCGCCGTGGCATAGCCCTGCGCGTCGCGGATGCTCTTTTCGGCATTGCCGCTGGCCTCGGGGATGACCTTGTTGTAGCCTTGCTCGGCTTGGTTGATGGCCTGTTCCTGCTCCTGCTTGGCGGCGTTGACCTCGTTGAAAGCCGGGCGCACCGACTCGGGCGGGTTCACGTCCTGGAGCTTCACCGTCACGATGCGGATGCCGATGTCGTAGCGGTCGAGCACCTCCTGGGTCAAGCGGTGGGCTTCCTCCGCAATCTCAACGCGGCCGGTGGTCAAAACCTCATTGACGATACGGTCCCCCACCACGCGGCGCAGGACCGATTGAGAAACGTCTCTCAGGTTTTTCAGCACCTCCCGCGCGTTGAAAAGGTATTTCTTGGGGTCTGATATCTGATACTGCACAATCCACTCGACGTTGGCCACGTTCAGGTCGCCTGTCAGGGTCAGGGATTCCTGCTTGAAGTCTTGGTCGGCGTAGTCGGTTCGGGCACCGACCTGCCCGGACGACCGGAACCCGAATTCCTCTTGCAGGATGACCTTGGTCTTGACCTTGATCGCCCGGTCGATGGCGAAGGGCAGCTTGAAATGAAGCCCGGGGGCTTCCGTGGAGACGTATCGACCGAAGCGAATGATGACCGCCTGCTCACTGGGCTCGACGGTGTAGACCGAGCTGAACAGGAGTACCGCCCCGAACACCGCCACGACCGCCACCACGAGCCCCTGTCCCGGGAAGTTTGCATTCAACTTCGCCGAAAGCTCCTTCAGCATGTTGCTGATCTCTTCTGCGGGATCGTCCCAAGGTTGTGGCATTTTCTACCTGCCCCTAGTATGGCAAATTACGGGGCCTGATACATGGCGACGCGCAAGTAAAAAGGATGGGCCTCTTAGCGCTTCTTCTGTGGGTCCTCCGGCCCAGACACGAAAGCCGGCGCCCAGGCTATACTCACAACATTCGACGGTGGGGGGCTGAACGAGTGGAGAAAAATCGAGCCGGAGTCGTGGCGGCGGGATTTCTTTGTCTGATCGCCGTTTCCGCGGGGTCCTCCTGGGGGCAAGATGCGGGATTTGGCGCGGGGCAGAGCCTGGCTGTCGACGAGTTCCTGTCTGAAGCCGGAGCAATCAAGGCCCCTGCCGCCCCCCAGACCAGCGCGACCTCGCCCGCTCGCGTTGATGGCGATTTTTCAATAATTGTTCCGGGCATCAGTCTGGAATTTTACCAGGCATTGCGCATTTTGAGCCATGCCGCTGTTCGAATCGTAGACGAAGATGGTTCTTTTTGGCAGCTGGAACTTCAAGACAGCAACGAATACAACCGCATCAAAGAACCTCAATTTACCCGATATGGGATCAAGGCGACGCTCATGGGGTATTCTGTTTCCTCGGGGAAGGGCGATGTTATTCTTTATGAAGACGCTGACGAACGGAAAAGCTTGGAAGCATGGAACCCGCACCTGTCTTCAATGCCTGTTTGCCTGAATGGTAAAGAGCCGCGAGAATCTCTTGCTTGGTACAAGGATTGCTTGGATGGCAGGGCCAAAGTCTATACAAAAAAGGCCTTTAGATTTGGTTATCTGAGCAATAACTGCAGTCATTTCAGCGAAAAAATATTAAACAAGTGCGGGTTGGCCAATTGCTACGACTACCCCCGATCCAGCGGATTCCTGCACCACAAAGGTATACTCACCCCCCTGCCCGCCGCTGACGAATAACATGCTGGCGCTGCCCTTGACTCCAGGCTCATGGGGCCGAAATCTTGATCAAGCCGGGAAACTGGGGCTGGACCGGTTTGCCGAGGGAGCTGAACGTCAGCCAATAGTCTCCCGCCGCGACCGAAGGACCGATCGTGATTTCGGCCGAGAGCGTCGAGGGATCGGCCAGCGTAAATCGCGAAATGCGTATCCCCGGTTCCTCGGATGCGGCCTGGAAGCCCCGGGCGAACTCGGGGGTGAAATCGCGTCCTGAGACATGGAGAACGGCCGTCCGCCCCGCCAGGGCCTTTGGGGAAACCTCCACCCCTCGCAGCCACAGCGGGGCAACGATGGTCAAGGCGTCTTGAGCCCGTGCCAGGACCTTCCCCGCGGCGTCATTAACCGTTACGCCATAGGAACCCTCTGGAGCGGTCGCCGGCAGAATAAAAGAGAATGATATTTCAGTCGGCGAGGCGTAGACGAACGAGGCCGGACCCGCGTCAAGACCATCGATGCGACCAGTCAGCAGGCCCGCATCGGAAGGTGTAAAACCAGCGCCTCGCACCCAAAGAGAGATCGTATCGCCCGGGCGATGGAACGCATCGACGGCGCTGATTCCTCGCGTCAATCCGGCCTTGCCCAAGTTGGGCAGCGCAAGATTGACCATGTCGCGGCTCCTGTAAATTTCACGGGAGAAGAGAAAAACGATGAGCCCGGAGGCGCCGCTCTCCGAGGCCTTGCCGATGCGCAGCGTGCCTTCCACGGCAAACGGCAGTTTCGGTTCCAAGGAGGATATTTCCAGGTCCGGCTTGGTCGGCGCGACCCAGAACTGCTTAACCATGTTCTCGGTTAAATTCGTGATCACGCTAAATCGCATCGAGCGGCTGTCCTCGGCCACCGACAACTGTCTAATCGCCAGAACCTCCCCCCGCCGAACCACGCCAAACGGCTGCGTGGCGCGGAAGACCGGCAATCCCTTGATCATGACTTGGGGGTAATAGAAAGCCGTTTTCGCATCGGTGCCGACCTCGATGCTCGCGTTGATCTGGTTGGCCGTCACCAGGCGCAGGTCCTTGACCGCCATGTCCGCGCCGCCTGGATCAATCGTGATCATCCGCCCGAACTCCGAGGTGAATCCAGAACCGTTGATGTCCAATCCGAACGATGAGCCCGGCGCCAAGATCTCTTGAGAGTAATAGCTGCGGATAATGCTGATATCCTTTGGGATGAGATTTTGATGAAGTTCGGTCTTCGGCTCCGGGGCAGTCGCCGGGATGTCCGCGACCGGCGGGGAAGCAATGGGCGCCGCCGGTGGAGCGGCAGGCGGCTGCGGCGCAGGTCGAGGCGGGGGGGTTTTTGCGAGCCTGGAAAGTGGGCTCGGTTCGGGCCTGGCCGGCGGAGGGGTCACGCGGACCTGCCGCGACCGCCCGAGCCAAAGGGCGACAACGACAAGCAGCAGCGCCACAAAGCGTATCCTGTAATTCCGGCCGGGGCGGCTGACGCGCAGCACCTCGGCGGATAGCTCCGTCTGGCCCATCGAGTGCTCATAGCGGTGGGCGACGCGGCAGGGGTTGAACGGGATGCCGAGAATTCGGCGGACGTCGCGCTCGGTCTGGTCGCGCAGCTCGACGATCTTCTCCGCGCTCAGGTGGTCGGTATAGACGAAGGACTTATATCCGCCGTCCGGGCTTCCCTTGTAGTAGTCGGCGACCTCGGTATAGTCGACCTCCTGCGAAAAAAGGCGGTCGCCGGTCTTCTCATAAGTGTAGGACCAGAGTCCGGGCTTTCCCGGCACGGGAACGGCGCGGTCGTAGTAGGGCGTGCCGGGATAGGTGGTGATGATGGTCACGTCGAAGTCCTCGGGCTTGGCCGAGAGCAGCCAATCTCGCGTCTCGGCGATCGTCTGCTCCGACTCTCCCGGATGGCCGATCGACATCAGGGCCTTCACCTTGAGGCCATGCTTGTGCGCGATCTCCACGCAACGGGTGTTCTCCTCTCGCGTGGCCTTCTTGTTGATGTTCTTCAGGATGCGCGGCGAGCCGGACTCAAAGCCGGTGAGGATCCAGCGGAAGCCCGCCTGGCGCATGGCCTCGGCCTGCTCGTCGTTGAATAATTCGGATTTGACGAAGCCGCGCAGGCGGAACTCGACGCCGAGACGGTCCTGCAGGGCTCGGATCGCGCGCATCAGCTCGATCATGCGCGTGTTGACGTTGAGTTCGTCGTCGTAGAGCATAAAGCCGCGCACGCCGTAGGCGCGGTGCAGCATCTCGATCTCGGCGACGATGTTCTCGGTCGTGCGCATGCGGATGCGCCGCAGCATCGGGGACTGGCGGCCGCCGCAGAAGCCGCATTCAAACGGGCAGCCGAGCTGGGCGATCAGGGAGATGGCCGGCAGGCCCTCGATCTGATAGCGGTAGCTGCCCACGTCGACCAGGTGGCGTGCCGGAAACGGGAGTTCGGTCAGCCTCGCGCTCGTCAGGAACAGCGGCGAAGCCGGGTCATCGGCGTCGATCAGCTTGGGGGCGTCGTCCTTGACGGCGAGCAGGATGGACTCCTCGCCGTCGCCGGCGACCAGCACGTCGAACATCGTCTGGAGCTTCTGGAAGGCGGTCGCGGCCCGGCCCTCATGGCCCGCGGCCGTCTCACGCTTGCAGGCGGCGTTGACGAGGGTCACGTGCGGCCCGCCCAGGATAGCGCGCGCGTCGGGGCGCGCGCGTCGCAGCGCGGCGACGATCTTCGCCGCGGCCGGCAGTTGGGGGGTCGTGGCCGTCAGGCCGAACACGGAGGCTTTGGAGGATGAGGCGTGCCGTGTGACGACCTCTTCGAAGTTCTCGACGCCGGAGAGGTCGAGCAGCTCGACGGCATGGCCGGTCTTCTCAAGCACCGCGGCCACCTTGAGGATGCCCAGGGCCATGAACACCCGCTCGTCGAGCAGGAAGACCGAGGGCGGTATGATCAGGCAGATCGTCCGCACGCTAGGACCTGGGCGCCGTCTCCCGCGCAATCAGCGGGTTGATGATCCGGTAGACTCGTTGCTCATCCTCGGACGCCCAGAGGGGGTGATGCCGCAGCATCAGACCGCCTTGACGCAGGGTTTTGGCCAGGCTCAGGACCGAAGCAGGCAGGAAGGTCTTGAGATAGAGTGAGTGCCCCTGGGCGGCGGACCCCAGTTCCTTCTCCATGAACTCGCGGGCCTTCCGGGGTTGGATGTTGCGCCAGAGGTATTTGGCGACCTCCAGCACGAGCTTGATCTTCTCGGCGGCAAAAACCTCGGGCGGTGCGCCGCCGGCCTTCAGCGCCTCCACCGCCTCGGGATACTCCTCAATCCACTTGTGCGTGACCTGCCCGCCGTGGATGCGCCGGACCGCGAGGGGCCGGCGAATCACGCCCACCTCGACGCCGTCGGCGAGCATGCGGGCGTACAGCTCGTTGTCGAGGATGATCATGTCCTTGCGATAGTGTCCGTACTTCTGGTACAGCGCGCGGGGGATGGCGAGGTTGGTCGTCAGGTACGGAAGGAACTCCTCGCCAACGGCGTAGTGTCCGGGAACCTTCCCCTCGGCGATGGGGCGCGCCGGATCGAAGGCCATGCCGATGATGCGGCCGTAGCGGTAGAGGTATCCGTTGGAGAACAGAAAGCCGACCTGGGGACGCGTCTTGATGAAATGAGCGAACTCCTGCAAGCGTTCGGGAAGCCAGTAATCATCGGAGTCGATATTCGTGATCCATCTGCCGCCCGCCATGCCCAGGGCCAGGTTGCGGCAGGCCATGTTGCCGATGTTCTTCTCAAGGCGGCGATACTTGAAGCGTGAATCCTTGACCCAGTCCTGCATCACGCGGGCGGTGTCGTCGGTCGAGCCGTCGTCGACGATCAGGACCTCGTAGTCTGCGCAGGTCTGGTCCTTGACCGTCTGCAACGCGCCGGGCAGCATGCGGGCGCGGTTGTAGGTCGGGACAATGATGGAAAAAAGTGGTTCCGCGCTCGTCATAACAGATGGAAGTCTATCCGCATTGGCGCCCGGCGTCAAGTTGGGCCGCCAGCCCGTTTCACGGCCGCACGGGAGGCGCTGTGGGCGGAGGCAGGAGGGGGGCTTTCTCGGGCTTGGTCTGCGAGCGTTGGAGCTCGACGTCTGCGAGCAGGAGGCTCGGCGAGACCACCGCCACGGGAGACCCCTGGTAGGCCTCGTTGACCTCCGCGTCCGCGCCGGCCTCCAGGATGCCGCCGGCCATCACCAAGGGCGTGCCGACCAAGTCCAGATCGCGCACCCGCAGTGTCTTGCCGCTCTCCGCGTCGACAAGGAAGACCTGCGCCAGGAAACGGATCGAGCCCTGGGCGCTGCCGCTCTGCTGCTGGACATACGCGCGCAGCTTGCGCACCCAAAGGCCGTGGGACTTGCCCGCGCGGCGGCACTCGGCGCGCAGGCGCGCCAGGAGGTCGGCGGCGGAACGCGGCCGCTCGGAGCTCAGGAAAAGGTTGCCGGGCGTACCGACAGGCATCTGCCCGATGGGACCGCGGCCGTGGCCGTTGGAGCGAACGAAGCCTTTCACGGGATAGCGCGACAGCAGGAAGCCCTTGAGCACGCCGCGCTCCACGAGCACCGTGCGACGGGCGGGCACGCCCTGGTCGTCGTACTCGTAGCGCCCGAAGAGAGCGCGGCCGCGGAAAGCGTTCCGCGTCGGATCGTCGACGAGCGTCAACTCCTCCGGCAGGATCTTCTCCATGAGCCGGCCTCGGAAAGTCTGCGCGCCGGCGGGGTTGCGCTGCTCCTCTCCAGACAGGCGCTGGCCGAGGGCGAAGACCAGGGCCGCCGCGACCGAGGGGTCCACCAGCGCCGGAGCGTTGAAAGGTGAGGTCGTGACCGCCGCGCGCATCTCGCCCAAGTCCTTGAGCATGTCGTCGGCCGCCGCGCGGACCGTGCCCTCCGAGGGAAGATCGGCGGGCGTGCGGGCGTAGAACTCGCGGTAGACGCTCTGGCGCAGGCCGTCCGCGGACAGCGCCGCGGCCTCCATGTCCACGCGCGCCCAGTCCTCCGCCTTGTCCACCGCCGTGCCGTCGGTGTCGCGGCGCCGCGTCCAGAGGCGGCGCAGGCCGACATGCGACTCCGCGTGCAGAAGCCACGGAACCCGCGAAAACGGACCGGAAATCGCGTCCTCGAGCCGACGCAGGCGGTCCAAGTCCCAAGACGAGGCCGGACGAGAAGCCCGGCACGCGAGCGCGGCCTCGGCGGACAAATCATCGGTGTCGTACTCGGCCTTGCCGCGCGTGACCACCTGAGCCTGCTTGCGCAGGTAGTCCGCGGAAGCCGTCTTATAGGCGCCGTCAAGCGCGCGCCACAGCGCGTGGCGCAAGGCGAACTCGTCGCTCTCCAGGGAAACGGCGATTCCGAGATATTCCGTCTTCGCAGTGACGGGATGATTGTCAAGTTCGGGCCCGCCCACGCGAATATCCGGAAGAAGAATGCGTTGACTCATCGTGGCCTCGGCCCGCGTGGCCCCCATGGCCCCCCAACGGTCCCAATCGTCGAAGTCCCAAAGATTCAGCGCGGCGTGATAGACCGGGGGATAACCATCGTCCTTCAGCTCCTGCTTGGCCCGCCCCAGCTCCGTCGCGACGGCGCGCTCGAGCGCCTCGTCGGCGGCCGGGGCGGCCGCGACGGGCGACAAGAGGAGGACGAGGATGCTAGCGAGGGTCATGGAGCGGAGAAGGCAGGATCGGCGGCCGCGAACGGTCCTCGGGCAGACGCTGGAGTTCGACTTCGGAGAAGAGCAGGCTCGGCGCGGTCTGGCTGACCGGAACCCAGCCTGACTCGGCGCCGCACGAGAAGCCGTTCGAGATCCTCATGTCGTCGCCGGCCGCCACGATGCGGTTAAGGACCACAATCGGAGTGCCGACAAGCTTGACGCCGCGCACGAGGGTCTTCGCGCCGGTCTTGGCGTCCACGCGATAGACCAGCCGCGGCCGCACCTCCAGGGTCTGCGCCGAGTCGCGCGTCGTGGGGTTCTCCCCGCCGAATGCCCCCACGAGGAGAAACCCATAGGGCTTGCCGGCAAGGCGCGTCAGCTCAAGCAGGCGATCTTCCAGCCGCGCGAGCGGGACCGCGCCCTCCGCCGAGACGATCAGATTGGCCATGCGGCCCGTGGGATGAGACCTCCCATCGGAGCGTCCGTGGCCGTTCGTCCGCGCAAATCCCTTTACCGGCCAGCGCGACATCAGAAACTCGCGCAGCAGTCCGCGCGACACGAGGGTCGTCCGACGAGAAGGCGAGCCTTCGGAGTCGAAGTCATAAGAGCCGTGGAGCGGCGCGCCCAGGAAACGGTCGCCGAGGCGTTGGATTCCTGGATATCGGGATAGGCGCGGAAGACATCGCTCAAACGCAGAACCAAGGCCCGGAGCTTGCGGCCGTCGTAAACGGGAGAAGTCGGGACCGCGACGGCGACCGTGGAGGCTTCAAGCGTGAAGTCGTCGAGCGGATCCGTGATGAGTTCCGTGGCGCGTTTGGCCTTCTTCTCAAGCCAGCCGGAGAGAGCGCCCTTGTAGACCGTATCGGTCAACTGCCAGAAGGTCTGACGCAGGACCTCCGGGTCCGAGGGCGCGCTGGAGGCGGCTCCCTGATAGTTAAGGTCCGTATTGTCGATGTCGCGGCCGCCGTAGCGCGCCTCCGCGTAGGCGAGGCGGTAATCGGCGTCCTCGTTTCCGACGATGGCGCCGAGAGAGGCCGTAACATCGTAGCGGCGCGCGTCATGGAGCCGGTAGGCCAGGAAATAGGGCGGGCCGAAGCGATCTTGCTTGAGAAACCTGAGGCTGCGCGCCATCTCTGCTTCAAGCGCACGAAAGATGCGGTTTGGGGGGACAGGCTCGCTGCCCAGGGGCTCGGCGACGGCGGCTCCCGCGCAAAGGAGCGCTCCCAAGGCAAGCGTTGCGGCGCTACTTCCTAGGTTTTGGAGCGACTTCATAGCCGGTGAAGGGACTCTCCCCGGGACCCGGCAGCTTGGCGGGCGGAGGCAGTTGTTTCAGACGACCTTCCGACTGAGCCTTCCGATAGGCCACTTCGAGGTTGCGCTTGGCCTGTTCGAAAGCCGGGTCGAAAGACAGGGCCTTCTTGTAGAACTTTTCGGACTCCTCGAGACGGCCCGCCATGAAATGGGCGTTGGCCAGGCTCGTGTAGGCCTCAGCGCCCTCTCGGATGTGCGGTTCTCGCGGGATGGCGTGGCGATGGGCCCAGCGCCCGTCCTCCAGAACGTACTGCTGGTAGGACAGGATGGTGCCGCGCAGGATGTTTTTTGAAAGGATCGAGTCGGCCACTTCGCACTGCGGAGCATTGATCAGATCCTCGTAGACCTTGGTCGCCTCGTCGTACTGCTGGCGCATCATATAGAGCTGGCCCATGCGGTAGTAGTTGGGCGCGAAGACGGGGTCTATCGCCTGGTAGAGGCGGTAGCGATTGACCGCCAGGTCCAGGTACTTCGCGGCTTCCTCCGGACGCTTGTTGTCCGTGGCCCACTGGGCGCGCCGCAGGTGGAGATTGCCGACCTGGTGATGCATCTGGACATAGTTCGGAGACAGGCGCCGGACCTCGTTGTACCAGTATAAGGCGCGCTCGTAGTCATCCATCGCAACGTCGTCCTTGTCTCCCCAGTTCGGGTTGTAGACCTTCGTCATGTTGAAGCGGTCGTTAAAGACGTTCCCCAGGAAGTACTTCGCCATGACAAAGTCGCGGTTGAGCTTATTGACGATGAGGTAGTTGGCCACGGCCGCGTCCCAATTGCGCGCCTTCGAGAAATAGATGGCGACATTATGATGGATGTCGGCCTTGAAGTAGCCCCAAAAGAGGTTTAAGGGGGCGAGCATGGCCAGGACCAGCAGCGAGATCACGGGGTTCTCGGACATGAAGCAGAGACGGAGGACGGCATAACCGAGGCTGAACATGCAGCCCGCGAAGACCCCCCAGGCCGCCCACCACTGCAGGAGGTCGCCGTTGGGCGATACGCGGGAGAGCGGCCCCAGCAGGGCCGCGAAATCGCCGAAGAAACCGCCGAAACCGATCAGGCGCCCAAGACGGCCCCAATCCATCAGGAAAGCGCAATAGAGGACGCCGCCGAGCGCGGCCAGCCGCGCGGGCCAGAGGATGAACTCCGAGAGAGTCCGCCAGATCGAAGGTTCCGCGGAGGCCGCCTGGGCGGAAGAAAGCGCGTCCGGGACGCTATGGCGCTCGTACAGGGCTCGGCCGCGGGCCACGTTGACGATGAGGCCGGCCAAGAGCCCCAGGTAGACGCCCGAGGACACGAAGCGCAGGCTCACGTCGAAGAAGTTGTGTCCGAGCATCCCGCAGAAGGAAACGAGCAGTCCCGTCAGGTCATAAGCGCGAGGCGGCGGGCGGCCGTCCTTGAGCGCCAGGGAGGTGGTCAACTGCCCCAGGGACCTGCAGCCGATGAAGAGGGTGCTGACAATGAGCCACAGGAAGATGCCGAAGCCGATGATGCCGTTGTCGAGGAGTTGTTCGATGTACTCGTTCTCGGCGTGGTCGGTCTCGGTGTTATGCTTGCCTTCGATGTGGAAGATCGAAGGACGACGGAAAGCGGGGTAGAGAGGCGGGAAGGCCCCGACCCCGGAGCCGATCAGCGGCTGGGTGCGGATAAGCTCCCAGGCGGCCTCCCAGGTGAAGAGGCGGAAGTTGATCGAGACGACGCGCGTCTGCAGGTCCTTGGCCGTGTAGCCGATAAGGCCCAGGGCGCAGAAAGCGGCGACGCCGAGGATCCGAGCCCGATAGGGGCGGCTGAACTCCTTGAAGTAGACGAGGGAGGCGGCCCCGAAAAGAACGCAGACCATGGCGAAGCCAAGCCAGGCGCCCTTGGTCCCGGTCGCCACGAGGCTGATCAGGAGCATGGCCAAGAGCGGCACCAGGCTCCAGCGCCTGGTCTTTAGGAACTGGGTCAGCAGGATGGGGAACATGATGACGAGGAAATCGCCGTAGAAGTTTGGGTTGCCGTAAGTCGAGAAGACACGGGAACCGAAGGCGCCCCGCCACACGAAGGGATCGAGTCCTTTGCCGGCGCCGGGCGGAAACCACCGGGTATCAATGAACTGGAGCATGCCGTAGCCGATGGCAACCCAGGCCGTCCAGATAAGCCACTTGAACAGATGGTGGACCGCGGCCTCGTCGAGCTCGTAGATGACGATGAGAGCCACGAGCATGTAGAACATCTGGCGGATGAAGAAGTCCATGCTCGCCATGCGGTAGGGAGCGTGCAGGAAGGACAGGATACCGACGAGCAGATAGGCCAGAAACGGGGCAAGACAGATCAGGTCGTCTTTGTTGAGGGCCCGGCGTCCGGCCAAGACCAGACGGCACAGCCATAAGGTCAGCAGGCCCACGCCGCCCATCTGCATCATCGTGATCTTGACCTGGGCGGAATCGTAGGTGCGCAGGAAGAACAGCGAGGAAATTAGGAAATAAAGGACGGGAAGCCAGAGGGTGATCGCCTTGTGGGCAAAGATCTCGGGGCCAAGACGGGTTTCCTTAAAGGTCCCTTTGCGGGCGTCAGCCATGGGCGGTCATTGTACTAATCCTTAAGACTTCACGGCTGATCTCCTGTCGAGGAAAGATCCGATGACGGCCGAGGACGCGATGATCAACGGGATCATCAGCGGCAGGCGGTAGCGCAGAATCGCTGAAATAAGGGCGCAGACAGCCGTCGCGCTGAGCGGCACGGCAATGAGCAGCGCGAGTTCGGGGGATTTCTTGCGCTGGATCCACAGGCCCCAGAACCCGAGCGGGATCAACCACCCATCGGAGATGAGACTCAGGAGCTTGATCCAGACGTATGAATGTTGGTATTGACGCGGGTACGGATATGGGCGCCAGAGCTTGACCGCCTGGCGCCGCACATGCGCAAGGTACTCGCCCGGGCGCTCGCGGATGCGCGCGCCGGCCGCGGCCACGAAGGCCTCCTGCTGGTGCCCATCATCGGCGTAGAGCGTGCTCATGGCAAGGATACGGCTCCAATGCGGGTCGGAGGCCTCGAACTCGTGCTCGCGCTCGGTGCCGCGAAAATCCTCAGGAACGATGAGCGCCGTGTAGAGATTAAAGCCCCCCAGCGTGCTGCCCGGTATAAAGCGTCTAAAGGTGACGATATTGCGAAGCAGCCACGCCGAGGGCAGAAGCGCGGCGATGAGCAGGAAAGCCATGAGTGCCCGGCGCGCGTTCCGGAGGTTCCAGGCCGTCCAGGCACCCATCACGGCGCAGACCGGCACCCAGGTCGAGAGTGTCACGGAGCAAAGCCCGACCGCGCCGCCGGCGAGCGCCGCCCTGCCCAGCCCCGGACTCTCGACGAGGCGCCCCAGAAGAAAGAGCGCCGCCGAGACGGCAAAGCACAGGAAGGTCTCCCGGTAGGTGTAGCCCGTGTAGAAGATGAAGTACGGGTAGAATAGAGATATCGCGAACGCAACGTCGCCGGCCGTCTCCCCGAAGACTCTCCGGGCGGTCAACCGGATGAAGACGCAAGTCAGCAGGCCGAGAAGGGCGTGCGCAAGGAAGATCGCATAGGGATTGAGTCCTGCGACAACGTAGACCAAAGCGATGAAGAACGGATAGGCCGGCTCTCGGGCCGCGGTCGGCACGCCCGGCTCGCAATCGTAGCGCCCGTGCGCGACAAGCTGGCGCGCGATCGTCTCATACTCATCCATCGCCGGGTGGCTGACGCCGCTGAAATAAACATGACTCGCATAGCCGACGCGAAGCATCAAGCCGAGAGCCCCGAGTGCCAGCAACAGCCGGCCGCGGCTCATCGCGCCAGGACCTCGGCCGGACGAAGGCATGCCGTGAATTTTTTGGCCCGGAGCAGGCCCTTCGACCAGAGCCAGTACTCCAGCGTCGATTTTAAGACGTTCAGGCCATAGCTGATCACGTTGACGCCGCATTTTTCCTTTCCATAGTAGGTCGGTATCGGCAATTCCACGATACGCAGTCTCTTGATCTTGAACTGCAGGAGGATGTCGGTGTCAAAATGATAGTCATCGGCGCAAAGATCGAACGGAAGTTGCGCCAGCGCCGCACAGCTAAAAAGGCGGAAGCCGGAATGGAACTCGCTTAAATCCATGCCGAGCACCCTGTTCTGGACCCAGGTCAGGAACTTGTTGCCGAGGAACTTGTAGAGCGGCATGCCGCCCTTGAGCGGGAGGCCCGCGATGCGGGACCCGAAGACCATGTCCGCCTGGCCGAGTTCCAGTGGTTCGAGCAGGGCGGGGATCTTTTCCGGGGCGTATTGGGCGTCCCCGTGAAGCATCACGACGATGTCGAAGCCGTTGTCGATGGCGTAGCGGTAAGCGATCTTCTGGCTGCCCCCATAGCCGCGATTCTTGTCGTTGCGGAACACCTCCAGCTTATCGAGGCCCTTGGCCTGCCGATATCCGATGCCGATCAGATAGGTGTTGTCGGGACTGGCGTTGTCGATGACGAAGATTTTCTGGACCTTCTCCTTGATCTCGGGTGGGATGCGGTCGAGGACCACCGGCAATGTATAGGCCGCGTTGTAGGCGGGAATGAAGATCGCGATCTTAGATCCCGGCATTCGAGTGATGCGCCCTCGCGGCGAAGAATCCCGTGAAGCGTTCCAAGACGAAATCGATCATCTCCTCGGTCAGACCCGGGTAGACGCCGATGAAGAATGTGTCCCTCATGATCCGATCCGTCTGCTCGAGGGTCCCGGATTGACGCATCTGGATGTTCCGATATCCCGGCTGCTTGAGGATATTGCCGCCGAAGACCTGTCGTGTCTCGATATTGGCGTTCTCCAGCCACCCGACGAGCTCTCCGCGCGCGACGCCCCTGACCGTGATCGGCAAGCCGAACCACGACGGCTCTGATCTTGGATCGAGCGTCGGGAGCACCAGGTGGTCCGAGAATCTCTCGAGCCCCTGATAAAGACGGTTGAAGTTGCGGCGGCGGGCTTGCGTGAAATCGGGGATGCGGTCGGCTTGGGCGGCCCCGATGGCGGCCTGCATGTCCGTGGGTTTGAAGTTGTAGCCGAGGTTGGAGTAGATGTATTTGTGGTCGTACCCGCAGGGAAGACCGCCCAGCTCCCACCCGAACCGCTTGCCGCAGGTGTTCGTCTCGCCCGGAGCGCACCAACAATCGCGTCCCCAATCGCGCACCGAACGGACGATGCGCGACAGCGCGGGATCGTTGACGATGACGCCGCCGCCCTCCCCGGTCGTGATGTGATGGGCGGGGAAAAAGCTCAGCGTCGCCAGCTCCCCGAAGGTCCCCACGAGTTTGCCCCGGAATCGCGAGCCGAGCGCGTCGCAGGCATCCTCGATGAGGAACAGGCGGCGGCGGCGGGCAATGTCCATGATGGCATCCATGTCGCATGGGTTGCCGAGGGTGTGCGGGATGAACAGCGCACGCGTCTTGGAGGAGATCGCTCCTTCGATACGCCGCGGATCGATGTTGTACGTCCCGACCTCGCAGTCGACGAACACGGGGATCAACCCGCTGTGCACCAGGGGGGCGACCGTCGTCGGAAAGGTGACGGCCGGCGTGATCACTTCGTCGCCGGGCTTGAGGGCGCGCTCGCGTTGCGCGGACATCAGCGCCATCACCGCGGTCAGATTGGCCGTCGAGCCGGAGTTCACCATGATGAAATCCCGCGAGCCGAAGAACCCCCGCATCTTTTGCTCGAAAAGGTCGCCATAAGGACCCAGCGTCAGCCAGAAATCGAGCGAGCTGTCGACGAGGTTCACGAGTTCGGTCTCGCCGAACACCCGACCGGCGTATTGGACGCGGCTTTTGAATGGGATGAATCCGTCCGGCCGGTGGGCGGCCGCATGGTAGCGTTTGACCGCCTGGAGGATCTCATCCTTGAGCGTCCGCTGCGCGGTCGACGCCCCTCCGGCGGGCTTGACGTGGGTGTCGCGGCGCCATTGGCGGGTCAGGCGCTTGAGAGCCTCGTCGAGGGCGAGAGGTTCGGTCCCCAGCACGCGCCGCATTTTCTCGGTCTTGAGCCCCCCTTGGAGCGGGCGCGCGGCGGCCTGACCCAGCGTGGTCGTGGCGACCAGGACGATCAGTCGTGGATCGAGACCCATCGCCTTGGCGAGCAACGCCGCCAGTTCCGAGCGGGGTATGCGGTCCTTGCCGACCACGTTGAACGTCCCTTTCTCTCCGGCGGACACCAGGCGAAGGGTGGCTTCGGCGAGGTATTCAGCGAGAGTGGGGTTGCCCCATTGGTCGCTCGGGACTCTCAGCGGCTTACCCGCCTGGAGGGTCTCCCATACCTGCATGGCGAAGTTGGCGGAGGGACGCTTCCAGCTGAACACCGCCGTGGTCCTCAGGATCAGATGCTCGGGGGAATCCTCGCGCACCGCCTCTTCCGCCCGCACTTTGGCCTGTCCGTAGACGTTGAGCGGTCGAGGCGGGTCTTCTTCGGAATTGGGCCCCGACGCGCCGTCGAAGACATAATCGCTGGAGTAGTAGACGAGTTTGGTCTTGTGTTTCGCCGCCGACGCGACGATGTTCCGCGTTCCCGCGACGATCGTCGCGAAACATTCCTCGGGATTTCTCTCGCAGTGGTCGACGCCTCCTGGAGGATTGACCGCGATGAAGGCGACGCTCGGCTTGACGTCGTTGAAACAGAGCTCCACCGCTCGGCCGTCGCGCACGTCGAGGCTCCGAGAGCCCGACTCGGGGCGGCGGCCATGGGTCCCGACCGTCTCGATGCCCTCTCGCTCTAGAACGGCCTTGATCGCGGAGCCCACCTGACCGGAGACGCCGATGACCAGCGCCTTACCCATTCTTGAGCGCCCAGTCGTAGGGGATCTTCTTGGACGAGGGGTCGAGACGGACGATCTCTTGGGGATCGTGAGGCTCGGAGGCGCAGTTGGCCACGATCGACATCGTCTCGCCGAGCCCTTTGAAGCCGTTCCAGACGCCGGGAGGGACCCGGATCAGCGAGTACTGGGACTCTCCGGTGAATACCTCCTGAAGCATCCCCTTGGTCTTGGAGCGGGAGCGGGCATCGTATAAGACCAGCTTGATCGCACCGCTGACGACCGCGTAAGAGAGGATCATGCTCCTGTGCAGATGCCACGCCTTGATCGCGCCCGGATAGACGCAGGAGAAATAGATCTCTCCGAACTCTTCATACCATGGATCGTCGCGCCTCAGCATGTGCATGACCTTGCCGCGCTCGTCCGGGATCTGGCGTAAGGGGCGGATGGTGACGCCGTCGATCATCTGAGGGGACCCTGCAGGAAATCTTTGTACCACGCGATGGTCTCCGCCAGACCCTGCTCGAGCCCATACCCTGTCTTCCAGCCGAGCAAGGCTTCCGCCTTGGCTGAACAGACATGCTGGCTCACAAGCTCGCCGCGCACCTGGTCACGGATGTCGGGTTTGAGGCGGGTTCCCATCAGTCTCTGGATCTCGGCGACGATCTCCGTGACGGTCGACGGCTTCTTCGGCCCGAAGTTGAAGCACTCCCCGCGCACGCGGCTGTCCGCCAAGTTCTCCGCCAATCCCAGATAAGCGGCGACGGCGTCCTTCACGAAGAAATAGTCCCGCACATAGGCGCCGTTGCTGCGGATGAGGGGACGCTCACCGCGCAGAAGACTGCGGATTGTGCCGGGGACGATGCGGCTCCAATTGAGATCGCCTCCCCCATAGATGTTGCCGCAGCGCGCGATGGCGACGGGCGACCCGTAGCTGTGGTGGTAGCTCTGCGCGAGCAGGTCCGCGCAGCTCTTGGATACCTCGTAGGGACGGCGGCCCCTGAGCTCCATCGTTTCTTCGTAGGGCTTCTTGCCCTGATCGCCGTATGCCTTGTCGCTGGAGGCGATCACGACGCGCCGGACCAGGTCTCGGTGCAGGCGGCAGGCCTCGAGCAGGTTGTAGGTGCCTCGGATGTTCGCCTCGAAGGTGGCCAGGGGGATGCGCTGGGCGGCCCCCACGATCGCCTGTGCGCCCAGGTGGAACACGGTGTCGATCTCATGGAGGCTGACGGCTCTCTCAAGCGTCCTAAAATCCTCCAGACGGCCGTTGACGACCGACGTTCGTTGGACATCGCCGCTGCGATAGAGTTCGGATTGCGGGTCGCCGTCCATGACCAGGGCCGCGACGTAAGCGCCCCGCCGGAGGAGCTCCTTGACGAGCCATGCGCCGACCATGCCGGTGGCGCCCGTGACAAGCACGCGGCTCTTGGACCAGGGATCCTTCATCGCTTCCACAGTTTCCATGGGGCCTTGCCCCCGCCCCAGAGGTCCTCGAGCAGCCGCACATCCCGGACGGTGTCCATGCACTGCCAGAAATCATCATGGCGGTAGGCGACGAGCTGCCCCGCGCGCGCCAAACGCTCCAGCGGCTCCTTCTCGAAAAGGGTGAGGTCTCCCTCGATATAATCGATGACGCCCGGCTCGAGCACAAAAAAACCGCCGTTGATCCAGCCGTCGCCGGCCTGGGGCTTTTCGATGAAGCGCGTGACCCTGTCGGCCTTGAGCTGCAGCGCGCCGAAGCGCGCGGGGGGCCGCATCGCGGTCACCGTCGCAAGCTTGCCGTGAGCGCGATGGAACTTGAGGAGTTTCCCGATATCCACATTGGAAACCCCGTCGCCATAGGCCAGCATCAAGGGCTCCCGGCCCACGGACTGCATGACCCGCCGCACGCGCCCGCCGGTCTGTGTTTTTTCCCCGGTATCGAGAAGATGGACCTTCCAATCCTCATGGCCGCCTTCCGAAACCTCGACGGCGCCCGTCTTGAGGCGAACGGTGAGATGATTGCTGTGGAGGTGATAGTTGACGAAATAGTCCTTGATGACCTCTCCCTTATATCCCAACGCGATCACAAAGTCGCGCATGCCGAAGTGGGCGTAATGCTTCATGATGTGCCAGAGGATCGGCCGGCCGCCGATCTCGACCATGGGCTTGGGGAGGCGATCCGTCATCTCGGAGAGTCTGGAGCCAAGACCGCCGGCTAAAATGGCCACCTTTATGGTCATTTTTTTACTTTACCATATCGATGGTGCTCGCGTTTGCCCGCCTTTCGCCTGACGCGGTAGAGCCTAAGCCCTTCGCCGGAAACAGCATCCTCCAACCCATAGCGCCCCAGCGCTTCACGCACCCCGACATGCTCCATCGTGCGATCCGTCGCATAAACGGCTTCGCCGTTCTTCGCCAGCGCGTCGAGCCGGGCAAAGAGGGCATCCCCAGCCATGAAGTAGCGCAGGTTCAGGGGCTTAAGACCCATGAAGTACGGCAGGTAGATGGCGCCGCGGCTGTTGGCCAACACCCATGCGTCCTCGGGCACGTGCTCCCCGGTCCAACGCGCTTCGACGAGGTCCGCGTTGGACGCCGGATCGGCGGACGGGCGCACGAGGAAGATGAGGTTGTAGGCGAAGGCCGCCGCGACCCAGGCTGCAAGCGCGCCGCTGCGCATCCAAGAAGGCCGGCGCGCGATGGCAATTTGCCCCAAGGCCCATAGTGCGAGCAGGTCGCTGACACGATAGACGACCGTGGCTGGTTCCCAGGTCAGGTAAAGCGCCGCGTAGCCGCCCAGCCAGAGGATCCAGAAGCGCCCCACAAGCCCTCCCCGGACGGCCCCGACGACGGCGGCGGCCAACGGCAGCGCCGCCAGGATGACGCCGGCGCACCAGACGGCACCCGAGCTCCCGACAAAATCGCAGAAGATTCGCAGTGTCATCCGGCCCCAATCCGGGAAGGCGGCGACAAAGGTCGGTGCATGCCAGGAGAAGGCCCGGTCGGGACCGAGCGCGGCGCTGCCCACCAGCCACAACCATAGTTCCGCGAGGGCTTGGGGGCGTACGGCGAAGACGCCCGCGAGCGCGTAAGAAGCAAGCACCGCCCCGGCCAGGACGCCGCCATAGGGGACAACGCTCGCCCACCCGCGCTTGCGCGTCAGGATGAAGATCAGCGCCGGAAGCGCCATCACGTGCCCGACGTGTCCCAACACCGCGCCCGCATGCCAGAGTCCGAGACGTTCCGGACTCGGACTGTCGGCCAGGGCCTCACGCGCGGAGAGTGCGGCAAAGAGCGCTCCCAGCATGTAGACCTGCGCCTCCAGGCTCCAGAACCACCAGGCCTGCGAGACCGCCAGCGCGGCCGCGCCGAGCGCCGCCTCGCGCTCGCCGCGCCCGGCGCGGTGCAGGATCGAGGCGAAGACCGCGGCTGCGGCCGCGCCAAGAATTCCATCCAGGACCTGGAGCGAGAGGATGGCGCGGCCGCCGTAACCGAGGAGGCGCCACCCTTGATCGAAAAGCCACCCCAGCACCCCGTAAACCAGATGGTTGCCATGGACCAGGTGCTTGAAATCGGAAAGTTCGACCGCGGTGGCGCAGGCGATCCCGTCGAAGTTGAAGTACAGCGAGCGGAAAGAAAGATACAGCAGCAGGCAGGAAATAAAGACCACGCCGACGAGACGGCGCTCGGAGGCTGCTTCGTTCATCTCTCCGACCCGACGCGGTAGATCTCGATATGGGGACCACGGATCTTCCCCGTCTCGGGCCGGAACTCGGACAGCAGACGCCCCTGTGAGCGGGTCTGAAGCACGTAAGGCTCGCTCTCGTTCCTGGCCAAGCCGAAGCTGGTCAGGATCACCACCTCGACGCCGGCCTTCCGAGCGACGTCGAGTCCCTCCCGGACATCCATCACCGGTCGCCCGGCCGCGGACCACTGCGCGTGCCAGGGCCCGCTTAACAGCTCCGCCGCCGCCCGATGGACCTGATAGACCTCATAGCCGCCGCCCGGATGGCCGGAGGCCATCAACTGATAGTACCGCCGGCGCGGATGACCGGAGGCCTTCATCAGTTCATAAAGGTGAAGCGCGAAATCGCGGCTCATCGCGATGCGCGGCGCGTCCGCCTCATGATCGGAGAGGATCCTCGTGCCGGCCGGCAGGTTCTCACCAACCCATAGGGATGCCAACGTACGCGTGTCGGGAAGAAGGAGTTCCCGGTCGAAGCTCCAACTCGCCCGGGCTCCCGGCAACAACAGCAGAAGGAAGACCACCCACCTCAGCCGAATGCCCACCGGGAAGACTCCTCCACGTCCGACCAACGTCCGAACCCCCAACGCGGAAAGGATCGCGACGGCGGGAAATACGCTGTACAGATACCGGGCGTTGCCCCCGACGGCCTGACGGGAGAAGAAGAGGACGGTCGCCGCGCAAGGCAGCAACAGGCACAAGGCGTGCGCCGGACTGCGCCGCCCAAGCCGGACGATCCCCGCCGACAGCACGACGGCCCCCAGCGGCCAAGACGCGGAGAATCCCATCAGATTGAACAACGGACGCCAGCCCGCCGTCATGGCTTGGCCCGCACCGTGCGCGGCCCAACTGTCTCGCACATCCCGAGCGAAAGTCGGCGCGTCCAGCAGGGCGAATGGAGTCCCCGCCAAGAAGAGCAGTCCCACGACCGCCAGAGCCGCCGCCAGAACTCCCGCTCCATCGGCCCGGCCGGGACGCAGGCGGCGGCGCGCCAGCCAGACCACCGGGACTAGAACGGCCAGCGGCGCCGCCGTGTACTGGCTCGATACGGACAGCCCCACCGCCGCCGCGCACAGCAGCAGTCGACGGCAGCCGCCGAGTTCCAAGTACGCCATCGCCTGCCACCAGGACCAGGCGGCGAAGAAGAACATCAGACAGTCCGGCTTGACCGAATGAGCCGACTCGATCATCGGGGCGGAGACGGCGAGAAGAGCGGCGGCCAACACTCCCGACGGGCGGCCCCCCGCCAGGCCGGCCGCGCGATAGACCCACCATAATCCCCCCAGGGAGAACGCGGTCGAAAGCAGGCGGCCGGCAAGGTAGAAACCCGAGTGGCGCCAGACGAACAGCTCCCCGAATTCCTGCGCGGATCCCAGCAACCCCGCTCCCGACCACAGGATAAACCCGCCCGCATAGGCCGCGAACAGGACGTACATCCACAGCGTCGGATATTTGAATATCCCTGGGTTGAGGCTGCCGCGGCCGAAGGACATGGCCACGTTGACGTGATGGGGTTCGTCGCCGTTGAACACCGCCGGCAGACCGTAGCCGATCCCCACCAGCCGCAGCAGCGCCGCCGGGGGAACGACCGTCAGGAAGGCGCGATGGCGCTTCAACCCGGCGACAAAAGCGCGCTTGAATTTCATTCTGGGCCCCAGTATACTAAAGTGCATTCGTTCCACGGCCCACCGGAGAAACCTCATTCTTATGGAAATCGAGCTGTCCATCGTGATCCCCGCGCTCGATGAAGAGAAGACGATCTCCCATTGCGTCAAGAAGGCGCTCAAGGCGATCTCATCGCTCGCCGTCCCCGGCGAAGTCGTGGTCGCCGACAACGGCTCGACCGACCGGACGCGGGAGATCTCCGAGTCCCTGGGCGCCCGGGTCGTGCCGGTCGAGGGCCGAGGTTACGGCCGGGCCCTGCGCGGCGGTTTTTCCGCCGCGCGCGGTCGCTTCCTTTTGATGGCGGATGCGGACGGCTCCTACGATTTCGAGGAATGCGGCGCTTACGTGGAGAAACTGCGCGCGGGCTTCGACCTCGTGGTCGGCAACCGCTTCCAGGGCGTGATCGCCCCGGGGGCCATGCCCTTCCTGCACCGCTACCTGGGCACCCCGGTCCTGACCGCCGTCATGAACCTGCTCTTCGGCGCGGGCCTGGGCGATACCAACTGCGGCATGCGCGCGCTGCGCCGCGATGCTTTCGAACGCATGGGCCTGAAGGCCGACGGCATGGAGTTCGCCACCGAGATGCTGGTGAAAGCCTCTCTCATCAGCCTCAAGATCGCCGAGGTCCCCTGCAATCTTTATAAGGATCTGCGCGACCGGCCCCCGCATCTGCGCACCTGGCGCGACGGCTGGCGTCATCTGCGCTTTATACTCCTCTTCTCGCCCATGGGAACGTTCTTCTTCCCTGGTGTCTTCTGCTCGGCCGTGGGCGGACTGCTGCTGCTGGGACTGACGGCGCGCGATTGGGCGGCCCCGAACGCGCTCGGTTGGCTGACCTCACGGCACATGCTGACCGCGCTCCTCTTCTGGCTCATGGGCACGAGCATCCTGGGTCTTGGAGTGGTGGCCCAGGAAGCAGACTACCAGGAGCGCTACGACGCGCGCAGCCATCTCCGCGCCTTCCTGCACCGGACCTTCAGCCTGGAGAAAGGGCTCATCCTGGGCTGCGCGTTGGCGCTGCTCGGCGGCGCCGTCCTCTTCTACCTGCCGATCTCATACTACGGCCACCGCCTTCCTCGCGGTCCCGACACGCTCCGCTTGGATGCGGCCATCCTCGCCATCGCCGCGGTACTGACCGGAGTCCAGTGCGTGTTCGTCTCCTTCGCCCTCGGCCTCTTCTACCACCGCGTCAAATAAGCAAACTCACCAAGAGTCGCCGCTCTCATCCCGGCGGCCCTTGCCGCCCTTCTTGCCGCCAAAGCCGCCGCGCTTGCCATCGAAGCCGCCCCGTTTGCCGCCGCGGTCGCCGCGGTCGCCGCGGCCTCCGGGCTTGTCGTCGCCGGGACGGGGAGCAAAACCCCCGGGCCGCCCGGCGAAGCTCTTCTTTTCGCCGAAACCGCCGCTCGGGCGCGCCTCCATGGGACGGGCTTCGTTGACGATGATGCGCCGCGCTCCCACGGGACTGTTATGGAGCTTCATAATCGCGGCCGCCGCCTCGGCGTCACTGCCCATCTCCACGAAGCCGAAGCCCTTGGAGAGGCCGGTGTCGCGGTCCTTGATCACTTTCGCGCTCACGACCTGCCCGCAGGCGGAGAACATCTCGCTCAATTGACTCTCCGTCACTTCGTAAGGCAAGCCGCCGACAAACATCTTCTTTCCCATTGATCGACTCCTTGACAGGTTCATCCCTTCCAAGCCTTGACCATGTCCACGATCTTGGCGACATCGCCGTCCTTGAGGCCCGGATGGAGAGGCAGGCTCAAGGCTTCCTCGTTCAAGCGCTCACAGACCGGCAACCGGGCTGAGGAGCCGTATATCTTGTTCATGTGCAGCGGGTGGTAGCGCAAGGTGGTGTAAATCCCGTTCTGGTAGAGGTATTTTGCGAAGGCGTCTCGCCGGCCCGCCGGAACCCGCACGCAGTAGGTGAAAAAAGAATGAGTGGCGTCGGCCGGAGCGTCCTGGGGCCGCGCGAGCCAGCCGAGGGAGGCGAACTCTTTCTGGTAGAGCTCCCATATCTTCCGGCGGTAAGCCTGCATGGCGCCCAACTTGCGCAGCTGGGCCAAGCCGATGGAGGCCGCGATGTCGCTGGGCAGCATCTTCGGGAAGAAGTCGGTGACGTTGTATTCCCACCAGCGATCCTTCGACGCCGAAGCCTCGAAGCCGGACTTGCCGATGCCGCAGTAGCGCAGCTGCCGCGCGCGCGCCAGGCGCTGGGGGTCCTTGGCGGTCAGTCCGCCCCCCTCGCCCATCGCGAGGTTCTTGATCGCGTCGAAACTGAAGATGCCGACCTCACCCATGCCGCCGCAGGCCGCGTCCTTGAGACGGGAATCCACGGCATGGGCGGCGTCCTCGATGATCGGCAGGCCCAAGGTTTTGATCTCATCGACGCGGACCGGCAGGCCCCCGTAGTGGACGACCATGACGGCCTTGGTCTTGGGCGTGAGCGCCGCCGAGGCCGTCTTCAGCGTGATGTTGTGTGTGTCGAGGTCCACGTCCGCGAAGACGGGACGATGGCCGGACAGGACGACCGCATGCGCGCAGGCGATCCAGGTGAAGGAGGGGACCAGGATGTCCGAGCCCGGAGGCAGGTCGAGGAGCTTGACCGCCAGGTGCAGGGCGTTGGAGCCGGAATCAAGCAGGACGAAGCCGGGAAGCCCCAGGCGCTGCGCGAAACCCTGCTCGAAAGCGGCGGTCTTGGGTCCGATGCCGATCCACTGGGCCTCAAGACTGGTGCGGACCTCCTCGAGCTCCTCCGGGCCCATCAGAGAGCCGAAAACGTTGATCATCCGGCGATAGGCTAGCGCATTTCCCCGTTATTGTCCATGCGGGGAAGCTTCGCGTCCAGGCGGTCGGCGGCGTCCAGGCCCATCTTCATGGCCACGTGCGTGTTCACGTACTGGAAGCGCCCCTGGCGGCCCGCGGTCTCGGCGTTCGACAGGCCCGCGAAGGCGTCAAGAAGCGTCTTGAGCGCCGCTTCGTAGCCCAGGGTGTACATGGGGTGGGCGTGGCGGGCGCGGAAGACATGCGAGGAGGCCACCTCCGCGCGGGCGAGGATGCCCTCACGGACAAGGTCGGCGACCACGGCCTCCACCGCCAGGGCCTCGTCCATCCAGATGGGGTCCTTCGTGTCGCAGGCGACCTCCGCCACCAACAGCGTGGTCCCGGGCGGGTCCATGTGGAAGCCGAAGTGCGCGAGGTCCGTGATGCGGTTGAAGGAATGCTCGCGGAAGTACATGAAGGAGGCGCGCAGGACCTTCGGCCGACGGACTTTGAGCCCGACAAAGACGATGGCCCGAAAGCGGAGCGCCTCGGCCGCCGCCGCCGCCGCGTCCCCCAAGGGCGGCGTGAACATCCGCGCCGCGTCGTTGATGGCCAGCGTGTTCACGATCCCGGAGCAAGGCACGATCTCTCTCTTGCCTCCATACTCCAGTTCGACGGCCGTGACCTTCCCGCCTTCGCGGCGCACCGCGACGGCGCGGGTGGAGAGACGCAGCCGGGCGCCTTTCTTCAAGGCGTCGGCGGCCATGCGCTCGCAGATCATGGAGAAGCCCTTCTTCGTGGTCCAGAGCTGCCCCTCCAACTTCTCGACGTAGCCCTCCGTCTTCATGACCGCGCCGGAGGAGAAAACATCGCGCGCCGCCGCAACGACCTTATCGAGAAAGTCCAGAATGTTCAGGCGCGGGATGCGTTCGCGCGCGAATGACGGGGAGAAGGCCGAAGGGGGAATGCCCCAAACGCGTTGGATGTAGTCCTTGAAAAAAAGTCGGTAGAGCACGTCGCCGTAGTAGCGCTGGAGGAGGGTCTCGGAGTTCTCCTGCACGGGCTTGGCCCAGGCGCCCTTGACGAAGTGATAGACGAAGCTCCCCGCCGCGAGGAGGACCGTCGTCAACGGGAGCTTGAGCAGGACGTCGGGGATAGAGAGCGGAAACTTGAAGTAGTTGCCCAGGAACTTGATTTGGATCGTCCGTTCATATGGAAGAAGGTCTTTCCCCATGAGGGTCTTGATGTCGGCGAGGATCTCGGCGTCGGTGGTGTGGAAGACGTGGGGACCGTACTCGTAGACGTCGCCTCCGAGCACGATGCCCCCGGCCAGACCCCCGACATGGTCCTCGGCCTCCACAAGCAGGACCGGCCGTCCCTTCTCGCGCAGGCGGCGCGCGGCCATGAGGCCCGCGCAGCCCGCCCCGAGGACGACGACGGGGTCTTCGGCGAGCTTCAGGATGTGGTGGTCGCCGCCGTCGGCGACGATCTTGAAGCCGCAATGCTCGTAGAAAGCCGCGGCCGGGTTGCCCTTCACGACCAGACAGCCGATGTCCTTGGTGTGATGCGCCGCGATGTGGGCGCACATCAGCGCCATCGCCGCCTTCATGAGCCCCCGGCCCGCGCCGCCGGGCGCGGCGATGATGTTGTAGACATCGGCCGAGCCGTCCTTCTGGAGCCGGAAGCCCATGCACCCGACCTTGCGGCCCTCATGCTCGACGACAAACATGAAGTCTTCGGGGCGCAGGAGGTACGAGCCATACCAGGCCTTCTGCATCTCCGGGGTGATGTCTCCCTGGAAGAAGAAGCCATTCTTGTTGGCGTTTTTCCAGACACGAAGCTGTTCTAGGTCGCCGGGCCCCGCCGCGCGCAGGGTCACGCAAGGTTCAGTCGGGGAGACGAGGCTCAGAGGGCGGTTCATGGTCGGCGCCTCTGGACGGTCATGCCGGCGTCCGCAAAGAAGGAGTCGTCGCGCGGCGCAGCCCACAGCAGGCGAGCCGGCGCGAAGCTCCGAGCCTCATCATAGCGGCTGCGCAGGCCCTCGTCCACGGCATCCCAACCCGAGGCGCTGGCGACGATCCACTCCGGCACGGGGCGCGCTTTTAGGTCCCGGAACGACTCGAAGACGACTAGGCGCAGGCGGTCCCAGCGGAAGGGCGGGGTGTGCGCGGGTTCGGGATAACGCAGGAGACCGACCGAGGCTCCGGCCTGGATGTTCGCGTCCACCCAGTCCGCGGCGAGGGCTTTCGTCGACGATGGCCCGGCCTCTCGGCGGAGGTTCTCGAGATAGACGGCACCGCGCAGGCCCGTGTCGGCCAAGACGCCCGCCAGCAGGAGCCCGGCCAGCGCCGGGGAGTGGAGCGCGGACAGGAGGTCGGCGGCGAAGAGAACGCCCAGGGCCGCGGCCGGGTAGTACAGGCGCAGGCAACCGGTGCCGGCCGATATCTCCGGGA
The DNA here is from genome assembly GCA_964358065.1 of uncultured Elusimicrobia bacterium. Classification (GTDB taxonomy): domain Bacteria; phylum Elusimicrobiota; class Elusimicrobia; order UBA1565; family UBA9628; genus GWA2-66-18. The sequence continues at coordinate 19,464 of CAYHNV010000001.1, read as the reverse complement.
AGCGGAGCAGCACGACGAAAATCCCCCCGAGGGCGAGCAGGGCCGCTGCGCGGCGGCGCGCGTCCGAGAAGAGGGCGCGCGCCAGGCCCGCCGCGGCCAGCGCGGCCAGCGCGGCCCCGAGCCCCTCCGGGACGACGCGGAAGATGAAGGCGGCCAAGCCCCCGAGAGAGAGGCCGAAACGAGACGGGGAGTAGATGGTGAGCTCCCAGGCGAAGTCCCGAGGCGAGAAGACGAGAAATGGACTGGTGACGATCACGACCGCGAGCCCGACGGCCGTGCCGAGAAGGGGCGCTCGCCAGGGCCCCTCGCGGCGGCACGCCCGCGCGATGAGAGGTGCCGCGAGGCCGTAGCCGAGGGCCAGGCTGCCGCCGGCCGCCAGCCCCATGCCGAGCCCGGCCAGGAGGTAGTCCACCCAACGCCCCTCCTCCACCGCGCGCACCACGCAGAAGGCTCCGGCCAGGAAAAAGAAGGCCGCGACAGGATGAGGCTTGAGGACGTGGACGTTGACGATCGCGACCGGGGCGAGGGCCCAAAGAAGGGCCGCCACGGTCCCGGTCCGGCGTCCGGAAAGGATGCGTCCCAACTCGTAGAGCAACCAGAGCGTGCCCAGGTGGAAGAAGAGCGTGAAAAAGCGGCCGAGGAGGTAGAGGCGGGCCATCGCCTCCGGCGCGGCCAGATAATAGGCCAGGTCGGGCGTCAGTCGCGCCAGATGAAGCAGATGCGCCACCCCCAGGAAGGCGCCGAGAGGATAGATGAACGCGCCGCCGTATTGGGCATAGAGGGGCTTGAACTCCAGACGCCACGGCCGCATCTGCGCCAGGATGATGAAGGACTTCTTCTCGTCGGGATTCACGGACTGTGTCAGCAGGGCGCGCGCGGCATTGACCAGCTCGTCGGGAGGGAAGGTCCAGCCCGGGGCGATCTCGACGACCCCTTGGACCGAGGTGCGAGGCTCGTCGGCGCGCATCTCGTTGTGGGATTTTTTGATCTCCTGATAAAGACGCCCCCAGGAGTCGGCGAGGCTGCGCGCGAAGACGGGAGACTGATGAAGCCCCTCGGGAAGTGCCCGCCAGCGGGCCGGACCCGGCAGGCCGCCTGTGATGCCGCACAGGCCCGTGGCAAGCCCTAGGGCCAACACGCAGAAGAGTCCCGCCTCGGCGCGCCAACCGCCGCGCAGGGGCTTCAGACGCAGGAGCAGACACATGTAGGCCGGGGCCAGCTTCCAGGCGTTCGCCTTCGAGCCCCCCCCCACGCGCGGCGCGTAATGGATCGGCTCCTCGACCACCCGTCCGCCCGCGGCGAGGATGCCGACGAGGAGGTCCTGCTGGACCCCGAAATCCGTCGCGACGCTGGGCACGGCCCGGGCGGAGGGCCCATGATAGAGCCGGAAGCCGCTCGAAGACTCGCGCACGGACAGGTCCAGCACGCGCCGCGTGACCATATTGAGCGTGCGGCTGAGGACCTGGCGCAGCAAAGGCATGTCCGCCGAGCCGCCCCGGCAGTAGCGCGAGCCCACGATCAGCCGCGCCTCCTGGCGCCGCGCCCAGAAGCGCTCGAGGTCTTCGGGCGCGTGGGAGCCGTCCGCGTCCATCAGCGCGACCCACTCGGCGCCGGCGGCCCGCAGTCCCTCGCGCACGGCCGAGCCGAAGCCGAGGCCCTTCTGACGCAGCACGCGCGCGCCGTGCTCCGCGGCGACCGCAGTCGTCTCGTCGCGCGAGCCCCCGTCGATGACCAGAACCTCCCCGCGCACGCCGAGGCGCACGAAAAGGGCCTTCAAACGCGGCAGAAGGACGCGCAGGCCCGGGGCCTCGTCGAGGGTCGGCAGGACAACGGAGAGTTCCGGCGCTTGGCTCATCGGTCGGGGCATCGTACCAAAATCCTCCGCGACGCATCGGCCGCTGTACAATCAAGTAAACTACCTCCGTGGAACGCTTTAAAGTCGTAGTGTTCGCGACAGCGCAGTCGGTCTGGATTTTTTTCCGGATGGCCGGGCGCTCCCTCCTCGGTGCCGAGCGCTTCGATCTCATCATCGACAAGACAGGCCTGCACGGGCTCAAAAGCCGGGTCTGGCTCGAGCGCTTCCGGGCGCCGGACGGCAGCGACATCCTCTACCGGCCACACGACAGGTGCATCATCGATGAGGTCTACGGCCGGAGCGTCTATTCCGGCACGGAAATCTCTCCTGGACAGACCGTGGTGGACGTTGGCGCGCACATCGGCGTTTTCTCCCTGATGGCCGCGCGGCGCGTCGGGCCGAAGGGACACGTGGTCTGCTTCGAACCCTCGCCGCGCGCGGCGGAGGTTCTGCGCCGCAACCTGGAGGCCAACGGCCTCTCCTGGGTCCGGCACCACGCCGTCGCGCTGGCCGAGACCGAAGGTTCCGCTGATCTTTTCGTGGCCGATGACGCCGGCAATAACCCGGCAGCCGACACGCTCAGTGACACGCCGGGACGAGGAAAGGTCTCCGTGCGCCTGCGTCGCCTCGACGACGTCTTGGCCGAGGAAGGCATCTTCTCCGTCGACCACCTCAAGATCGATGTGGAGGGCGCGGAACTGCGCGTGCTGGACGGCGCGCCCCGAACTCTGGCCCGGACCCGCCGCATCGCAATGGAGGTCCATCCCCCGCGCGTGGACCCCGCCGAGGTCCGCCGACGTCTGGAGGCCCTTGGCTTCACCTGCCGGAGCGTCTCTGAGAGCGCGGACAGCGTGATCCTCGACGCGCGCCGGGCGGCGGCGGCATGAGCGGACTCGGCAATGACGCACCGCGGGTCTCGGTCCTCATCAACAACCACAACTACGGCCGCTTCCTCGGCCATGCTCTCCAGAGCGTGCTGGACCAGCGCTTCCCGATGGACACAGTCGAGATCGTCGCGGTCGACGACGGCTCCACTGACGACTCCCGCGAGGTCCTGGCGCGGTTCGCGCCCCGCGTGCGCGCCGTCCTCCTGACGGAGAACCGCGGACAGGCTGCGGCCTTCAACGCGGGCTTTGCCGCCGCAAGCGGGGAGATCTTCTGCCTGCTCGACAGCGACGACTGGTGGGAGGAAACGAAACTGAGCCGCGTCCTCGAGCGCTTCGACGCCGAGAAGGACCTGGGAATCGTCCAGCACTGGTGTCAGGAAGTCGATCTGGACGGCAAGCTGGTCTGCGCGCACTACCCCTCCGTGCCGCCTCGCTTCAGCACCGAGGACTTCCTCCGGGGCAGCTGCGTCTTCACGGGCACGACGGGCTTGAGCTTCCGGGCCTCGGTCCTGCGCAAGCTCCTCCCCGTGCCCGAGGACCTGCGCATCTGCGCCGACAGCTACCTTTACAACTCGATCCTCGATGCCCCGGTCGGCAACATCCCCGAGGTCCTGGCTTGGCGCCGCGTCCACGCGGGCAACCGCTACGCGGGGCGATTACAAGACCCGGCGAAGCTCCGCGAGCATCGCAAGGCGCTCTCCGCGCTGGACCGCGAACTCGCCCGGCTTCTCTCGGGCAGCGGACGGAATCTGTCGGATGCGGCGCGGCGGCGCCGGCGCTCCGAGGAACTCCTTGACGACCTCTTCCTGGCCCGCTACGCCGGCGACTGGCCCGCGGCCAAGCGTCGTTGGGTCGAATCGGTCGCGCAGTATGGGGGGATGCGGCGGCTGATGAAAGCGGCAGCGCTTTCCCTGGTCCTCGTCTGCCCGGAACTGTACCTGGACCTCCAGGACGTCTATGCCCGGCTGCGCAACGGTCGAACCGATGCTTGAGTACGCCTTCCTGACCTTCGGTTCTCTGTTCGCGATCGTAGACCCCTTCGCGGCCATCCCGACCTTCCTCGCGATGACGGAGAAAGACACGCCCGGCCAGCGCCGCCGCATGGCCCGCACGGCCTGCCTGACCTGCGCGGGAGTGATGGCGATCTTCGCCCTGCTGGGGCCTTCAATCTTCAAGCTCTTCGGGATCACTCTGGCCGCCTTCCAGCTGGCCGGCGGCCTGGTCCTGCTCCTCGCCGCGCTGGACATGCTGCGCGCCCAGAAGTCCGCCCTGCGCGAGACTCCCGAGGAGACCGCCGAGGGCCGCGGCAAGGACGACATCGCCATCACTCCGCTGGCCGTGCCCATGCTGGCAGGTCCCGGCGCGATTACCACCTCCATCGTGCTGGCCGGCAAGGCCGACACCCTGGCGCACAAGGGCATCTTCTTCATCTGCATCGCCGCCGTGGCCCTGATCAGCTACTACACGCTGACTTTGGCCGCCAGCGGCGCCAGCCGCATCTCCTCGACGCTGATCAACATCATCACGCGCCTGATGGGACTTCTCCTGGCCGCCATCGGGGTCCAGTTCATCCTCTCCGCGCTCAAAATCGGATGACACCGTCCGGGTGTCCGGCCTGTTCCTCCACGACGCAACCGCTCTTCGTCGAGGACCACTTCGACCGCATCGGCTCCAAGACCTACCGGCTTCTGCTCTGCCCCGCCTGCGGGGTCGTCTTCTCCGAACCCCGGCAAGCGGTCGGAGCTGATTGGTACGCCGCCTGCGCGCCGCTGCGCGGCCTGGAGAAACGCCCCGCGCCGGACACGGACTGGCGCTTCCGCCAGTTCTTCTCCGATCGACTTCCCCGGGGACGTCTGCTGGACGTGGGCTGCGGCGACGGCGGCTTCCTGACACTGGCCGCTCGACGAGGATTCTCCGTCACGGGCTTCGACTATGACGACCGCGTCGCGGACCAGGCCCGCGCCAAGGGCCTTGCCGACATCCATGCCATGGAGTTCTCCGACTTCATCACCGGCCGCCGGCCCGCCGAATTCGATACGGCGACCCTCTTCGACGTGCTCGAACACACGCCGGAACCATCCTGGTTCCTGGGCCGGATCAAGAGCCTGCTCAGGCCCGGTGCTCATGTCGCGATCACCCTGCCCAACGGTCTGCGGCCCCTGCCTTGGGGACGCGAAGAACACGACTATCCCCCGCACCACTTCACGCGCTGGACCCCCGAGGCCTTGAAAGGGTTCCTGGAGCGCGCCGGCTTCGAGGTGCTGCGCCAGGAAGCCGACTCCCTCAAGCTCTGCTACCTCTCGGATCATTTTTTCTTCTACCGCTTGATGCCGGGCCTGATCGCGCTGGCAAAACAGGTCCTTTTCAGAGGCCGCGGGACTCAAAAGGGCGCGACTTTAAGCGAACTCTACGCCCGCGACGCAAAAGCCCCCTCTGGAATTTGGAGCGATAAGCTGTTCCGACAGAAGCTCGTGAACGCGGCGCGAGCCGTCTTCCTCGTCCTTTTTGCTCCCGCGGCCCTTGTTCTGAAGACGTATTATCGTCTCATCCGACCGCACTGCGGAAACCACCTTTACACCCTGGCACGTCTGCGTCCGGACGAGAAGCAATGATCGGGAAATGCCTCCAGGCAGCGTCGTTGGCCGCAAGCTACGCAGCCTTGCTCTTGCGCTGGCCGCTGCGCTCCGAGGCCGCGGCGGAGGCCGCGCCGCGGCGCATCCTGGTCTTGGGCTACGCCGCCATCGGCGACCTCATCTTTCTTCTGCCGACCCTCCGCCTCCTGCGCAAGGCCTTTCCCCAGGCCTGCGTCACCTTCCTTGCCGACCGCTACGCGGGCACCAAAGAGCTTCTGCCCGCCTCCAATCTTGTCGACGACATCTGGCTCTACGAGCACGCGGAACTTGGCCGGTCGCGCTGCCGGCGCGAGATCTTCCGGCGCATCCGCTCGGCCCGCTTCGACGCCGTCGTCGTCAGCCACGGCACGCCGATGCGTGCGTTCGCTCAGCCCATCCTCAACATCCCACTGCGCACGGGTCATTGCCGGCCGCTCAGCGCGCCGCACGCCGGCTGGTCGCGACTGCGCTACGCCCTGTGGCGCCTCAAGCGCGGCGTGATCAGCGGCGAGTTCGAACGAAGGCTGGCATTGAACCTCAAGATCTGGCTCGCTGAAGGCCGGGAGCACGCCGTGCGCCGCAATCTGCGCCTCATCGAGGCCTTGGGAGGCTCCCATGACGCGCAAGAAGCCCTCGCCGTCCGCCCGGCCCTGCCTGAGCTGGACTCCGACCACGCCTTCGCCGAGAGGACGCTCGCCTCCCACGCCGGCCGCAGGATCGTCGGCCTGCATCTCGGCGCCGCCGGGAGCGCCGGCGACCCGTACCGGAAGATCTGGTCCGCTGAGCAGTGGGCTCGAGTCTGCGAGAAAATGATCCGCTCCCATCCCTGCGTCCTCGTCATCCTCGGCGGGCCTTCGGAAGTGGAAGCCTTGGGGCGATTTCGTTCCATCTTCACGGGGCCTTGCGTCGATCTCGTCGGCCGCGCAAGCCTGCTGCAGACGCTCGCGACGATCCGCCGCTGCGAGTTCTTCCTCGGCTGCGACACGGGCCCGGTCAAGGCGGCCATGGCCCTGGGAGTGCCGACATTCTCGGTCTGGGGACCATCGAGCCGCCGCGACAACGGTGCCTTCTGGGACCCGCAGAGGCACCGCGAGGTCCAAATGGAACTGCCCTGCCAGCCCTGCATCCAGCTGGCCCTATCGAGCGAGGGGGCGGGGGTCATCAATTCCCGCAACTGCGGACACCACGACTGCCTCAACCGAATGACGCCTGAGATTGTCCTGGAGGCTCTGAGCGAATGGCTGTCTTCTCAAAAATAGCCAGGGCCGCGTGGCGCGCTGCGGTCCCCACGCGGCTGCGGGGGGAAGTCTCCGACGCCCGGGAGCGGGTCGGGGACTTGCTTAGTTACGCGCTGATGCGGATCCGTCCGCACACCCTTTACATCGAGGGGACCAATATCTGCAACGCGCGCTGCGTCTTCTGCGCATACCCGCAGATGAAACGCTCGAAAGCGACCATGCCGATGGAGACCTTCCAGCGCGTGGTGGAGCAATACCTGGCGTTGGGACACGCCGAGGTGGACTTGACTCCCATCGTCGGCGACCCGTTCGTGGACCGGCATCTCTTAGAAAGGCTGGACTTCCTCGCCTCCCGCGCCGAGGTGAAGGGCTTCCATTTCTACACGAACGCGATCCTGATGAAGCCGGACATCCTCGAGCGCCTGGTCGCTTACGACGGCCGCTTCACGATCTTCTGCTCCTTCGGCGGCTTTGACCGCAAGACCTACCACCGGGTCATGGGCGTCGACAAGTTCGATGAGGCGGTCGCCAATATCCGCGGCCTCATCGACGCGAAGGAGCTTAAACGCTCCAAGATCTCCATCCAGGTCAACCTGCGCGCGCCCAAGGGCAGCGAGAGCGGCGAGTTCTGGGACTATCTCATCAGGAGAGAACGCGAAGGCCTCCTCACCGTGGACGCCGTCGATGATTTCGACAACTGGGGCGGCGACATCTCGGAGACGACCCTCCGGCAGGCCGGCCTGGTCCCCAAGCCCCCGCCCATCCACCGCGGTCCCTGCCGGCGCCTGCTCACCGGCCCCACGGTCCTGGCCGACGGCCGCGTCAATGCCTGCTGCTGCCGGGACATCGAAGCCACGCTGATCATCGGCGACGTGCACGCCGAACCGCTGTCGGATATCCTGTCCGGAGCCCCGATCCGAGGTTTGCTCGAGCGCCACGCGCGCGGGGATTATCCCAAGGCCTGCCGGGACTGCACGCGCTACGAGTCGATCTATCCCGCCTGGATGCAGGGCTGGGTCTGGCGCCTGCTGGACCACTTCCATGGATGAGTGCCCGCTCTGCGCGGCCCGCGCGCCGATGATCTTCGTCCGCCGCTGGGCGGAGTACCGCCTCTATGACTGCCCAGACTGCGGCGCGGGATTCTGCGACCCATTCAAAAACCCAGGCTCGGGATATTACGAGCAAAAATCCGACCTCTACGCGGTCTCGGTCTCGGAGAAAACGGATCCGATGACCTTCGAATACGATGAGGCTCTGGCTCTGCTGAGGCGGGAGGTGCCTTCCGGGGGCCGCCTGCTGGACGTCGGCTGCGGTTCCGGCGGCTTCCTGCACCGCGCGCGCGCCGCCGGCTTCTCCGTCGCGGGACTGGACTTCAACTCCGCGCGCGCGAGGGCTCTGAAGGCGGGCGGTTTTGACGTCTTTCACGGCGGCCTGCCTGAATTCACGCGCGGGGCGACGCCCGCCTCCTTCGACGCGGTCACGATCTTCCAGGTCATCGAACACCTCGACGACCCTCTCGCATGGCTGAAGTCGGCGAAATCCCTGCTCAAGCCCGGCGGCCTGCTGGTCGTCGGCACGCCCAACCGCGACCGGACCTTCGATCCCTTCAAGGACCCGAGCATCACGGACGTCGACATGCCTCCTCACCACCTGACCCGCTGGAACGCGCGAGCCCTCTCGAGACTGCTCACGCGAGGGGGCTTCACGGTGATCGAGTGCCGCCCGTTGGCCTACCCCCTGCCGGTACTCCAACTGATACTGCGCAACTCCCTGCGCCTGGGCTTGGCCGTGAAGGCCCTGAACGTGGATCAGCTCCGTCACGCCCCCGCAGGAGACGCCGCGCCGGGCGCGCGAGCCGCCCTCGTGAAGTCTCTTGTGGGGGTCAAGCAGACCCTCCTCGACGCCGCGGCCTGGACGGCCTATCCATTCTTCCGGGCGGCCTACGCGGCGTTCGGCTGGGAAGGCATCGTGCTCTTCGCCGCAGCCAAATGAACCATAAGGTCCTAAACTGGCACCGGTGCGAGCTACGATGTGCGAGAACACATAGCGGCGCCGGGACCGTCGGCGTGGCGATGCCAGAGTTCCAGCATCAGCAAAGCCCATAAGCGGTAGCCGTGGTCGCGCCGGCCGCTCTGGTGTTCATCCCAGAGTGAGCGCAGGCCTTCCCCGGTGAAATAGCCGCGGCCCAGCGCCTCGCGCGACAGCGCATGGCCGGCCCAGTACTCCTTCAGCGGCCCGCGAAACCACGAGCCAAGCGGAATACCGAAGCCCATCTTGCCGCGCGTCAGGATCTCCGGCGGAAGGAGGTCCTTGAAGGTCTCCTTGAAGATCCATTTGTGTCCCCGCAGGCCCTTGAGCTTCCAGTTCCCCGGCATCCGATAGGCCAGCTCCACGAACTCGTGGTCAAGCAGCGGCGAACGCCCCTCAAGCGAGCAGGCCATCGACGCGATGTCCACCTTGGCCATCAGGCATTCGGGAAGATAGGTCTTGAAGTCGACGTAGAGCAGCCGGTTGACGAAATCCTCGCCCTCGCAGGCCTTGAAGGCGTCGGACATGTAGCCGACGGCCGCACCCATCCCCGGCCCCAGGACCTTCACGAACTCCGGGGCGTAGAGCCCGGGCTTGTCGTCCTCGGCGAAGTAGCTGATCATCTTAAGATGCCGGCCGGGCAGGTCGTTGAAGAGGGTCGAGCGCAGGAAGCGCTTGACGCGCCAGACGTTGCCGTGCGGCGCGTCGTGCTCGGGCAGGAGTTCGGCCCCCGCCTTCAGCGCCGAGCGCAGCGGCCCGGGCAGCGCGTCGCTCAGGCGAGCCGCCTTCATCGCGAAGTAGCGCAGGTAGCCGCCGAAGTTCTCGTCGCCGCCGTCGCCGTTCAAGGCCACGGTCACGAACTTGCGCGTCTCGCGCGAGACGTAATACGTGGGCAGGGCCGAAGGGTCGGCGTAGGGCTCGCCGTAATGCCAAGCCAGCTTGGGAAGCACGTCCGCCATCTTGGGCTTGACGATGAACTCCGTATGATCGGTGTGATACTTGTCGGCGACCATCTTGGCGTAGTGAATCTCGGAGAAGCGCTCCTCGTCGAAGCCGATGGAAAATGTCTTAACCGGCTTGGAGGACAGCCCGCTCATCAACGCCACGATGACCGACGAGTCCACCCCCCCGGAAAGGAACGCCCCTAACGGGACGTCTGAAATCATCCTCAACCGCACCGACTCGGTCAATTTATTCCGCAGGAGTCTCTTCGCTTCCTCGATGTCCGTGGTGATGGGAGGCTGACCGACCGGCAGGTCCCAATATCGTTCGATGGTTGTATTCCCGTTCTCCCAGGTGAGGGTATGACCGGGCGGGAGTTTTTTGACATCACGGTAAACCGTCTTCGGCGAGGGAATGTACTGAAGGGAAAGGTACATGTCGACAGCCACGGGGTCCGTCTGACGGGAAAGCCCGCGGTCAAGGGCGAAGAGACAGCGGATCTCCGAAGCAAAGAGAAGCCCGCCGCCGGGGCGCTCGGCATAGACCAGAGGCTTCTTGCCGATGCGGTCGCGGGCGATGAAGAGCCTCTGCTTCTTGCGATCCCAAACCGCGAAGGCGAACATCCCCCGCAGCTTCTGCACGCAGCCCCCCCCCATCTCCTGATAGAGGGCCAGCACCACCTCGGTGTCGGACTTCGTCTTGAAGCGGTGGCCTCTGCCCTCCAGCTCCGCGCGCAGTTCGAGGTAGTTGTAGATCTCGCCGTTGAGCACGACCCACAGGGACTCGTCGGCATAAGAGAGGGGCTGATGCCCCGTCGAAAGGTCGATGATGGCCAGCCGGCGCATGGCCAAGCCGGCGGGACCGTCAACGTGATAGCCTTCGTCGTCAGGGCCGCGGTGAGCGATGAGGGCGTTGGCCCTCTTCAGCAGAGCCTGGTCGGCAACGCGACCGTCGCCGTAAACCACCCCGCAGATACCACACATCTCAGTTCGCCTCAGCCCCAAGCCGCTCGTAGAGCGACGCCAGCCGTCCCGCGACCACGCTGTACGAATACTTCGCGGCGCGCGCCAAACCTTTCTCCCGCATCTCACGGCACAGTTCCGGCTTCAAGAGGACGTCGCCCATCGCCTTCTCGATGGCGGGCACGTCGTTGGGCGTCACCGTCCACGCGATCCCGCCGACCGACTCGAGCACGCCGGGCAAGTTCGATGTGATGAACGGCACGCCGCAGGCCAGGACCTCCAGCCCGTAGCCGAAGCCCTCGATGCTCGTCGGGTGCACGACGCCGCTCGACAGACCGTATACCGCGGCCAAGTCCTCGAGCGCCACGTAGCCCGTCGTCGAACACTGCGCGCGCACCCCAAGATCCTCGGCCAGACCCAGCAGTTTGCGAAGGTGATCGTTCTCCGCGCCGACGAAGACGAGACGGCAGTCTCCAATCGTCCCCGCGCGGCGCAGGGCCGCATAAGCGCGCAGAGTGCTCTCCGCGTTGGTCCGCTGGGGCGGCACGTATGGTCCGATGACCATCAGGTAGCGCTCGGGCAGGCCGTAGCGCGCGCGGACGCGCCGGCGCTCCCCCTCATCGGCGACTTCATGGAAGACTTTCAGGTTGACCCCGGTCGGGATCACCACGATCTTCTCTTCCGGGATCGCGTAGAAGCGCATGAGATCCTTCTTCGTCTGATCGCCGGTCGCGACCAGGCAGTCCGCGCGCCGCGCATATTCATAGGTGTCCGGGTCCGAGATCACGCGGCCCGGATCAGGACGCCCTCCCGCCAACGGGTGGGCCTCGACGACAAGATCAAAGAACGTCACCACGGTCTTCGCGCCGCGCACATGCGGCAGGCGACCGCCGGAAAGCGCATGGTAGACGTCGAAGCGTCGCCCACGCAGCAGGGCCTTCTCCACGACCGGCACGCCGCGCTCAAGATCAAGCGCGGTCACCAGAGACTCGGGGAAGCGCCGGTAGAGCGTCTTGAAGTTCGGAGCGACCGGGTGCGGCATCCTGGCGCTCTTGCGGGCATGCTCGCGGAAGAAGAACGAGAACAGCAGGTAGCGATTTCTTTGATCGACCTCGACCAGGCCGTCGACCATGTTGTCGACGTAGTAGTCGATGCCGCGCTTGAAGTCCGCGTTCAGTCCGCACTCCAGGACCACGGAGACAGGCACGGCCTTCACTGGGTGACGACCTGAAGCTTGGGCAGCGGGAACACCAGCCTGCCGCCCGCGCGCAAATACCCGGCTTCTTTCTCGACGATAAAGTCGCGGAAATGCCAAGGAAGGGCCAGCAAATAGTCCGGCTTCCGGGCGCGCACCTCGGCCTCCGGGACGATAGGGATGCGCGTGCCCGGCGTAAAGGACCCGAACTTATCCGGGTTCACCTCGCCGATGAGGGGAATGTCCTTCTCGGTGAGCCCGCAGTACTGTAGGATCACGTTGCCCTTCGTCGAGGCGCCATAACCGAGCGTCGTCTTCCCCTCGGAGCGCGCGCGTGACAGGAAGGCGACAAGCTCCTCGCGGTGGCGCGCGACCGCTGAAGCGAAGGCGCGGTACGGCTCCAGGCCCGCGCAGGCCTCTTCCGCGCGCAGGAACGCCTTCAGCTCACGCGCGCACTCGGGATACGGCGCGGACTTCTTGGCGACCGTCAACGAAAAGCTGCCGCCGTTGATCGCGTTGCGCTCGATGCCGACGATCTTGAGCCCGGAGCGCTCCATCATCCAGCGCATCTGACGCGCGCCGTAGTACTCAAGGTGCTCGTGGCAGATCGTGTCGTAAGCGCTCGCCTCAAGCATCGCCGGCAGGTAGCTTTGCTCGACGACCCATATGCCGTCGTCGGAGAGGATGTCGCGCACGTCCGCGACGAAGTCCATCGGCGCGTCGAGATCGTAGAACATCGCGATCGAAGTCACGACCTTCGCCTTGCGGCCTGGAAAGCGCCGACGAAAGAGGTCCGCCGAGAAAAAATCAGCGATCAGCTCGACGTGCGGCGGATAGAAGCGACGGAACTGCTCGCCGGTGGGGTCCACGCCGACCAAGCTCGCCCCGCTTTCCGGGTAGGCCTTCAGCAGGGTGCAGTCGTTGGAGCCAATGTCCAAGACGAGGTCGCCCGCGCCGAGGCCCACCTGCTTCAGGATGTCGGCAACCTTGCCCCGCAGATGGCTCACCATCGACGCGTTGAGGCCGGAATGGTAGCCATAACGGCCGCCGTACATCTCGACCTTGCTGTAGGTTTGGCGGAGCTGGACGAGGCCGCAGGACTGTCCCCCGGGGGACTCCAAGCACTTGACGAGGTCCAATGGCCCGCTGGTGACCTTCTCGTCGCGGGAACGCGGGAACACGCCGGTCAGCGCCTGGACGCCAAGAGCCATCAACTGGGTCATCTCCGGATTCCCGCAGACCCGGCATCGCGCGACATCGACGTAGGAGGCCATCGTTCCGTGAATAATAACAGTTTGCAGCGGGACTGGAAGCCTCAAGAATGAGAAAAAGATAGAATCAACCTATGGCCGACTACCGAAAAAGGCTGTACGACGCCTATGTCAGCACGCACATGAAAACGGTGGGCAACCCCACACCGGGAGGGCTTGCCCTCTCTGGTCGTTCCTACGAGGTATTCTTTCGCTCCCATCTCCCTGCCGATCTCGACGCTCCCATCGCTGATGTCGGATGCGGCTACGGTCCCCTGCTGCACTGGCTTCAGCAGTGCGGCTACAAGAACTCCTGCGGCGTCGACGGCAGTTCCGAGATGGCGGCCACGGCCGGACGTTTGGGCATAACCGGAGTCACGCAGGGTGACGCCGTCTCTTTCCTGAAGGAGCGTGAGCGTGGTTTTGAGCGAATCTTCGCCATCGACGTGCTCGAGCACCTGAGAAAGGACGAGGTCCTGCCCTTCTTGGATACTTGTCTCGCCGCGCTGCGACCGGGGGGAAAGCTCATCATTCAGACAGTGAACGCCGAGGCCTTTGGCTGGGGCCGCATCCGCTATGGCGACTTCACTCATGAGAACGCCTTTACACCGGGCAGCATGTCTCAGGTTCTGTTGACCTGCGGCTTCGCCTCCCCGGCCTCATTGCCCTCGCGTCCTTGCGGCAATGGATTTCGCGCCTTGCTGCGCCGCCTGATGTGGCGCGTCATCGAGCAGGGCGCCCGCATCTACCTGCACGCCGCCACGGGCTCGGGGCTCATCCACTCCTCCCACATCTTGACGGACAACTTCATCACCTGCGCGCAAAGACCGCTTTCGCCTCGATGACAAGGGCGCTGATCATCGGCGCGGCCGGCCAAGACGGCTCCTACCTGGCGGAACTCCTGGTCGCCGGCGGCGACGAGGTCCTCGGTCTCGTCCGTCCCGGAGGCCGGACGGGGCTGACGCGCCTCGGCGCCGTGCGCGGCCGGATCCGGCTGGTCGAGGCCGACCTGACCGACCAGGGCTCGGTCGACCGGGCGATCAACGCCTCGCGGCCCGATGAGATCTACAACTTCGCGTCCCAATCCTTCATGCCGGCAACCTGGGATGAGGCGGCGCTGGCCGGCGAAGTGGCGGGACTTGGCGTGACCCGCCTCCTCGAGTCCGTGCGCCGACTTGCGCCGCAGGCCCGGTTCTACCAGTCCTCGTCGTCCGAGATGTTCGGCCTCCCCGCACAGAGCCCGCAAGACGAGGCGACGCCGCTGAACCCGCGCAGCCCCTACGGGGCCGCGAAGGTCTACGCGCACCACATCGTCTCCATCTACCGCGAGCACCACGGCCTTTTCGCGGTCAGCGGCCTATGCTTCAACCACGAGTCTCCGCGCCGTGACCCGGTCTTCGTCACGCGCAAGATCACGCGTGCCGTCGCCGCGATCAAGCTCGGGCGCGCCTCGGAACTGCGGCTCGGCGACCTGGCCGCCCGCCGCGACTGGGGCTTCGCGGGGGACTACGTCGACGCGATGCGCCGCATGCTCCGCTACGCCCGCCCGGAGGACTTCGTCATCGCCACGGGCGCGACCCATTCCGTCCAGGATTTCGTTGAGACGGCTTTCGGTGCCGCCGACCTCGACTGGAAGAGGCACGTGGTCCTCGAGGAGAGCCTACGCCGTCCCCATGAGCCGGTCGAGCCTCGCGGCGACCCCGCCAAGGCCCGCCGACTTCTCGGATGGGAACCACGTGTTGGATTTGGAGAACTCGTCAAGTCGATGGTCCGATGGGACCTCGAGTGCTTGCGCTCCGGTCGCACCGACGCGCTCGCAGCACCGTGGACTCCTCCCCGGGCAGGATAAGCCTATGTCCGACAGCCAGAAGAGACTCGACAACGAACCTCCCCACGTGCCTTGCGACCTACTGAAGGCGAGCTTCGACAAAATCCTGGCATTGGGAGCGCTGATCGTGCTGCTTCCGATTTATCTTCTGATCATCGTCCTCATAAAGGTGGAGGGATTGTTAAATCCAGCGGCACGCGGGCCGGTCATTTACCATCAAATGAGGATCAGCGAGGGCCGCGAATTCCCACTCTATAAGTTTCGAATCACAAAAAACAGCGTCCTGAACGAAGAGCCCAGCCGACACCGCCGCGACCGATTTAAGACATTGGAGCAGAAACAATACTGCACGGTCGTCGGGCGCTATCTTAAGAAATGGTATCTCGACGAGCTGCCCCAGATTTTCAATATCCTGCGGGGAGAGATGAGTTGGGTGGGCCCCAGACCATTCCCGATCAATGATTACGAAGAAGATCTGCGGCGCGGTCTGTTTCAAAAGAAAGTCATCCGAGCGGGATTGAGCGGCCTCACGCAGGTCCATAAAGGCGTCAAAACGATGAAAACGGACGTGGACCTCGACAGCGAATATATCAGCGCATGCCGCGCTTATTCACCCCCGGGAAGATTCCTGTATGACGCGGAGATCCTCCTCCACACGATCCACACGGTTTGGGCGGGGAAAGGACTCTAGGAGAAATGCGCAGGGGGGGCGCTATCAGCGAATCGCGACGGTTCGCGTATTGCGCTGCGCGGCGATGGCACGGTCTTCCCAGTCGTATTTATCCGAATTTCGGACCCGCTGATCCCTGTCAAGAGTTTCAAGAACTCGCTGCAATCCCTCCTCGAGCGAGACGCGGGGCTGGAACTCAGGCACGTCGCGGAAAATCTTCTCCGGGCTGTAGATCGCATTATGCGCGAATAGATTCTTGCAGAGTTCGAGGTTGGGAATGCTCATGGCTTCCATGTCGACCAGCGGAATGCCGACAAGTTCGACTTCTCGCCCTAGAATCCTCATCGCCGTTTTGTGGTAATCCAGCCACGTAACATGCTCCCGGCGGACCAAATTGTAAGTCTGGCCGACACAACGGCTTCTCCCAAGGACATGCGCGAAGCCCAGGGCCGCATCCTCAACGTGGAGGAATTGATGGATCGCCGTGCCATCGCCGCAAATAAGGATAGGCTTCCCCTTGCGCACGCGGTCTATCCAATAGAGATCAAAAGCCGCTTGCCGCACCCAGCCTAACTTGGGACCGTAGGTCGTCGATGGCTTGATGATCGTGACCGGGAAGCCTGAGGCGTAATATTCGGCCAGGAACGTATTGTCCGCCTCAACTTTATTCTTCGAGGAGTCCATGGTCGGGCGCAACGGATGGTCCTCGGTCACCGGCAGCCAATCGAATGCGAGACCATACGTCGTCGTCGTCGAGCAATGGACGAAGTGCCTCACGCCGCGGAAAGCGCGAATGCTTGATGATGCGTCGTCTTTTGAGAAACAAATCATGTCGATGGCAGCGTCGAATCTCTGGGCCTGCATGGCTTGTTCGAAGCGCTCGCGATCTTGGCGATCTCCGTGGATCACACGAACACCCCGGGGCGGCTCGCCGCTCTGGCCGCGGTTGTAGCACGTAACCTCATGGCCGAGCCGGAGCAGGAGCTTGACGATCTCCGCACTGATGTTGCCGGTGCCGCCGAGCACGCACACCCTCATGTTCGAGCGCTGCCGCCTATGACGGCACGGGAAGTTCCCGTCCGAGACCTTCCGTGCGCACGAATTGGCCGGTGAGAATGCTTCGATTGGCCGCCTCAACGAGTTCCATGGTGTGGATCGCGTCGCTGAAAGGGCTGCGGATGAGGGACGTGTCGCCCGTTTCGATGGCGCGCAGCATCGCTCCCGTTTTGTCCAGCCCAAGGCGGCTTTGTTCGGTCACCGGCTCCTTAACGTCCTTGCCTTTATAGCGCCCTTTTATGCTGCCGTTCCCCCAACCGATGGTATAAAGGCGCAGGTGCGGGCCGATGAATTCGAAGTTGATATCGCCCGCCTCGCATCCGCTGTGGTTCATGTGCGTCCCAAAAACGCCGTTATCCAGTTCATAAGTCACCTGGACGGAGTTCTCGCAGTCCGTGTCGGGCCAATCCTGAGCCATGTTCTTCACGGCCAAGGCGTGGGCCTTCACGCAACGGGCGTTATTGAGCATATAGCGGACGGCATCCAGGGGATGGATGGCATCCGAACTGATACTGCCGCCGCTATGGCGCTTTTGCAGGTACCAGGAGTTCGCCGGAGCGTTGAGATAAGAGCCCGTGGTCAACAGCGTGCGGACGAGATGCACGGTCTGATCGGCAAGCATGTCTCGCAGTTTCTCAAAGGCGGACCCGTAACGCAGCTGGAAACCGCAGCCGGCCATGACGCCGGCTTTCTCAATGAGACCAAGACAAGTGCGCGCGTCGTGGAGACGGAGAGCCGGCGGTTTTTCGATGAGCAGATGGATGCCGCGCTCACACGCCATCCTGACCGGCTCGACGCGCACCGCAGGCGGGGTTGCAATGATGACGAGATCCAGTTGCCGGTCGAAGAAATCAGTCGGATCCTCCGCGGCATACGCGCCGTGTTTGGCCGCGACCGCCCGCGCCGCTTCAATCCTCGGGTCATAGACGCTGACGATGCGGGCCCCGTAGCTTGCCGCGCTCTCCGCGTGAAATTTCCCCATCAATCCGGCGCCGAAAATGCCGACTTTGCGCGGCGACTTTCCTTGGGCCATTTTGAATGTTAGCAAATCGGCAACTACTCTCATTTTAATAGAATAGGCCGCATGAGCCGCTCGAGACGCTTCATTTCTGACGTTTCCTGGAGCCTCGGAGGCCAAATCGGACTGGCGCTGGTCAACATCACCGTCATTCCGACAATGATCCGGGGGCTGGGAGTCGAAGGCTATGGTCTTTACATCCTGCTGAATTCGGCCGCGTCCTATCTGCCGGCGCTGTCTCTCGGGGCAGGCTCCGCCACGGTGAAATATCTGTCGGAGCATGAAGGGGCGGGGGAAGGCCGCGCCATGCGCGATATCCTCCGCGTCGGAATGTTGATGCATTTCGCGACCGCGGCGTTGGGCGGCGCCATGCTGTGGGCGCTCGCCCCTCGCCTGGCGGCAACGATCCTGCGCGCGTCCGGCGCGCAGTCGGCCGATGTGATCCTGGTCCTGCACGCCGCCACGCTGGGAGGCGTCTTCCTCTCCTGCTCCCTCTGGGCGCAAGCCGCCTTGCAGGGCCTGCGCCGCTTCGACCTGCAGAACTTCCTGGCCGTGACGCAGGGCGTGCTGATGCCTCTTGGCGCGCTTTCCCTTATGGCGTACGCGCATGGCGTGGTCGCGATCTCCTGGTGGTATGCTGCGTTGAACGCGGTGTTCTTCCTCATCGGAGCGACTCTGGTTCTGCGTCAAGTGGCGGCGCTTCCCGCGGACGGACCCCGAGCGAACATCCGTTCTTTCCTCCTGTTCGGCCTCAGCCTCTGTCCGGGACCGCTGGCCTGGATCGTCAGCAGCCAGGTGGACAAGCTGTTCGTCCTGCGCGTCCAGCAGCTCACGTCACTGACGCTCTACGCCGTGCCCATGTCCGCGCTACAGCGCCTGCAGGTTCTTCCCGCGTCGGTCGCCGCAGTCCTGTTGCCGACGCTCAGCGCCGCCAGCCGGGACGAGTCGGGGGAGACGCTACGCCGGATTTATTCGCGAGTGGTGCGGATCATGCTGACACTGCTATGGCCGGCCTATGCGCTCCTGTTCGCGTTCATGCCACAACTGCTGAGCCTGTGGCTGGGAGGGCGCTTCGGCGACGACTCGGTCTGGCCCGCGCGCCTCCTCGTGGTCGGCCAAGCGTTTGGAGTGATGGCGTACGTGCCGAACTCGGTCGTCATCGGGATCGGGCGCCCGATGTTCTCCCCGATCCTGTCGTGGATTCAGGCGGGCTTGAGCCTGCTGCTTTGGATCCTGCTCGTACCGCGCTGGGGCATCCTCGGCGCGGCCGCGGGCGCGGCCGCGGGGCAGGCGCTGCCCGCCCTGGCCTACGCGGCCTTCGTGCAGGCGAAGTTCCTGGGTTTGGACTGGCGGCGCTTCCTGGCCGACTGTCTCGTCATCCCGTTCACCAGCAGCGGCACGCTGCTGGCTGCGGCAATGCTGCTGCATCCCCTGGGTTCGACCTGGTCGCGCCTGTTCATTCTCGGGAGCGCGGGGGGGCTTCTGTGCTACGGCCTGGTCTGGCGTCTGCTGTCCATCGAGGATCGCGAGCTGGCCATCAGCATCCTGAACCGACGGGAGAAAAAGTCAATCAAAACGAACGGCCTGGATGAGCGAATCTGTTAGAATCTAAACATGCAGGCTCTCCGGAATATCGTCGAAGATCTCGCCTTCCAATTCCGTTTGAAGGGAAGCCTGTTCTCGCGACTTTCATGCGTGAGCCTCTACTATGCCCTGTACGTCGCCGCTCGCGCGTGGGGGGCGACCCAGGCCGTGAGCCGTCTGCGCGCCCTCGGCATTCTCGGGCGACTCGGCTTCTCGCGCCGTCCAGCCGTCGTGCGCACCGCGGATGGCTTGATCTTCGAGCTGGATATCTATGCCGCCTGCTGCTTAGTCAAGGAAATCCTGTACGACCGCACCTATGAACACGATCCGGCCTTCCGT